>SBGG01000100.1 GCA_006226685.1 Sphingomonadales bacterium
CTTCCGGTGCTCACGTACCTTGAGTACGCTCCGCTCCGGATCACGCAAAATCACCATTTTCGGCTCGTCATCTTCTGAATGTCGATCCGCCCTAGTCAATCAGCCTGAAAGCGAGCGCCATTCAGAATTGGTGCCCGCCAGCCCGAAAACATCAAATAGCGTTCGGCCTTAGCCCAGTATGAAATCGACCGCCGCATCGGCATGGATGGAAGTGGAATCATAGATGGGCAGCACATTGGCACGCACATCAACGATCATTTCCAATTCCGTGCAGGCAAGGACCACGGCCTGCACCTGCTGCTTCGCGATATCGGCCAGTTCCGATTTCATCAGTCGTTCCGAATCCCGGCTCTTCTTGCCCAGAACCAGTTCGCTATAAACAATGTGATCGACCTTTTCGGCCAGATCCATATCGGGCGGCAGAAGCGACACACCATAGGAAACAAGCCGCTGGCGGTAGAATTTCTCTGTCATCACATTGCGCGTGCCGATGAGCGCCGCCGTCTTGATGCCATCCGCCTGCATCTTCGCGCCGACGGCTTCGGCTATATGCAGCACCGGGATCTCCACCGCCTCGGCGATGCGATCATAGATTACATGCATGCTGTTAGCGCAGATCATCAGGCCATCAGCCCCGGCATCCTGCACCCTGCGGGCGGTCTCGACCAGCATGTCGCTCGCGCAGTCCCAGTCCGTGCTGGTCGCACACCCGGCAATGTCCGCGAAATCAAGACTTTCAACCAATAGCCGCGCGCTGTGCAGACCACCCAGCTTCCGGGCAACTCCTTCATTGACGATCTGGTAATAGCGTGCGGTCGACCCCCAGCTTAGTCCTCCGATCAGCCCCAGTTTCTTCATTCACCATCCTGTTTTTGATAAGCGGGGGAAGGAAAACAGCCCTTCCCTGAAAGAAATATGATGTTTGCCGGATCCCGAACGGTCGGCAACATATTTGCGACCAATAGATCGGATTTCAACGAACCGGCGATAAAAAAAGGACGGCCACAATGGCCGTCCCTCTTATCTGGCTCTCACGCCCCTTGTGGGGCTGCTCCGCCGAGGTTTTCATTGCTCCGCCGCCCCGCACGCGGGATCGACGTACCTACCACCGGTATCGGGCTCGGCTTGATCTTGGTGCCGTCCTCGCGTGTGATCTCCCCCTTGTCGAGCAAGGTCTTGATCTCATCACCGGACAGGGTTTCATATTCGAGCAGTGCATTGGCAAGCAGATGAAGCTCATGCTCCTTCTCGGTGAGCACCTGCTTCGCCCGGTCATAGCCGGTTTCCACCGTCTTACGGATTTCCTGGTCGATCGCCTTGGCGGTTTCGTCCGACATATGCGCACGCTGTGACTGGGAATAGCCGAGGAAAGTCTCGCCCTGTTGCTCCTCATATTGCAACGGGCCGAGCTTGTCGGACATGCCCCACTGAGTCACCATGTCGCGGGCAAGCTTCGTCGCATATTGAATGTCGCCACTCGCGCCCGAAGACACCTTGTCGTAGCCGAAGATGATCTCTTCGGCGACACGGCCGCCCATCGACACGGCAAGGTTCGCATACATCTTGTCGCGATGATAGCTGTAGCTGTCCCGTTCCGGCAGGCGCATCACCATGCCCAGCGCGCGCCCGCGCGGGATGATGGTTGCCTTGTGAATCGGGTCCGACGCTGGCTCATGAACCGCGACGATCGCATGTCCCGCCTCATGATAGGCGGTCATCTTCTTCTCTTCCTCGGTCATCGCCATGGACTTGCGTTCAGCGCCCATCATGACCTTGTCCTTGGCCGCCTCGAACTCGCTCATCGCAACGAGCCGCTTGCCGCGGCGTGCCGCCATCAGCGCCGCCTCATTGACGAGATTGGCGAGGTCCGCACCGGAAAAGCCCGGCGTGCCCCGCGCAATGGTGCGCGCATCGACATCGGGTGCCAGCGGCACCTTCTTCATATGTACTTCGAGGATCTTGACGCGCCCTTCAATGTCCGGACGCGGCACCACGACCTGCCGGTCGAAACGACCGGGACGCAGCAGTGCCGGATCAAGCACGTCAGGGCGGTTGGTCGCGGCGATGATGATGATGCCTTCGTTCGATTCGAAACCATCCATCTCGACCAGAAGCTGGTTCAGCGTCTGCTCTCGTTCATCATTACCGTTACCGAGGCCCGCGCCGCGGTGACGACCGACCGCGTCGATTTCATCGATGAAAACGATGCAAGGCGCGTTTTTCTTCGCCTGCTCGAACATGTCGCGCACGCGGCTCGCGCCGACGCCGACAAACATCTCGACGAAATCGGAACCGGAGATAGTGAAGAAAGGCACGCCCGCCTCGCCTGCGATCGCACGGGCGAGCAACGTTTTACCCGTACCGGGGCTGCCGACCAGCAGCGCGCCCTTCGGAATCTTGCCGCCCAGTCGCGCGAACTTGCCGGGGTCCTTCAGGAACTCGACGATTTCCTGCAGTTCCTCACGCGCCTCATCGATACCCGCGACATCGTCGAAGGTCACACGCCCCTGCTTTTCGGTCAGCAGTTTCGCCTTGGATTTGCCGAATCCCATTGCGCCGCCCGCGCCGCCACCCTTTTGCATCTGGCGCAGCACGAAAAAGGCAACGCCGAGGATCAGCAGGAACGGCAGCGACTGATAAAGCAGGATCATCCAGAAGCTGGGCTGCTCTTCCGCCTTGCCGCTATATTTGACATTATAATCGTCCAGCAGCGCGGTGAGACCGGGGTCGTTGACCGGAACGGTCGAAAACCTCTGATTATTGGCAAGAACACCGACGATGCGGTCGGGCCCGACGGACACCTCCTTCACCTGGCCTTCCTGCACTTTCGAGCGGAAATCGGAATAGGCGATGCCCGTTCCGACGGTGGTGCCGTTGCGCCCTTCCACCATCGACACGATCAGCAGCAGCGCCGCCACCACGCCGACCCAGATCATCGCGCTCTTCATCCAGGGATTGCCCTGAGGTTCCTTGTCGTCGTTCATTTCAGCCTCTTCATCCTTCCCTAGATAGGGCAGCGGACGCAAATGACAATGGCTTCCTTACCGGCTCCTTGGAGGGGCCGGACAAACTGTCCACACTTCGCCGCCGGACAACAGCCAGCGGCCTATGGTCGCCTTCTTACCACGGAAAAGTTGAACAAGAGCTTGATCAAGTGCTTCCCCACGCGGCGAGGCTGCATCGGGGTCCAGCGACGCGATCATCCGGGTGAGCAGGCGACGCTGAATTTCGCGCGGGAAATCATGCCGGTCAAGCCGCAGCGTCTCGCCCTCGCACTTATGAACATGCTCTGCCATCATCCGGTCGATCACCCACCCTATCGCGTCCTCCGCATCGGCGCAGGCAGCCGCACTGCGCGCTGCCGCCAGCGGATCGATCCAGTCGACGTCGGCTAGCCGGTTGCGCATCGCCACCCGATCATAACGCTCGTCCCTGTTGCTGGGGTCATGGACATGGGGAAGCCTCTGCACAGCAACGATCTCCGCCAGTTCGGCGCGACGCCAGCCAAGAAGCGGCCGCAACACCGCCCCGTTGCGCGCCCGTATACCGGCAAGCCCGCCAACCCCCGAGGACCGGTTGAGCCGCATCAGCAGGGTTTCAAGCTGATCATCCGCATGGTGAGCGGTCAACAACCAGTCGCCCCCCTGCGCTTCCCGCCATCGATGCAGAAGATCATAGCGCACGGCACGAGCCGCCGCCTGTATGCTGCCCACAATCGGTTCCGCCGGGGAGAGAATCGTATGCGGCACCCCGGCCTGTGCGCACCAGTCGGCGACCATTTCCGCCTCGGCCCGCGCCTCGGGGCGCAAACCATGGTCAACGGTCGCAGCCGCCACCTGCCCCGAAAAGGCATGGATCGCAAGCCAGAGCAGCGCCATGCTGTCCGGTCCGCCGGAAACCGCCACGGCAAACACTGGCTTTTCACTATGTCCGGCGCCGATCAGCGCGCCGATATCTTCCCGAAACCGCCCGAGCAGCGGCTCAGGCGCCGCATTTGGCACGAACGCGCCCCTTCGCCATCATATCGCGCAGATCCGATGTCAGCGTCGATCCATAGGAGGATTCCAGCTCCTTATAGACCTTGCAGGCATCGGTCGGCTTTTTAAGCTGGATCAGGGCCTCCCCCAGATAGGTGAGGCTTTGCGCGGCCCGGTCGCCTTCCGGGCGCTTCTGGTAATTTTCATAGAAGGAAACCGAAGCGAGAGCAGGCTTCCCGTCGTCCAGATAGGCCCTGCCCAACAAATTGGCGGCGCGACTGCCGACAGAGGTATCCCCATATTTCTCGACTGTGGTCTTGAGCTGCGTCTGCGCCTCGGGGTAGAATTTGGCATCCCACAGACGATATCCATAGACATAGGCGTCATTGGCCGCATTACCGGTATCGGGCCGTTCGATCACGGCGACAGCAGCCTTGCGCTTGTCGCTCGCTTCAACGGGCGCCGCAGGCTTAGGGGCCGCAGCCTTGGGGGAGGCAACGGGAGCCTTGGCGACGGCCGTCGGTGCCGGACCGGCCCCGTCCGATCCGGACATAGCGCCGCTGGGCTCGGGCGGGGCCATATCCGCCTTCATCTTCTTGAACTGATCTTCAAGCTGCCGAAGCTTATAACTATTTTGTTCGACCTGACCGGTAACGGTCGCCAGCTGGGATTCCAGCGCGGTCACACGCGCCATCAGGTCGCTGACCGGCGTCGAGGACGGCAGGGCCGTGCTTTCGGGCGCGGCCGCGACGATATCCGGCTGCACCGGAGCACCGGCGGGGAACACTTTGCGCTGCACCGCGCGCATTTCCTTTTCGAGCCTGTCGACACGCTGCTCAACGGGGGTATCCACCGCCGCAAGCGCCGGGCCACAGGCCGCTATTCCTATACCGGCGAGCGAAACAAGAGCTGTGAAGGATTTAAACGAGTGGCGCATTCCTGTCCCCGATCAGATGAGATCCCGACAATAGCCATTGCCTGGCGAAAATAAAGGGCAAGCACCCTGCCTCGACGGCAATTCAATCCGACGCCGCCTCCGTGGCCGCCTGCGGCATCGGCGTTGCAACCGCTGCCTGTGCAGGTTGGCTGAAACCTGCCGACGATGGACGTGTGGCAGGGATAATCGCCGCGGAAGCGCCCGGTCTGACGGGGGCAGTCGCCGCCGGAACGCCAGCCCTATCGCCGGGGCCTTCCCCCGAAGGCCGGGCGAGCAATGCTGCCGCGCTGATCGGCACATCCGAAATCGTCCGCTCCGGCGGCCCCAGCGGCGCAACCGGCTTGCCGCCGACCGTAACCGCAATGGCATCGGGGCGGCCCGTGAGAATCATCGGATTATTGGCCTCGGGCGGAACGGTATAGCTTTCGCCCTTCGCCATCTGCCGTTCGAACAACCGTTCCCCCGCCTGATCATATATGCGCAGCCACACTTCCGCCATTGCCGTCAGCACAACCGGACCGGAAGCGGGAACCGCCGCATTGTTCGCCGTTGGATTGACGGCAGGCGCGGGAGCCTGCCCGGTGCG
Organism: Sphingomonadales bacterium; assembly: GCA_006226685.1. Lineage (GTDB taxonomy): Bacteria > Pseudomonadota > Alphaproteobacteria > Sphingomonadales > Sphingomonadaceae > Sphingobium. The sequence continues at coordinate 5,501 of SBGG01000100.1, forward strand.
GTTACTGATATCGGAGATTTCCTCGTCGGTGGACGCGGTGAAAAACTGGGTACGCCACACACCATAAGCCACGGCCAGCACCAGCATCACGATGGCGGCAACCCAGGCGAGCCTGCGCGGCGGAATGCGCGCGGGATCGACCGGCTCGAACGCCTCATAGCGATCCGCCGCCCCCAACATGCCCAGTTGCTGACGCACCCCCTTTGCAACCGCAACCTCATCGGCCCCGACCGCCCGCGCATAGGCGCGCGCAAAGCCCACTGCATAGGGAGTGCCGGGCAAGGCGCGGAAATCATCACGCTCCACCGCTTCGAGCTGGCGCTGGGCAATGCGCGTCATCTCGGCGACTTCGCCGATCGACATCCCGCGTTCCTCGCGCGCCCGGCGCAGCATGGCGCCAGGACGATCTTCCCGAGCTCCGTCCGTCATCTCGGCATCTGGAGTGATTTCGTTCATTATATCGCTCCCGCTCCGGAGCCGCCCGCGCGACCAGATTATCGATATGTCGGCCACAACGGCCACAAAATACTTGCTTGCTTCCAAGACCGATTTTCCACGGCCATTGCAACAGTGTCAACGACGCCCTGCCTATGGCAAAAGTCGGTTCGCCTCAAGGTCGTCTTTTCACACCCTTAAACACCGCGCAACCATCGGCATCCGGGCCGGGACTCAGTTCAATTCCACTCCCGCCGCTTCCGCATAAGCCACCAGCGAAGCCCTCGGGTCAGTCACCGGCTGACGCAATATAGTCGTGACGTGATCGCGCAGCGAAGGCAGGTCGAGCGAACGGATCATCGCTTTGACCGGCCCGACCGAAGCCGGCGTGATCGACAGTCTCCGAATGCCAAGACCGATCAGCGCCATGGCCTCCAACGTCCTACCGCCCATTTCCCCGCACACACCCACCGGAACCGATGCCGCGTCACAGGCGCGAACGACCCTATCGAGAAACCGCAATATCGCGAGCCCCAACCAGTCATAACGTTCCGCCAGCTTGGGATGAGCGCGATCGGCCGCGAACAGGAACTGCGTCAGGTCATTGGTGCCGATCGACAGAAAATCGACCCGCGGCAGCAACAGATCCAGCACCTCGGCCAGAGCCGGCACCTCCAGCATCGTGCCGTAACGGATCGCGACAGGCAGCATCTTGCGCCGATCGGTCAGCCACTGACGCTGCTGCTCGAACAGATCTCGACCGGCCTCAAACTCCCAGGGCTCGGAAATCATCGGGAACATCACGTGCAGCGTGCGTCCGGCTGCGGCCTCCAGCAAAGCGCGAGCCTGCGCCTTCATCAGCCCTTCCCGCTCCAGCGCCAGCCGCATCGCCCGCCAACCCATTGCCGGATTTTCTTCATCCGCATCATCTTCACGAAGATAGGGCAGCGCCTTGTCCCCGCCGATATCCACAGTGCGGAAAATGACCGGGCGATCCCCGGCCGCCTCCATCACATCGCGATAGAGGCGCTGCTGACGTTCGCGCTGCGGCATGGTGGCGGAAACGAGAAACTGAAATTCGGTCCGAAACAGGCCGATGCCGTCGGCCCCTGTCACATCCAGTGCGCCGACATCATCCCTCAGCCCGGCATTGACCATCAGTTCGACACGCGTGCCATCCAGCGTTACCGAAGGCAGATCGCGCATCGCGGCAAAGACCGCCCGACGCTTCTGGGTCATTACCAGCTTGCTGTCGAACGCCTCTTCCATGTCCGGCGATGGCCGGACGAACAGGCGGTTCTCCGCCACGTCCATCAATATCGGATCGCCCTCATTGATGAGGTGGCGAACATCCCTGACGCGGCCCAGAACCGGCACGCCCATCGCCCGCGCGACGATGGTGACATGAGCGGTCAGCGACCCTTCCTCCAGCACCACGCCCTTCAGGCGGCGGCGATCATATTCGAGCAGTTCGGCAGGGCCCAGATTGCGCGCGATCAGGATCGCATCCTGCCGCAAGCCAAGCTGCGCCGCCGTACCGAGTTGCCCGGAAACGATGCGGAGCAGGCGGTTGGAGAGATCCTCCAGATCATGCATCCGGTCGGCGAGCAACGGATCGTCAATCTGCCGCATCCGCATCCGGGTACGCTGCTGTACCCGTTCGATCGCGGCTTCGGCTGTCAGGCCGCTCTCGATCGCCTCGTTGATCCGGCGCGACCAGCCTTCATCATAGGCGAACATCTTATAGGTCTCGATGACCTCCTGATGTTCGCCATCCACCCCAAATTCCGAAGCTCCGGCCAGCGTGTCGATCTGCTCGCGCATCTTGGCGAAGGCGGAATAGACGCGGGCACGCTCCGCTTCGACATCCTCGGCGACGGTATGCTCGATGGTGATGCGCGGCTGGTGAAACACCGCCTGTCCGCGCGCCATGCCCATCACCAGTTGCAGACCGCTGACAATTTGCGTCTGGGTTCCGGCGGTGCGCACGTCACCGGGATGTTCATCCACCAGACCGGCGTTGGAGATCAGTTCGGACAGCACCATCGCCACAGTCTGCAGCGCCTCGATCTCTACCTCTTCATAACGGCGCGGGTCAGTATGCTGCACGCACAGCACGCCGACCGCATCTTCGCGACGAACGATCGGCACACCCGCGAAACTGTGGAACAGTTCCTCGCCCGTCTCCGGCTTATAGGCATAATCCGGGTGGGCCGCAGCCTCATCAAGGTTCAGCGTTTCGACATTGCGGGCGATCATACCGACCAGCCCTTCCCCGGGGGCGAGCCGGGTGACATGCACCGCCTCCTGCTTCAGCCCGCGCGTGGCATATAATTCCAGCATGCCCTCGCGCAGCAGATAGACGGAACAGACCTCGCTCGACAGCTCATCGGCGATAATCTCGACGACCTTGTTAAGCTTGGCCTGAGCGCCGGTGCGAGACGCCATCACCTCATGCAGGCGGGTGAGGATATGCCGGGCGGCGGCGACGGCGGTGGCGGGCGTGTTGACCATGAAGCAACCGCTATCAGAAAGCGCCGAGCGATGCCAAGCGCTGGATTATCGGACGCGGATCAAAATACATGCTGTCCCTCCCCCAGGCGGCCCGCAAAGCCGTGCCGCATACAGGGGCGGAAGGGGTCAGCGAGCACCAAGGGCCGCGTCAGCCTGCTCCAGCAATTCGGCAATAATGTCCGCGACGGGCTCTTCCTTCGTCACCATCCCGACCGACTGCCCGGCCATGACGGACCCATTTTCAACGTCCCCGTCAATCACCGCGCGGCGCAGCGCCCCGGCCCAGAAATGCTCGATCTCAAGCTGCGCCGCGGCCATATCGACCTTGCCGTCATCCAGCATCTGCGCGACTTCGCGCTGCTTCGCGGTAAATGCCTCCGTCCCGGCATTTTTAAGCGCGCGAACCGGGATGACCGGGAGGCGCGGGTCGATCTGCACGCTCGCCACCGCATCACGGGCATTGCCGCGGAGAAACGCTTTTTTGAACGCAGGATGGGCGATGCTTTCGGTCGCACAGACGAACCGGGTGCCGAGTTGAACCCCCGCCGCGCCCATTTCGAGATAGCCGGCAATGGCTTCCCCCCGGGCGATACCGCCCGCGACGAAAATCGGCACATCCTTCGCCAGTTCCGGTAAAATTTCCTGTGCCAGCACGCTGGTCGCGACCGGGCCGATATGGCCGCCCGCTTCCATCCCCTCGATAATGAGGGCATCGACGCCGGAACGGACCAGTTTTTTCGCCAGTGCCAGCGCCGGCGCGAAACAGATCACCTTCGCGCCGCTTTCCCTGATCGCCTCGATGCTGCCCTTGGGCGGCAGGCCGCCGGCCAGCACGACATGGCCGACGCCATGTTTCGCACACACCGCGATCAAGTCCATGAGCTGCGGATGCATGGTGATGAGGTTAACGCCGAAAGGCCGGTCGGTCATCGCCTTCGTCGCGGCGATCTCCGTATCCAGCAGCTCCGGCGTCATCGCACCGCAGGCGATCAGGCCGAAACCGCCCGCATTGCTGACCGCCGAAACCAGATGCCGTTCCGACACCCAGCTCATCGCGCCGCAAATAATCGCGACTTCAGACCCGAGCAGCGCGGTCCCGCGCGCCATCAACTCCCGCAACCGCGCGCTCGCCATCGGTCAGGCGGCCTCGGCGGCGTCGAGGCCATAGGCGCTATGCAGCACGCGCACCGCCAGTTCGGTCTCGTCCTCGTCGATCAGCACGCTAACCTTGATCTCGCTGGTCGAAATCGCCTCGATATTGATACCACGATCGGCCAGCGTCTTGAACATGATCGCCGCGACACCGGCATGGCTGCGCATACCGACGCCGACCACGCTGATCTTCGCGATCTCGCTGTCGGTGATGATACGGCGGAAACCGATGCTTTCCTTGCGCGCCTCAAGAATATCGACGCTGCGGGCAAGGTCGGCGCGCGGCACGGTGAAGGTGACGTCCGTCTCTTCCTTGTCCTTACTGTCATTCTGGATGATCATGTCGACATTGATGCTCGCTTCGGCCAGCGGGGTGAAGATGCTGGCGACCGCGCCCGGCTTGTCGGGCACGCGGGTGACGATGATCTTCGCATCATTCTTGTCGGCGGCGATGCCGGTGATGAGCTGACGTTCCATATCGCTATCCTCTATTTCCTGTTCACCGACGATCAGCGTTCCGGGCAGATCGGTCTGATCCGGGCTGTCGAACGAGCTGAGAACCTGCACCCGTACCTTTTCCTTCATCGCCAGCGCGACGGAACGGGTCTGAAGCACCTTGGACCCGACAGACGCCAGTTCCAGCATCTCTTCATAGGTCACCATGTTGAGCTTGCGCGCGCGCGACACGATGCGGGGGTCGGTGGTGTAGACACCGTTCACATCGGTATAGATATCGCAGCGGTCGGCCTTGACCGCCGCCGCGACCGCGACCGCCGAAGTATCGGAACCGCCGCGTCCCAGAGTCGCGATCCGGTTATCCGCCATCATGCCCTGAAAGCCCGGAATCACCGCGACCTGCCCCGACTGCATTGCGGCGACCAGAGCGTCGGTCTCGATCCGTTCGATCCGTGCCTTGGCATGGGTTTCGATCGTGCGGATCGGCAATTGCCAGCCCAGCCAGCTCCGGGCGTCAACCCCCATCGCCTTCAGCGTCATCGCCAGCAAGCCGCTCGTCACCTGCTCGCCGCTCGCCACCACGACATCATATTCGGCCGGATCATAAAGCGGGCTGGCCTCGCGGCAGAAACCGACGAGCCGGTCCGTCTCGCCCGCCATGGCGGAAACGACGACGGCGACTTCATTGCCCTGATCGACCACATGTTTGACACGCGCCGCCACGTTACGAATTCGCTCCATCCCCGCCATCGAGGTTCCGCCGAATTTCATTACGATGCGCGCCATATTTGCTGCCAGACCTGTGTTTCGATAAAAGACATGCGTATAGGGGCTTCCCCCGAAACGCGAAAACCGCGCCGCTATAGTGATCGAGGACCGATATGGCAAGCAACGCCGCGACAACCATCAATCCACAGGAAGCCAGCCATTTCGGCACGCTGGCGGCCGACTGGTGGAACCCGAACGGGTCCAGCGCGATGCTGCACAAGCTCAATCCCGTCCGGCTCGGCTATGTCCGGCAGGCGATCGACACCCATTGGCACGGCGACCCGCGCGCCCTGCGCCCCCTTGCCGGGAAAAAGGCGCTCGATGTCGGCTGCGGCGCGGGCCTGCTCGCCGAACCCCTCGCCCGGATGGGCGCGGAGGTAATGGCGATCGACGCTGCCCCGGAAAATATTGAAGCGGCAAAAGCCCATGCCACGCGGCAAGGCCTCGCCATCGACTATCGCGCGACCGGCATCGAATCGCTCGGGTGCAAGGGCGTGTTCGATCTCGTCACCTCAATGGAGGTGATCGAGCATGTGACCGAGCCGTTGCTGTTCGCGCGCGGCCTTGCCGAGGCGCTGGCGCCGGGCGGGCTGCTCATTCTGTCCACGCCGAACCGCACCCCCGCATCCCGCCTCGCGATGATCACATTGGGCGAGGGTCTGGGGATGATCCCCAAAGGCACGCATGACTGGGACAAGTTTCTGACGCCCGAGGAACTGGAGGCGCTGCTCGCCGAAGCGGGCCTGAAGATCGTCGACCGGCGCGGCATCGCCTTCACCCCCGGCAAGGGGCTGACGCTGAGCGACAATGAGGCGCTCAACTATATCGTGACCGCGCGCGCCGCCTGATCGAGAGAAGGGCCCGACCGAAGGACACGCAAGCCGCGATCAGGCGGCTTCCTTCCCCTTTTCGCCGCGATTGACCATGCTCATCGCCATCTGGTCCAGACGTTCGGCCATTGCCTCGGCCAGCTGTGGATCGATGTCGTTCCGTTCCATGATCGCGCGCTGCATCGCATCGGCCCATTGCCGGGCGGCTTCCCGCGCGATCGGAAGCTTGCCGTGCAGCGACATCATGCACACGCCGCGATCGAACCAGTCCCTCGGTCCGCCCAGCCAGGCGTTGAGAAATTCCTTCAACCCGCTCCTGATCTTCGTCAGATCCCCGGCATGAAGCGCCCGGACATCGGCATAGGCCGGATCTTCATCCATCAGGTCATAAAAACGATCGACGATCGATGCGACGACCTCCGCGCCGCCGAGCATCTGAAAGGGGGTGACAGGTGCGTCCATAAGCTTCCATCCAAGACTATCGGGAGTCTTGACCCTGGCCACGCCCTCACCAATCGTCCTTGACTTCGATCAAGAATGGGCAGCTCGGAAACCGAAGCGTGAAAAACCGCCCCTCCCCGCCTTATCCGCACAATCAGACCTTAAGGTCAGGCCCCTAATGCGCCGCACCCCAGCTCGGCCCGGTTCCCACTTCCACGACCAGCGGCACGGACATGGCGACCAGCGGCGCGGACGCATTTTCCATCACCTCGCGAATGACCGCGCTGGCCGCCTCGACATCCTCTTCCGGCAATTCAAACACCAGTTCGTCATGCACCTGCAACAGCATCTTCACCTGCCCGAGGCCGGCCCGTTCCAGCGCGGGCCCCATGCGCACCATGGCCCGCTTGATGATGTCGGCGCTCGTGCCCTGTATCGGCGCGTTGATGGCGGCACGCTCCGCGCCCTGCCGTTCATGCTGGGCACTGGCCCTGATGCGCGGAAACCATGTCTTGCGACCAAACAACGTCTCCGTAAAGCCGTTGGCGCGCGCCTTCTCCAGCGTTTCGTTGATATAGGCGCCGATGCCGGGGAAACGGTCATAATAGCGGGCGATCATATCCTGCGCCTCGTCGGGCGTGATCTCCAGCCGCGCCGCCAACCCCCAGCGCGAAATGCCGTAGAGGATCGAGAAGTTGATCGTCTTGGCGCGCGCGCGCGTATCCCGGTTCACTTCTCCAAACAGCTCCTGCGCGGTCGCGGCGTGAATATCCTCGCCGCGCGCGAACGCCTCCTTCAACGCCGGAACATTGGCCATATGCGCCGCCAGACGCAGTTCGATCTGGCTATAGTCGGCCGACATCAGCAGCTTGCCCTTCTCCGCGATGAACGCATCGCGAATCTGGCGCCCCGCCTCGGTGCGGATCGGGATATTCTGGAGATTGGGGTCGGTGGAGGAAAGCCGCCCGGTCTGCGCGCCCGACAGGCTGTAGCTGGTGTGGACACGCCCGGTTTCGGCATTGATCTGCGCCTGCAACGCATCGGTATAGGTGGATTTGAGCTTTGCAAGCTGACGCCAGTCGAGCACCTTGCCCGCAATCGGCGCCCCTTCGGCCTTCAGCTTTTCGAGCACCGTCACATCGGTGGAATAGGCGCCGCTCTTGCCCTTCTTCCCGCCCTTATATCCCATTTTGTCGAACAGGATCGCGCCGAGCTGCTGCGTGCTGCCGATCAGGAATTCCTGCCCGGCAAGATCATGAATTTCCTTTTCCAGCGCGGCCAGTCCATGAGAAAACTCGCCTGAAAGACGAGAGAGATAGTCCCGGTCGACCTTCACGCCTTCCCGCTCCATCGCGGCGATCACCGGCACCAGCGGCCGGTCGACCAGCTCATAGACGCGGGTCACACCTTCCCGATGCAACCGGGGCTTGAACATCTGCCACAGGCGGAATGTCACCTCGGCATCCTCGGCGGCATATTCGGTCGCCTTGTCGAGCGGCACCTCGGCAAAGCTGATCTGTTTCTTGCCAGCGCCCGCCACCTCCTTGAACGCAATGCATTCATGGCCGAGGTGCAGCTTCGCCGCCTCGTCCATGCCATGGCCGCCCAGCCCCTTGCCCGCTTCCAGATCGAAGCTCAGCAGGATGGTGTCGTCATAGGGCCTGATCATAATGCCGCCCAGCCCCGCCAGCCGCCCGGCGCGATCGAGCACATTCATATCATATTTGAGGTTATGCCCGATCTTCAGCACCCCCTCATCCTCAAGCAAGGGCTTGAGCTTCGTCAGCACCAGCACCGTATCGAGCTGATCCGGCTTTTCGGCAAACATATCGGTGCCGCCATGGCCGACCGGGATATAGCAGGCCTTTCCCGGCCCGGTCGAAAGGCTGATCCCGACCAGCCGCGCGGAAATCGCATCCAGCGCGTCGGTTTCGGTATCCACCGCGACCACGCCACCGGCAACCGCATCGGCGATCCAGCGATCCAGCGCCGCCGCGTCCGTCACCGTCTCGTAGAGGCTGCGGTCGATCGGCGGCAGGTCGGGCACTTCCGGTTCGACCGGAACCGAAGCCGCAGCGACGGGCACCGAGGCCGCCCCGGCGGAGGTCGCCGACGCCTCGGCCGCCCCTGTTGCGGGAGCCACCGCCTTGAGACGCGAGAGCAGCGAATTGAAACCCTGATCGGCCAGAAAAACCCGCAACGGCTCCGGCGGTATCTCTCCCAGCGCCAGATCGTCGAGCGGGTCCGGCAGGGGCACTTCGCGATGCAGTTCAACCAGTTCGCGAGAGAGCCGCGCCATACCCTCATTCTCGACCAGCTTTTCCTTCATCTTCGAAGGCTTCATATCCGGCACCGCCGCGAACACACCGTCGAGCGTGCCATATTCATTAATGAGCTTTGCCGCCGTCTTGGGGCCGATACCGGGCACGCCCGGCACATTGTCGACCGCGTCGCCCATCAGCGCGAGCACATCGCCCAGCTTGTCGGGCGTCACCCCGAATTTCTTCATCACATAATCACCGGCGCGACGCTCATTCTTCATCGTGTCGAGCATATCCACGCCCGGCTGGATGAGCTGCGCCAGATCCTTGTCGGACGATACGATGGTGACATGCCAGCCGCGCGCGAGCGCAGCCATGGTATAGCTGGCGATGATGTCGTCCGCCTCAAACCCCTGCTCCTCGATACAGGGCAGGGAAAAGGCGCGCGTCGCCTCCCGGATCAACGGGAATTGCGGAACCAGATCCTCGGGCGGCGGCGGCCGGTTCGCCTTATATTTATCGTAAAGATCGTTGCGGAAGGTCTTGCCCGACTTGTCGAGAATGACCGCAAGGTGGGTCGGCCCGTCCGCCTCGTGCAATTCCTTGGCCAGCTTCCACAGCATAGCGGTATAGCCATAGACCGCGCCCGCAGGCACGCCATGCCGGTTGGTAAGCGGCGGAAGCTGATGATAGGCGCGGAAAATATAGCCGCTGCCATCGACGAGATAGAGATGATTCTGACTGACCATGGCGAGGGGGATAGCAGCGCGGAAGGCGCGAAGGAACAGGCCAGCGCCCCGCCCCGGATTTGACCGCACCAACGAGGCCGCTATGGATGGACCCGATGTCGAGCTGGATCATGATCGCAGGCGCGCTGATCGCCGCTACCATCACTCTCAACCCCCGCCTGCTCCGTAACAGCAGTTGGCGCGCGACCGTCACGCCGCTCGCCTCGATCATCGGTTCGGGTTTCCTGATCGCCGGCCCGATATTGGCCCGGGCGACCGGCAGCCTCGCCGCCTTTGCCATGGCCGCTCTCTGCGCGATCGGCTGGCTGTTCGGATCGGCCATTCGTTATAATATCCGTCATGCCGAGCCGCTGATCTCGTCCGACGGACCTCCGCTCTGGCTGGCGCGGCTCGACAAGCTGTCCGACTTAGCGCTCGCCCTCGCCTATTTCGTGTCCGTTTCCTATTATCTCAACCTGTTCGCGGCCTTTGCCCTGCGCATGGTCGGTCTGGAAACAGTCTCGAATATCCGCTGGCTGTCGGTCGCTATCATCGCGCTTCTGGGCCTTATCGGTACGTTTCGCGGCCTGCGATGGCTGGAAAATATCGAACTGCCCGCCGTCGGTCTCAAGCTGGCGCTGATTTCCGGGTTGCTGCTGTCGTTACTGCTCACTGTCGCCCATGCGGGCATGGCAGCTATGATCGCCCTGCCCGCCATCGACCATCCGGCCAATGTGCGGGAGATCGGCATATTGCTCGGCCTGGTCATCCTTGTGCAGGGGTTCGAAACCTCGCGCTACCTCGGTCATGCCTATGACCGGGAAACGCGCATCCGAACGATGCGCCGCGCCCAGATCATCGCCACCTGCATCTATGTACCGTTCATCGCCTTGCTGACTCCCTTTTTCGGGAACAGCCCTCCACAGGGAGCGGTCGAGGAAACGGCAATCATCGACATGCTGGCCCCGCTGGGCTGGGCGGTCGCACCGCTCATCATCCTGACCGCGCTCGCCTCGCAGCTATCGGCGGCGGTGGCGGACATGAACGGTGCGGGCGGCCTCGTCCGTTCCGCCAGCGGCGACCGGGTCGGCGTCAGATGGGGCTATGCGGGGACAGCCACCATCGCAATTCTGATAACCCTGACATCCAACATAGTGGAAATCATCGTCTACGCCTCCAAGGCGTTCGTCCTTTATTACGGATTGCAGAGCGCGACCGCGGCGATCCTGTGCGCTCGCGGCGACCGCCCGAACCATGCCGGTTTCCTGATGTACATAACAGGTCTGCTGATCGCTGTAGCGGTCATTCTGCTGAGCATACCGGCGGAGGGATAAAGCACCGCCCCGGCCATCTGCCCGATGCCATCCGGCAAGAGGCAGGACCGGAACTAAAGCACCGTTACTTCAACCCATTATGGCTGGCGACCACTGCCCGCGCGACCCCCTGCATCAACTCCCACCGTTCGGGGATGGATACGGTCGTGCTGCCGATCATCACCGCCACCGCATAGCTTGTGCCATCGGGCGCGGTCATGATGCCGACATCATTATAGCCGGTCGAACGCGGCGGCAGATCCTGCCCGGTGCCGGTCTTGTGCGCATAGGACCAGCCGGCCGGGACCCCGCCCTTGATCCGCTGCGGCCCCGTCTTCGCCCCGGCCATGGTAGAAAGCAGATAGCTGGTGGAAGCTGGCGACAGCATCTCTCCCCGCTTCAGCTTAGCCAGCGCAAGCGTGATCGAACTGGCCGCCGCGCCGTCCGGCGGATTGGCAAGATAATCGTCCAGCGCCTTTTCCCGCACGGAACGCGGCAAATTCGCTCGCGCGGAATAGAAATTACGGCCGAGCGACAGCTTCTGATCCCAGACCAGCCCTGCGGTCTTGCTCTGGAGCAGGCGCTCGCCCGGGCCGAAACGGATGTTCGGAATGAAACGCCGCGCCAGGAAGGACCGCACCGCCGCCGGACCGCCCACTTTGCGCAGCAGGGCATCATTGGCGGTATTGTCGCTCTGTTGCATCGCACGCGTGAAGAGATCGGAGAGGTCGGTGGTATAAGGCCCCTTCGCAACCATTGCCGCCAGCGGCTGGTGGAACAGGGTCAAGTCATCCTTGCCCAGAGTAACCGCATCCTTCATCGTCAGCTTACCGCGATCGACCGCATCGAGCAGGGCCATCGAAACCCAGAGCTTCGACACACTCTGCTGCGGCATCGGCATCGCGCCATTATAGGCAATGTCCCAATCCGCATCGACGCGGCGCACCGAAATGGCGGCGGTGCCCTTGAAGTTGCGCCCCAGCGTGGTGATCGCCGCCTTCAGGTCGGCCGGGGCGGGGATATTGCCTCTTACCGACGTCGCTGCATTAGCCGCACCGCGAGCAAGAACCGGGGCAGGAACGGAAGGAGCGGCCGCCGCAGAAGGCGCATTGGCCGCGCTCGTCACCCGATGCTGCACCGATGCATCGGCAACGCACCCCGAAAGCAGCACGAAAGCGACCACAGCCCGGGTCCAGAGCCGTCCGGAAGCCCGAGCATCCGGATGCCCACCTCGCCTGATCACGATTCCGCCCGAACGACGATATTCCATTTCCCCATCACCCTATCGGTATAGTGACCCACATGCCCGGATAACCGGATACCCTATTCGGGAATTCTGCCCATTTTTTCGGTTCGTAAAAGCGATTATGCGATGAACGATTCAAATATTGCGTTAATTCGCGAAACCAGCACCGAGACAGGACCGTATTTCCCCTTTATCGAGCATTCAGGACTGATATGGGAATGAAATTCCACAATTCCATGCCGATCGACCGCCGGGTTCTGCTTACCATGCTGGCGGGATCGCTGATCGCACCCCTGTCTGGCACTGAGGTGATCGGGCAGGCGATCGGGGCAACCGGCCCCGCTCCCTTCTCTTCCAACCGACTGCGGATAACGCGGCGCGGAACACTGGGGCCCGCCGGACGCGATATAGTCTTGATACCGGGTCTCGCCAGCGGACCTTCCATCTGGAACGGGCTGGCGGGGCAGCTTTCCGGCCACCGGTTGCATCTCGTCCATGTCGCGGGTTTTGCGGGGCTGGGTGCCGGCGCCAATGCCACCGGGCCGATGCTCTCACCGCTGACGGCGGAACTGGCGCGCTATATTTCCTCCCGACCGATGCGACAGCCGACCCTGATCGGCCACAGCATGGGCGGCACGCTGGCAATGATGCTGGCCCTGCGCCACTCCAGGGCGGTCAACCGCATCATGGTCGTCGACATGTTGCCGGAAGGGGCGGCGATGCTGGGCGGCACGGCACAGGGGGTCGGCTATCTCGCCAGTCAGCTCAACGGCTATTTCACCGGCACGAAAGCGGGGCGCCAGATTTTCGCCCGGATGCTGATGCAAACACCGGGAGGACAGGACAGTGACCCGCGCGTCATCGCACAAGCGCTGACGGAACTGGCCGAGATCGACCTGACATCGCGACTGAAGGACATCGCCTGCCCGCTCGAGGTTGTCTACGCCCTGCCCGCCGAGCGCGACATGGCGACAGACCAGAGCCGACGTTATCGTCAGGCCTATGCGAAAGCACCCCGGGCCAGCCTTGTCGGCATCGGTCCCGGCGGACATATGCTGATGATCGATCAGCCGGAAAAATTCGCATCAACCGTCAGAAAATTTCTGAAGTAAAAAATCGCTATTCTTGATTCAGGTCAACGTCGCTGCCGAGAATCCCAACTAGACAGGATCTCGACAGGGACGAGAGCGGCATGCTTCCAAGCCTCTCCCACTCTCTTCCGGTCAGAGGCGTCTTCCCGCGCCTCCTCCTCGGCACTTCATAGGGCGCGTCCACCAAGTTGGTCGCGCCCTTTTTTTTTTGAGCGGCTCGCGGCCCGATCAGATCGGTCGGCCCACCACACCCCTTTGATTTACTGCGATTTCCAAAGTGGCAGATGATGCCCCTGACCGCCCCCCCTGACCCGGCCAACAAAAACGCCCGGACGCAGGGCGCCCGGGCGACAGGGAATTCTGATGGATCCGAATTCAGGCTGAAAGGACCGGAATCAGTCCAGCGCCTTCACAATCTCCTCGACCATCTTTTTGGCATCGCCAAGCAGCATCATCGTATTGTCCATGTAGAACACGTCATTATCGACACCGGCATAGCCGACTCCTCCCATGGAACGTTTCACGAACAGCACCGTCTTGGCATTGGCGACATCGAGCACCGGCATACCGTAAATGGGCGAGCTCTTGTCCGTCTTCGCCGCCGGGTTGGTGACGTCGTTCGCGCCGATGACGAATGCCACGTCCGCCTGAGAAAATTCGCTGTTGATATCCTCCAGCTCGAACACCTCGTCATAAGGCACGCTCGCCTCCGCCAGCAGCACGTTCATATGCCCGGGCATGCGCCCCGCGACCGGATGGATCGCATATTTGACGTTGACGCCCGCTTCCTTGAGCATGTCCGACATTTCGCGCAGCGCATGCTGTGCCTGGCTGACCGCCATGCCATATCCGGGAATGATGATGACATTTTCCGCCTGTTCCATCAGAAAAGCGGCATCCTCTGCGGAACCGCGTTTCCACGGGCGCTGCTCCTTCGGCTCACCGCCGCCCGACGGTCCGGCTTCGGCACCGAAGCCGCCTGCGATAACGCTGATGAAGCTGCGATTCATCGCCCTGCACATGATGTAGGAGAGGATCGCGCCCGAAGACCCGACCAGCGCGCCGGTGATGATCATCGCCGTATTGTGCAGCGTGAAACCCATCGCCGCTGCGGCCCATCCCGAATAGCTGTTCAGCATCGACACCACGACAGGCATGTCCGCGCCGCCGATCGGGATGATCAGCAGGAACCCGATGACGAAGCTCAGCGCCGTAACGGTCCAGAATATCCATGGGCTCTGATCGGTGACGAAATAGGCGACAAGGCCCAGAATCGCGGCCAGCGTGCCGAGATTGATGAAATGCCGCATGGGCAGCATGATCGGCTTGCCCGACATATTGCCGTTCAGCTTCAGAAAGGCGATGACCGACCCGGAAAAGGTGATCGCGCCGATCGCGACGCCAAGCCCCATTTCGATCCGGCTGACGGGAAAAATCTGCAGGGTTTCGGGATCCGCGATGCCGAAGGCAACCGGGCTGAGGAAAGCGGCGGCACCCACCACCACGGCGGCCATACCGACCAGCGAGTGGAAAGCCGCGACGAGTTGCGGCATCGCCGTCATCGCGATGCGCCGGGCGATCACGAAACCGATCAGACCGCCGATAACGATCGCCCCCAAAATTTCCGCCATGTCGAGGAATTTATGGGTGGCCAGCGTCGTCCCCACGGCAATGGCCATGCCGGCCATGCCGAAGCGATTGCCGTTGCGGCTCGATGCCGGGCTGGAAAGCCCGCGCAGGGCCAGAATGAACAATATGCCCGATACCAGATAGGCCAGCGCTACCGGCCAGGGGAGTGCAGCGACTTCGTGCATCACTTACGCTCCTTCTTCTTGTACATGGCCAGCATGCGTTCGGTGACGGCAAAGCCGCCGAAGATATTGATCGAGGCAAAGACCACGCCCGCAAGGCCCAGCCATTTGGCCAGCCCTTCGCCGGCTTCGGCCGACGCGATCAGCGCGCCGACGATGATGACCGAGGAAATGGCGTTGGTAACCGCCATCAACGGCGTGTGAAGAGCCGGCGTAACCGACCAGACGACATAATAGCCGACGAAGCACGCCAGCACGAAAATCGAAAGAATGGAAATGAAGTCCATCATATCCCCCTGTTTTCAAGGCCGCGTCAAAAGGACGGACCGGGGCTGAATCAGTTGGTGAGCAATCGCTCGTTCACGACCTTGCCGTCCTTGGTCAGGCGAATGGCGTTGCCGATCTCGTCATCGAGCTCGGGTGCATTCTTTTCCTTGTCCCAAAAGGCCGAAAGGAAATTGAAAAGGTTCCGGCTGAACAGCGCGGACGTATCGGCAGCAAGACGCGACGGCACATTTTTGTGGCCGACAATCTTGACCCCATGGCGTTCCACCACTTCGCCCGCTACCGCACCTTCGACATTGCCGCCCTGTTCGACCGCAAGATCAACGATCACGCTGCCGGGCCGCATGGTGGCGATCTGCGCATCCGAAATCAGGCGCGGTGCCGGACGCCCGGGAATAAGCGCGGTGGTGATGACGATATCCTGCTTGGCGATATGCGCGGAAACCAGATCGGCCTGTGCCTTCTTATAGTCCTCAGACATTTCGGTGGCGTAACCGCCCGAACCCTCGCCTTCAATTCCGGCAACGCTCTCCACGAAAATCGGTTTCGCGCCGAGCGACATGATCTGCTCTTTCGTCGCAGAGCGCACATCGGTCGCCGACACCTGCGCGCCGAGACGCCGCGCCGTCGCAATCGCCTGCAACCCGGCGACACCCACACCCATGATGAAGGCCTTGGCCGCGGACACCGTCCCGGCCGCCGTCATCATCATCGGAAAGGCGCGTCCATATTCATGGGCGGCATCGAGCACGGCCTTGTAGCCGGAAAGGTTGGATTGCGACGACAATATATCCATCGACTGGGCGCGGGTGATACGCGGCATGAATTCCATCGCCAGCGCCTCCAGCCCGGCTGCGGCATAGGCGTCGACCCGGGCGCGCCCGCCATCTTCCCCGGCTCCGAACGGATTCAACCCGGCAACAAGCCAGACACCTTTCCGAACACCGCCAAGGCTTGCCGGATCCGGCCCCTGCACACCGAGTATAATGCCGGCATCGGCCAGAACGGCGGCGCGATCCGCCACAGTTGCACCGGCAGCCGCATAATCCTCATCGGCAATCGATGCGGCAACGCCCGCACCCGATTCGACGGCGACAGATGCCCCGAGGGCAATAAATTTCTTCACAGTCTCGGGGGTCGCGGCGACCCGCCTTTCCCCGACGGCCTGTTCCTTCAATACGGATATTTTCAAACTATCCCCTCCCCTTATCCGCGGTTTTCTCTGTTAAGGGATAAAGTCAGGAAATCAGCAGAATCACGATTGCGGCAACAGCCATAGCGGCAATTGCGCCCCACTTTGCGAAGGTCACGAAACCGGAATAGGTCGTTTCGGCCATTCTCATGTCATTTTGCGATGCCATCTTCATCCCCCATGCCTCAATTTTGATCTGTAGTGCATTTTTCATTCTGTGGCAATCTCTTGTTTAAGTCGGATAGGAAACCTCTACAAGCTATCAATTCTGTGACCTCGGTCGCAATTAATCAGCTTTTTACTCTGTACCGTTATGCGGGTTACCTCAAATGAGGATTACGGATGGCGCTGAACGGCACACCACTGCTATTGCTGATCGATGACGAACCAGCACAGAAACGACTGATATCGGCTATTGCCGCCCGGTCGGGCTGGCGAACTATCTTCGCCAGCGACGCATCGATCGCGCGGGCAACTCTCGGCACGCGCGATGGCATGCAGCTTGATGCCGTCCTGATCGATCAGTGGAATCCCCAGATCCGCCCGGTGGAAATATTAGCGCAAATCCGGGCTCAGCGCCCGTCCCTGCCGGTACTGGTTCTCACTTCCCAGAATAATGTGCTCGACGCGGTGGAAGCCATGCGCGCAGGCGCCACCGATTATCTGGTCAAGCCGATCGCGCCCGACCGCCTGCTCGCCGCCCTCGATGCAACGCTGGATAAATGCGATAACAAAACCGGAGAGTTGCGTCCGCTGAGCGAAAAGCTGTCCGCACCCCTCGCCTTTAACGAGATCGTCGGCAGCGCCCCGCAATTTCTCGCCGCACTCGCCATCGCCGCCAAGGCAGCCCGGGCCCGCGTTCCGGTTCTGATCGAAGGGGAAAGCGGCGTCGGCAAAGAAGTCATTGCCCAGGCCATCCATGCAGCCTCCCCCCGTCACCGCAACCGGATGATAGCAGTCAATTGCGGGGCCATACCGGCCAATCTCGTCGAATCGGAACTGTTCGGCCATGAACGCGGCGCCTTTACCGGCGCATTTGAACGGCAGATCGGCAAGTTTGCCGATGCCGACATGGGCACGATCTTTCTCGATGAAATCAGCGAGATGCCGCTCGAAACGCAGGTCAAGCTGCTGCGCATCCTGCAGGATGGAGAGGTCCAGCCACTTGGCGCGCGCATTCCGACCCGGGTCGATGTCCGCGTCATCGCCGCCACCAACAAGGTGCTGGAAAAGGAAGTCGCCGAAGGGCGCTTCCGCGAAGACCTTTATTATCGTCTCAACGTGATGCACGTATCAGTGCCGCCGCTACGCGATCGCAAGAGCGACATTCCCGCCCTTGCCCGCCATCTGCTGACCCGCCTGTCGGACCAGCCGGGCATTCGCAGCCTCGGCATCACGTCGGAAGCTCTATCCCTGCTGATGCAGCATGACTGGCCCGGCAATGTCCGTCAGTTGCAGAATGTATTGTTCCGCGCCTCCGTGCTGTGTGACGGAGATGCCCTGACCCCGCAGGATTTCCCGCAAATCGCGGCGCAGATCGAGATGCAGCATATAGAAAAGGTCCAACCGCCTGCTCGTCATGGCAATGGCGCCCATGAAGGTGCCGGCGGCATTACCTTGTTCGAAGATGATGGCCATATTCGTCAGCTTGCCGATATAGAGGCCGACGTTATCCGTCTCGCCATCGGCCATTATCGCGGACGCATGACCGAAGTGGCCCGGCGATTGGGCATTGGGCGCTCAACCCTGTATCGCAAGCTTTCGGAACTGGGCATCGACAACGCCGCCTGAGGCTGTTTTCACATCGATCCGGACAGGACCCAGCGGGCACCTGCCTCGTTTTCCGCTATTAACCAATATCCTCAATACATTACCGACTTTGGACAACCGGGCCACCTCGGCAACGCCGTTCCGTGGCCGCCGAGAACAATTCCCACCCTACAGCGAATCACCGGTTGCAGCCGCATATGCCGCCTGAAGACTGGAGGATCGTCTGCTTTCCAACCTCTCCATACGCCGCGAACATGATTTTCGTGGTAAAAATTCGTATCGTTATGAAACGAGACCATTTTACAACTTTGGTTAAATCAGACATACATCTAAAGATAGGGGTCCAGACCTTCAAAATGGGGCAACCAATAGGTCAACTGTTCAGGCTTTGATTTCATTATGTATTTTCCGGATTCCAAACCGCCTTTAACCTCATGATTGCGGCACCAAAAATTCCCTGCCTCATCTTCTCACACCTCCACATGGAGCTGTTGCATTTTAGGACAGAAGATTCCGCGCTGTTGACGGGAACTATAACTTTAGTCATCCACCAATGCAGCTTTGGTTTATATCCAGTTAAGGGGGGCTATCCATGAATATTCGTAAATTGATGACCGCGAAGGCGGTTTCGGGTGCTGCCGCTGCCATGATGACGCTGTCGAGCGCTCAGGCCGCCGTTGTCATTATCGACAATATCACGGCCACCTGGCAAAATCCGACCGGCGCCAACGTTACATACAAGGACAATGGCACTGACAATGCCCGGGTCGCTTGGGGAACCCCGGCAACCTCTTATCATAATTACAACAAGTTCGAAAAACAGAGCGGCTATGACTTTGATGCTGTCAACTCCAGCATTTCGACCGGTGATTTCAGCACGCCTTATAATTCCGGCACGTTCGAAGTCGGCACCTTTACCCACCGCAACAACCCGATCACCGGTAATTCGCTGAGCAGCATTGAATTGCTGATCAGTGCGGACCTCAGCATCAACGGTGCGGCGGTTCAGACCTATGACTTCACCTTCAACTTCCTGCATGACGAAACCCCCAATAGCGGCTCCTGCCCCTATGGCGGCCCCAACAATCAGGGCGTCAATATCAATGGATGCGCGGACCAGGTGCTGGTCAACTTCAATTCCGTGTCGGACAGCTTCTATATCGACGGTACGCGCTATACGCTGAACCTGGCCGGTTTCCTTGACAATGGCTTGCCCGCAACCAGCTTCCTGTCGAAGGAAAAAGGCAGCAACAGCGCCACCATCGTGGGGCAGATCGCGGCATGGACCGATGTCGTTCCGGGCGGTGTGCCCGAACCCTCGACCTGGGCGATGCTGATCCTCGGCTTCGGCGCGGTCGGCGGAACGATGCGCCGCCGGAATGCCAATGGCCGCAAGGCGATTGCCGCCCTCGCCTGAGGTTCGGTGGAAAGATGATATAAAAGCGCCGTCAGCCTCCTCAGGCTGGCGGTTTTTTTTCATGCTCGTCACGTAAAAATAATCTGGCCGCCTGGCCGGTCCGTGGCTTTACCTTATTGCAGCCCCTGCCCTCCAGAACTTGCCCCCTTCACCCCGTCACCAGTGCAGCATCGCGCAAACCACGCCAGACATGCGCCATCTGCACCGTTTCCGGCACGTCATGAACACGTACCATCTGCGCGCCCGCATCTATCCCGCGCAAGGCCAGCGTCAGAGAACCGCCCAGTCGTGCTCCCGCCGGAGCCTCGTTAGACAGCGCCCCGATCATCCGTTTACGGCTTACGCCCAGCAGCAGGGGCACGCCCAACCCCTGATACAGAGCCAGACGGTTCATGATGGCCAGATTATCGGCCAGCGATTTGCCGAAACCGATGCCAGGATCGACGATGATCTTGTCCCGCGCTATCCCGGCCGCCTCACAGGCGACCACCCGCTTTTCCAGCCAGTCGAACACATCCGTCACCACATCATGATAGACCGGATTATCATGCGGATTATCCCCCACGGCGGACGCATGCATCAAAACCACCGGACATCCGGCAGCGGCCACCACCTCCATGGCGCGCGGATCGTGGAGCAGCGCCGACACATCGTTGACCAGCCCCGCTCCGGCAGCGAGTGCGGCCTCCATCACCGCGGCCTTGCGCGTATCAATGGAAATCGGGGTACCACTGGCCGCCAGCCGCTCAATCACCGGAACCACGCGCTTTATCTCATCCCCCTCCCACAGCCTGGCGGCGCCAGGCCGGGTGGACTCGCCGCCGACATCGATAATCGCCGCGCCCTTTTCCATCATTGTGAAACCGGCATCAGCGGCCGCAACCGGATCATCGATATGCTTGCCGCCATCGGAAAAGCTGTCCGGGGTCATATTCAATATGCCCATCACCTGAGGCATATCGAAACGGATCATGCGCTGCCCCAGAGCGAGCGGAGGCCGAATAGCCGATATATTGGCCGCGAGCATCCGGGCGCGGATGGCCAGCGGCTCCACCAGATAAGCGCACCAGTCATTGAAATCGGCGACGGCGACACGACTGCGCTGCACTATCTCGCCAGTCCGGGCCGTCACTTCATATCCCTGAAACCAGATCAGGCCACCGCCCATACGGGCCGTCTGCCCGTCAAGGCCGACCGGGCTCTCGGCGAACCAGATCGGACGGAGATAAAGCTGCGTGTCAGGGGTAAGAAGCGATGGATCGATCATGAGCGCCTTTATAGGATGTAATTCCTTACCCGCCAGCACTTCATCGGTCACCGCCCCTCCCTGTCGCAACGGGACTGCAGCCACTCGTTTTTCTGGCCTCTCAGAGGGTCCGCCCGGCGGAAAAGGGCATAAAGGGCCGTCTCGCCTAGCCCCACAACCGGCTGGCCCGCACGCATTTCCACCCTCCACATGGTGACTGCGGCTCACCCTTTTCCGCCAGCCGGAGAGTCAGAATGCCTATATCGCCGTCCTGCGACAATATGACCCAAAGGGCATTTTCTTGCATCGCAGGAGGCATCTGATACCGTC
This sequence comes from Sphingomonadales bacterium, assembly GCA_006226685.1. Classification (GTDB taxonomy): domain Bacteria; phylum Pseudomonadota; class Alphaproteobacteria; order Sphingomonadales; family Sphingomonadaceae; genus Sphingobium. The sequence goes on from SBGG01000100.1 coordinate 26,787, forward strand.
CTGCCGATGTCACCCTTTCAAATGATCGACAACAGCTCGATAGCGGCCATTCTCACCGACCCGCGTCAACCGGACAATCCGATCATCCGGTGTAATGAGGCCTTTATCGAACTGACCGGATATGATCGGGACGAAATTATCGGACGAAATTGCCGATTCCTCGCCGGAAAAGGCACTGATCCCAATGCAACCCAGACGATTCGGGAAAGCATTGCCCGGCACCAACCGGTCATGACCGAGATAATAAACTATCGAAAAGACGGCACCCGGTTCCGCAACGCAGTCATGATCGTCCCGATTTTCGACGCGGAGGGGAAGCTCGAATATTTTCTGGGCTCTCAGGTCGCCGTCGGCGGCGATACCCTGCCTGCCCGCCGGCAGGCGGCGCGAAAACAGATAGAAGCCCTCACCCCGCGCCAGCAGAAAATCCTGACCGAGATGGCCGCAGGCAAACTCAACAAACAGATCGCCCATGAGCTAGGCCTGAGCGAACGCACGATAAAGATGCACCGGGCGGCGGTCATCGCCGCCCTTGATGTGCGCAGCAGCGCCGAGGCGATCCGCATCGCCGTCGAAGCTGGATACTGAGCCTACTCCCCCGCGCCGCCACCGCCGGTCCGCTATCGGCCGGCTATCGGCTCAGGGCTCGGTGGCGAGGATATAGGTCTGGCGCAGACTGTCGATCGGCTTCAGCCCCTCGGCGGTTTCGATCTGCCAGAAGGTCCAGCCATTGCAGCTTGGCGCGCCCTGCACCTTCGCGCCAAGGCCATGGATCGACCCGGTTTCCCCCTTGCATTCCAGCGACCCATCAGCACGGACCACGGCCTTCCACCGTCGTTTCGTATCGGTGAGGGTCGCGCCGGGTGAGAGATAGCCGGTCTCCACCAGCATCCCGAACGCAACCTTGGGCTGCTGCTTCGGACTCTGCATGATGGAAAGCGCGCTTTCGTCGAGCGGCAGCGCCGCCTCGATCCGCTCCAGCGCCGCCTCGCAATAGCCGTCCTCGCGTTCGATGCCGATCCATTTGCGGCCCAGGCGCTTGGCAACCGCGCCGGTGGTCCCGGTGCCGAAGAAGGGATCGAGCACGACATCGCCCGGCTTGGTGCAGGCCAGCATCACACGATAGAGCAATGCCTCGGGCTTCTGCGTCGGGTGAACCTTGTGCCCACCCTTTTTCAGCCGTTCCTGACCACTGCAGATCGGCAGCACCCAGTCCGACCGCATCTGAAGCTCGTCATTCAGCGTCTTCATCGCGCGATAATTGAACGTATATTTCGCCTTCTCGCTCTGGCTCGCCCAGATCAGCGTCTCATGCGCATTGGTAAAGCGCGTGCCCTTGAAATTGGGCATCGGGTTCGCCTTGCGCCAGATGATGTCGTTGAGGATCCAGAAGCCCTGATCCTGCAAGGTCGCGCCGACGCGGAAGATATTATGATAGCTGCCGATCACCCAGATGGTGCCGTTGGGCTTCAATATGCGCCGCGCCTCGGCCAGCCAGTCGCGGGTGAACTTGTCATAGGCGGCGAAGCTGTCGAACTTGTCCCAGTCATCGGTCACGGCGTCGACATGACTGCCGTCCGGTCGGCTGAGATCGCCGCCGAGCTGAAGATTATAGGGCGGATCGGCGAAGATCATGTCGATGCAGGCATCAGGCAGCGAACGCATCGCGGAAATGCAGTCGCTCCGGATCAGTCGATCGGTCTCGATCGTGACCTCCAGCGGCTTCACACCCTTGCTTTTATGCGTGCGGACACGCTCCATGACACCCATTATCAATCCCCGAAAATTACTTACCTCCCCCGAATGAGTCACCGGCGACTCGCCGTCAAGCATGGTAATAATGGTTAACAAGCCTTTGAATCCCGGCCTTTTACCATGAGTCGCATTCTGACCACGAGATATTGAGTCCTTCCCCCATGGAGAGACTCAACATCTCGTGCTGTTGCCGAAAGGACTCACAGGCCCCGCGCCGGGCAAAAAAATTTCACAACAAGGTGAATTGCGCGACCGGGGCGAAGCTGCGGCGATGCAGCGGGGTCGGGCCATGCTCACGCAACGCCGCCATGTGCGCCGCACTGCCATAGCCCTTATTCTTCTCCCAGCCATAATGGGGATAGTCGCGCGCCGCCTCGATCATCAGGCGGTCGCGCGTCTCTTTGGCGATGATCGATGCCGCCGAAATACAGGGGTGAAGCGCATCGCCACCCACCACCGCTTCGGCAGCATAGCGCCAGCGCGGCAACCGATTGCCGTCAACGAGGATATGGGCAGGCTCTATGCCGATTGCCTCGACCGCCCGCGTCATCGCCAGAAAGGTCGCCTGCAATATGTTGATCGCGTCAATCTCTGCGACATCGGCCATGCCGACACCGACATGGAGCGCGCGGCTGCGGATCTCTCCTTCCAGCGCAGCGCGGCGTTTCGCCGTCAGCTTCTTGCTGTCGTCAAGGCCGAGGATCGGATCCTCCGGGTTCAATATCACCGCCGCCGCAACCACCGGCCCGGCGAGCGGCCCCCGCCCCGCCTCATCGACCCCGGCGATCAGACGTTCGGCATCAGCCACGGCGCGGCCACCGCGCGGCGAGGGCGGCGGCATCCCAGCCCTCTTCCTCCAGCACAGCGAGCATATGATAAAAGGGCGTCAGGCCCAGCCCATGCCCCATCGGCCCATTACCGCCGCCCAGCGCCGGCGCCGCATTGAGCGCGGCCCGCACGAACTGCTCCGCCCGGTCCACAGCATCTTCCAGCACAAGCCCCGCGCCCAGCCCGGCCGCGACACCGCTGGCCAGCGTGCATCCCGTACCGTGATTATGCGGCGTATCGATACGCGGATTGGCATAATCGACGACGCCTTCTTCCCAGACCAGAAGGTCATGGACCAGCGGCGGCGCCTCTCCCGCCTCCGGTGCCAGATGCCCGCCCTTGGCCAGCACCGCGCCCCCATGGCGACGCACCAGTTGCGCGGCGGCCAGTTCCATCTCGCCGACGGTTTCAACCCGCTCATCCATCAACGCCGCCAGTTCCGGCGCATTGGGCGTCACCAGTTCGGCTCGATCCATCAGCCGTTCGAAGGCCGCGATCGTTTCCGTATCGGCGAGAACCGATCCGCTGGTCGAAATCATCACCGGATCGAATATGACCGGTACGCCCGACATCGCTTCCAGCCGCCCGGCAACCGCATGGGCGATGTCCGGTCCGCCGATCATGCCGATTTTCACCGCATCGACACCGATGTCCGAAACGACCGCATCGATCTGCGCCAGCACCATATCCACCGGCACTGGATGAACCGCAGTCACGCCCAGCGTATTTTGCGCGGTGATCGCAGTGATCGCCGTCATCGCATGGCCGCCCAGCATGGTGACGGTCTTGATGTCGGCCTGAATCCCCGCGCCCCCCCCGCTGTCCGACCCGGCAATGATGAGAATGCGCGGCAGGCTCATCCCTTGAAACAGCGTTGGGTCGAGGCAGGGTTGAGCGCCAGCGCCCTGCCGGTCCGCGTCGGCCGGTCGAGCAGCTCCCCGGCACAATTGGGGCAGAGATCATCCAGATCGTCGGCGCATTCCGCGCAGAAAGTGCATTCGAGCGAGCATATGAATGCGCCGCCCGCCTGAGGCGGCAGGTCGCATCCGCACCGCTCGCAATCGGGTTTCATTTCCAGCATTACAATCCCTTTCAGGCCGCGACCTTGGCCACCTCGGCACAGATGCGATCGACCACGTCGCGCACCTGATCCTCGCTGTCACCCTCAGCCATCACACGGATCACCGGTTCCGTACCCGATGGGCGAATGACCAGGCGCCCGCTGCCGTTCAATTCAGCCTCGGCCTGCGCGATCACGCGCTTCACATCCTGATGATCCAGCGGCTTTCCGCCAGAAAAACGAACATTTTTAAGGAGTTGCGGCACCTTGTCGAACTGGTGCAGCAACGCACTGGCCGCCTTGCCCGACCGCACCAGCGCGGCCAGCACCTGCAAGGCCGCCACCGTGCCGTCGCCGGTCGTGCCATAATCGGAAAGGATCATGTGCCCGGACTGCTCACCGCCGACATTATAGCCGCCCGCGCGCATCTTCTCGAGCACATAGCGATCACCGACCTTGGTGCGCACCAGTTCAATGCCCAGCCCGGCCACAAACCGCTCCAGCCCAAGATTGGACATGACGGTCGCGACAAGGCCGCCGCCCTTCAACCGTCCCTCGCGCGCCCATCCGCCCGCGATCAGCGCCATGATCTGGTCGCCGTCGACAATATCCCCTTTTTCATCGACGATGATGAGACGATCGGCATCACCATCGAGCGCAATGCCGATATCGGCCCCGGCCGAAACCACCGTTTCCTGAAGCAGCATCGGCGCAGTGGAGCCACATCCATCATTGATGTTGAGGCCATCGGGCGAAACACCAATGGAGATGACCTCCGCCCCCAATTCCCACAGCGCGGCAGGTGCAACCTGATAGGCGGCCCCATTGGCGCAATCGACGACAATCCGCAGGCCATCAAGGCGCAGATCGGCCGGAAAGCTGGATTTCACCGCATGGATATAACGTCCGCGTGCATCCTCGACCCGGCGGGCGCGACCAATGGCATCGGGCGCGGCAAGCGGAATATCCTGATCCAGCAGCGCCTCGATCTTCAGCTCATCCTCATCGGACAATTTATAGCCGTCCGGGCCAAACAGCTTGATGCCGTTATCCTCGAACGGATTGTGACTGGCCGATATCATCACGCCCAGATCTGCCCGCATCGAATGGGCGAGCATCGCAACGGCGGGCGTGGGGATCGGGCCGAACTGCACCACATCCATCCCGACCGAGGTAAACCCGGCGACCAGCGCATTTTCGACCATATAACCTGAAAGGCGCGTATCCTTGCCGATCACCACGCGATGGCGATGGCTTCCCCGCATGAAACGGGTTCCGGCGGCCATGCCGACCTTCATCGCCAGCTCGGCGGTCATCGGCCACTGATTTGTCCGCCCCCTGATGCCATCGGTACCGAAATAGCTGCGTCCGCTCAACTTTTGCCTCACTGTTTCCGCGCCTTGTGGCGCCATAGCGAAAAGCAGGATAAGCGGAAAGAGTTTCGGCACAATGAGTAAGGAAAGACCATGCGCAAAGCCCTGCTGATTCTCGGCGCGCTCATCGCCGGGCTGGTGCTCGGCATGGCGACGAAATCTGCGCCGCCAGTCTGGACCGGAATAGCCGAAACGATCGGCACATTATGGCTGAACGGGTTACGGATGACGGTTATTCCGCTCATCATCGCCCTGCTCATTACCGGCATCGCCCAGACGGCGCAGGCGGCCAATGCCGGAAAACTGGCGGCGCAAGGCATTGCCATGATGCTCGGCCTGCTGCTTTGCTCGACACTGACAGCCGCATTTCTGGTGCCCGTCCTGCTTTCCGTCTTCCCGATGCCGTCTGCCGCCGCCGACATGCTGCGCGGCGCGCTGGCGCAGGCGCATGAGACCCAGCCCCTGCCCGCCTTCGGAGACTTTCTGCTTACACTCATCCCGACCAACCCATTCGCAGCGGCGGCGCAGGATGCAGTGCTGCCGCTCATCCTCTTCGTGCTGGCCTTCGCCTCCGCCGCCAGCCGCCTGCCCGAAGGGCAACGCGGGGCGATCACCGGCTTTTTCGAGGCGGTCGCCAATGCGATGATCATGGTGGTGGGCTGGGTGCTGTGGCTGGCGCCGCTCGGCGTGCTGGCCCTCGCCTATGTACTGGGCCGCGCGACCGGCCTCGCCGCCTTCGGCGCGCTCGCCCATTATGTCGTGATACTGGTCACGACCGGCGCCGTGATCGGGGCGAGCGCTTTTCTCGTCGCCTTTTTCGGCGCGGGTATCGGCCCGGTCCGTTTCCTGCGCGCGACGATACCGGCCCAGGCCGTCGCCATCTCGACCCAAAGCTCGCTCGCCTCGCTACCTGCGATGCTGGCCGGGGTGGATCAACTCGGCGTGCGCCGCCCGGTGTCGGAGGTCATCCTGCCGATCGCGGTCGCGCTGTTCCGGGTCACCAGCCCGGCGATGAACCTTGCCGTCGCCCTCTATGTCGCCCACTGGCTGGGCGTCACGCTGACCCCCTGGCATATCGCCATGGGCGTCGCCGTCGCCGCCGTCACGACACTGGGGTCGGTCAGCCTGCCCGGAAGCATCAGCTTCATCGGGTCGATCGCACCCATCTGCCTTGCCATGGGCCTGCCGATCGAACCGCTGGGCCTGCTCGTTGCGATCGAGACCTTCCCCGACATCATGCGCACGCTCGGCAATGTGACGATGGACGTAGCGGTGACGGCGGCCATCGACCGGCGTACCGAAAACGATATGCCGGCCTGAGTTTCCGTCTGTTCAGGCGTGCACGCCTCAGCCTTCCTTCAACTTGTCGAGATGCATCAGCTTCTTGACGAACGGCGCCAGTAACAGGACGACGACACCGACACCGATGCCGGACAATCCCACGGTCTGATAAACCGACAGGGTAACGAGCATCGGGTCGCTGGCACCTTCGCTCAGCGAACCGATGGTGGCGGCGATCAGGCCCGCGATGAAATCGCCCGCCGCCGTCGCGAGGAACCACACGCCCATCATCAGCCCCGCCATGCGCGCCAACCCCAGTTTCGACATGGCTGAAAGGCCGACCGGAGACAGGCACAACTCACCCATGGTGTGGAGCAGATAGATCAGGAAAATGAAGATTAGCGGCGTCGGATTATCAAGGCCTGCCCAGTTGGCCCCGGCGACAAGAGCAAGGAAGCCCAGACCGACCTGCACCAGCGCCAGCCCGAATTTGGCGGGTGTCGAAGGTTCCAGCCCCCGCTTGCCCAGCATGATCCACAAGCCCGCAAACATCGGCGCGAGCAGGATGATGAACATCGAATTGACCGACTGAAACACCGAAGCCGGGATCTCCATGCCGAATATCCAGCGATCGACATGACGGTCGGTAAAAAGGTTGAGCGAGGATCCCGCCTGTTCAAACAAGGCCCAGAATAACGGGTTGAGCGCCAGCAGAAACAGGGCTGCCAGCATCCGGTCGCGATCGACGCGGTCGAGCCGTCCGAAAGCCTCCCACAACAGATAGGCGACGACACCGACGCCGCAGGCCACCAGCAGCCAGCCCACCACATCATGATGATGCAGAAGCAACGCCACGCCCCCGACCGACAGGACGGACAGGATATAGATCGACCATTCGCGCGACACCGGCCCGATTACCGGCGCCTTCAGCTTTTCCGGCTCGGCCGGTTCCCCACGCCCGAGCAGCAACGGCTTGCCCAGCACGAACACGACGATCCCGGCGAGCATCCCGATCGCCGCCGCGCCGAAGCCCCAGGACCAGCCGACCGTCTCGCCCAAAATGCCGCAAATGACCGGCCCCAGCATCCCGCCGACATTGATGCCCATGTAGAAAATCGTATAGGCCGGGTCGCGCCGCATATCGTCGCGCGGATACAGCTGCCCGACAATGGCCGAGATATTGGCCTTCAGGAAGCCGGTGCCGACGATGATGAAGGCCAGCGCCAGCCAGAAGGCATTCATCGCGAAGCCGCCCTGCCCGCCATCGCCTTCTATCCCGAGCAATATGTGACCGACCGCGATCAATATCCCGCCGAACAGCACCGCCTTGCGCTGCCCCAGATAATGATCGGCCAGATAGCCGCCGATCACCGGCGTGATATAGACAAGACTGGTATAGGCTCCATAAACGAGGCCAGATTCCCTGTCCGACATCAGGAAATGCTTCGTAAGATAGAGCACCAGCAGTGCGCGCATGCCGTAATAGGAAAAACGTTCCCACATTTCGGCGAAGAAAAGAATGAACAGCCCCTTCGGATGACCGAGTAATGTCCCTCGTCGGTCCGGAGCGCCGATGGTTGATGATGTCGACATGAAAACCCCTTGGTTGGAACGCTCCTTTCGCCGCATCCTGCACAAAGAGCACTCTGCCTCCGCGCGCGATGTCCGAAAGGACCGTCCCGTCTTCAAACTGCGGAACCTATCGAAAAATCGGAAGCTGGCAAACCGCAATCGAACCCTGACGACGTCCCTCCCCTGCCACCTGCCCCTTGCCTTCCGCGGGTTCGATGTTCAAAAGGTCGGTCATGTTCAACGACACCTCCTCCCCGCTCTCGCTCCTCAAGACCCGCCGTTCCGGCAAGCCGCGCGATCTCGTCGCACCCGGTCCCGACGCCGCCCAGTTGCGGGAAATGCTGGAAATAGCGATCCGCACCCCCGACCATGGCAAGATCGGCCCGTGGCGCTTCATCATCATCAAGCAGGATCAGCGGGAGGCGTTCGCGAAATTGCTGGAGGGGGCGCTGCGCGCCGGAAAAGACTCCGGCAAGGACGAAGTGACGCCTGAGGAAATAGAGGCGGCGCGCACCTTCGCGCTGCAAGCGCCCTGCCTCGTCGTGCTGGTTTCCAGCCCCGACACCAGCCGGCCGATCCCGGTGTGGGAACAGGAATTATCGGCGGGCGCCGCAGCGATGAATCTGCTCCATGCCGCCCATGCCATGGGTTTTGCGGGCGGCTGGCTGACCGCATGGCCCGCCTTCAGCGATATTGTCCGTGATGCCTTCGGTTCCGCTCCGGACAGAATCGCCGGTTTTCTCTTCATTGGTACACCCGCGCGGGAACTTCAGGAACGCCCCCGACCGAAATATGAGGATGTGGTTTCGGTCTGGACACCGCCCGCCTGAACGTCCCGCCGCAACTGCCCTGCAACGATTTGAGCCGCTACGGGACCTCGCGCGTGACCGCCCCCCCCCCTCGGCTCAAGGCCGAAACCTGACCCTAAGCCTGCATGTCATAATTTTTGAGCAGGTCGTAGAGCGTCGGACGGCTGATCCCCAAAAGACGCGCAGCCCCGGCAATATTGCCCTGACTGCGCGCGATCGCCCGGCGTATCGCCGTCCGGTCCGCGGCCTCGCGCGTGCTTTTGAGGTTGAGGATATTGTCCTCCGCCTCCTCCACCGATGCGAGATCGAGATCGCTGGCGGTCACATATTTGCCGTCCGCCATGATGACCGCCCGCTTCACCCGGTTTTCCAGTTCGCGCACATTGCCGGGCCAGCCCCAAGCATCGAGCGCGGCAAGCGCATCGGCGGCGAACCCCTTGACCGGCCGGTCCATCGCATCGGCATGGCGCTTCAGGAAATGGCGGGCGAGCAGGATCGCATCGCCCGGCCTTTCCGCAAGCGACGGAATGCGCACGACGATTTCGGCAAGACGATAATAAAGATCCTCGCGGAACGTCCCTTCCGCGATCATCGCATCGAGGTCGCGATGGGTCGCGCAGACGATCCGGGTATCGACCGCGATCGGTTGCCGCCCGCCGATCCGCTCGATCACCCGTTCCTGAAGGAAACGCAGCAATTTCACCTGAAGCGGCAGCGGTATATCGCCCACCTCGTCGAGGAACAAAGTCCCGCCCTGAGCCATTTCGATCTTGCCCGGCGTCGTCTTGACCGCGCCGGTGAAGGCGCCTTTTTCATGGCCGAACAGCTCCGATTCCAACAGGGTTTCGGGGATCGCCGCGCAGTTGATCGCGACAAAGGCCCCGTCCCGCCGCGGGCTGGCATCGTGCAACCCGCGCGCAAGCAATTCCTTGCCGGTGCCGCTCGCACCCAGCAACAGTACAGAGACATTGGCCACGGCCACGCGTTCGATAGTACGGGCGACCTTCAGCATCTCCGGCGCGGCGGTAACGATCTGCCCCAGCACCGGCTCGTCCCCGCCGCCCACATGTTCGGCAAGGCGCGCATTTTCCTCTTCCAGCGCGTGAACATGAAAGGCGCGCTTCACAATCAGGCCGAGCGTGTCGATATCGACCGGCTTCTGGTAAAAATCCCACGCCCCGCCCGCAATCGCGCGCAATGCGCTTTCCCGCGCGCCATGCCCGGAAGCGACAATCACCTTGGTGTCCGGTTTCAGGGTCAATATCTCGGCCAGAGCGGCAAAGCCCTCGCTCACCCCATCGGGATCGGGCGGCAGCCCGAGATCGAGCGTCACCACCGCAGGCTCTTCGGCTCGCAGCAGGTCGATCGCCTCGGCACGACTGCCCGCGCACAGCACCTCATAATCCTCATAGGCCCAGCGCAATTGCCGTTGCAGACCAGCGTCATCCTCAACCACCAGCAGCTTGGGAAGCGTTTCTGTCATCGGGCGGCCCTTTCCTTGCTGTCCGGCACGCTCCGCGCCTTACCCGCCAGAGGCAAATGCAAAGTAAAGACGCTGCCCCTGCCCGGCGTGCTCTCGACCTTCAGATGTCCACCCATGGACCGGGCAAGTTCGCGCGCTTCATAGGCTCCGATCCCGAAACCGCCCTGCTTGGTCGATGCGAAAGGCCGAAAAAGCTGATCGCGCAGAAATTCACCGGTCATGCCGCAACCATGATCGATCACGGACAGCAGCGCGCCATCGCCCTGCCGTTCGATCCGCAAAACGACAGGCGCCTGCGCATCGCTCGCATCGATCGCATTCTGCGTCAGATGCTCCAATATCTGCTCTACCGCCGCACGGTCGGCCTCCACCGCTACGCCGGAATCTCCCTCGACCAGCACCGGATGCACCTGCCCTTTCACGGCTACCACCGCGCGCACGGCGTCGCCCAGCGCGAAGGGCGCGATTTCGCGGTCCCCACGCACCTCCTGCCGGGAAAGCCGAGCCAGCAACATGTTCATCTTGTCGGTGCATTCGCCCAGCGTCAGCACCATATCCTTGCGGAATTCGGGGTTATCGGCATGGCGCTCCGCATTACGGGCGACCAGCGCGATCTGGCTCACCAGATTCTTGATGTCATGCATAATGAAGGCGAAACGCCGGTTGAACTCCTCGAACCGGCGCGCTTCCTCCAGCGCCTGCTGCCCCCGCTCCTCCGCAATATAGCCGGCGACCTGACGCCCGGCAGCACGCAGCATGTCGAAATCCTCCCAATCGAGCGGCCGCAGCAGCGGCGGGCGGGTCAGCAGCACCGCCCCCAGCAACCTGCCGAAATGGAGCAGCGGCACCAGCGCCCACAACCGCTCGTCCCGATGCATCCAGTCCGGCAGGTCAGGATCGCGCGCCGCGCGCATCTGCGCCACATCGACAACCCATGCGCGGGACTGCATCATCTGGAGGAGCGAGGGTGCGAGGATAGCGGTATCCGGCATTTCCCCCTTCCAGTTCCAGCCCGCCTGCCGGGTCAGCCGCCCCGCCTCATCCGGCAGGAACAGCAACGCCGCCGATGATGTGGTGATGTCGGCCATCGCCTTCAGCACTCTTTCCCGCAACGGCGGCGCCAGCGGCCCGGCGGTGCCGATCGTATCGGCAAAGGCCATCCATTGTTCGCGATAATCATAGCGATGGCGAAAAAGATGCTTGGCGACCAATACCTTGAGCAGCGCATGAAGACGCGTTGCAGGCACGAACAGCAATATCCCCGCCACGGCAGCGAACAGAACGCCTGTCACCACCGCACGCACCAGCGGCGAGGAAAGAGATTCGACGGCAAGCAATCCCGCGAGCAAGAGCAGCATCATGCCGAATCCGGCCAGAGCGCCCAAACCACCCCATGCCAGGGTGCGCGACGGTGTCACAGGCTGGCCCGGACGGGCGCGCAACACCAGCGCGATCACCGGGGCCAGCGCTGCCATCATCGCGCCCCGCAACGCGAAAAGCTGCACCATGATGCCCCGCCACTCCAGCAACGCGGAACTGTACAACAACAGATCATATCCCCACATCGCCGTCAGCGCCGCCGCGACCGGTGCGGCCAGCACGCGCTGCTCCTGCCCGGAGGCGATAAATACGCGGCTGGTCAGGATCAGCGCTCCGATCGCCCAGAGCATGCGCAACAGCAGCGCGCTCGTCCCTATCCTGTCGGCATGGGCGCTGCCCTCGACGGCGAGGCTCGCCATGATATCCAGCCCGCATTGAGCAAGAAGTAACAGCGCCAGCACGGCATAAAGCGGCATCGCGCCCTTCACATGGCGCATTCCGGCCGATCCCGCCTGCGCCGGGAACAGGAACAGGCAGACGAGCCAACCGCAGTTGCGGAGCGATTCCGTCACCCCCGTTTCCAGCCGGTCCACCCCGCCAAAGGCGATGGACAACAACCAGATGGATGTCAGCGACAGCGCCGCGACCAGCATCTTTCCCGCGGTCCGGTTCGAAAAGCGACGGCCTGTCCATATGGCCAGCACGGCGAACAGCCCGGCCGCCACGACATGACCCCAGTCGCCGATAAGTTGCAGCGGGCCGCTCATGACCTCACCATGTGTGCTGAGAACGGAGAATACACCGCACCGTCCCGAGCAGGCTCAGCATATCGGGAAACGGAGCGCAATTTTCCAAATAATAAGCACGCCTCTTCGGACCAGCACCGATCATCCAGCCCCCACCCCAATGCCGTGGCCGCACACCACAGCCGCCATAATCTCTCCTTGCCACCAACCGCTCGCGCGAACATCCCGGCCTGAAACACGAACGCGAAGCCAGGCAGCGGCACGATATGCGGCACATGGTGCTTGAAAATATGAATCATTCCCGACGCCCGACTGGAAAAGTTTTCCCGCCGGTGCGCGGTTGTAAGGCACGCCGACGGTCATAGCCTTATGAGCGCAATTCCCGAATAATTGGTTGCGCCTGTCGGAATATTTTACGCCTGCAATGCGCGCCCGTCCCGGGCGCACACGGGATCAGAAAATCCGCCGGATCGACAACGAAACCGTCCGTCCAAGGGGATCGAGATAGCCGGGCTGATAGGCGAGCGGCGTCGTACCGGCTTCATCGCGCACATGCTGACGCTTGTTGAAAAGATTCTCGACACCAAAACTGACGCGCGTCCCCCTGGCCCAATCCTGCCCCGGGAACCGATTGCCCAGATTGGCGAAGAGACGCAAATCCAGCGTCAACAGCGGCGAGAAACGAAGTTTACCAGAAGCCGAGGATTCATCCGCGAAAACGGTGGTTCCGCTCTGCCAGGTTCCGCTGAGCCGCAGGCCCAGCCCATTATCCATCACGCCGGTATTGAAACGAACCTCGTGACGGGGCTGCCCCCCTCCATTGCCGTTCGAACCGCCATTCAACAGATCGACGACCGGCCCGCCATCGGCAAGGATGATACGATCGCGAAAATACCAGCTATGGAACATAGAAAGCTGGAAAGTCGCGCCATTACCGCCATCGAGGCGAGGGTGTCCACCGGGAGGCGGACCGCCCGCAAAACCACCCGGAGGGCCACCCGACCCCATTCCGGGCGGAGGCGGTCCCATGCCGTCCATACCGCCCGGACGCCGATCCCGGGGAGGGCCGAACCCGTCGGGCGGAGGCGGAGGATCGCTCTCGGTCTGGCGACTGCCTTCGACCACGATATTCCCGTCCATCGTTCCTTCCGATGACGCCCCGGCACGATCCGGCCGACGCTCTCCCTCACCCCCGGTCCGGGCACCGGACTGACCGGCAGCGGACCTGAAACCGGCGGCACCGGAAGGGCGCGGAGGGCGTGTCGGCGCGCGCAATGTCTTGGTGAAGGTGATCCCCCAGCGCAGTTGCTCCTGCTCCTCCCGCGCAAGGTTGATCGGACGATTATCGACCTGAATCAATGTCCCGCTGGAATTGCGCAGATACCGCCCCGGATAGGCAGCCTCGATCGCGGCGGTGATGCTGGGCAGCGTCCCGATCGCATCATCGGTACGGCTGTTGATATAATTGGCACTGAGCGTCAGCTTGCTCGCGGGCCGGACCGTCACCCCCAGTTTGAACACATGGCGATCATCGGCCTTCAGATCGGGATTGCCGCCACTGATCCGGGTCACCGCAACTGTTTCGCCACGCACATAATCATAAACGCGGACATTCTCCGTCACCACCATCGGACTGTTCAACTGAGACAGGCCGGGCGCGTTCCTATCCTCATTGACCGACAGGATCAGGCTCGCCCAGCTTGTCGGCGACCAGCTGGCGCCATAACCCAGCGTACCGAGGGTTCCGAAGTTGGAAAGCCGTGTCGCCGACGCGTTGAGATTGGCCGTCAAGGTACCGATCTCACCCAGAAATCCCGTCTTGCGGCTGGTCAGCGGGATATCGAGACTCATCTGCGAATTGAGTTCCGACCGGTTCATAGTTTCCGAGCTGGTCATGATGCCGTGACGCGTCACCTCGGAATCGAGCGCGCTGGCCGCGCCACCGACACGTAGGCTGGTTCGCACATCCCCCGCAGGCAGCTTGAACAGCTTGCCCATCACCACCAGCGCGACGCTGCCATTATCCGACCGCGCGCGCGCCTTGTCGCGCAGCCGGTCACCGAGCAGGTCCGCCGGCAAAAGGCCGAAGGGATCGACCGAAGCATCCCCCATATCGATTGCGGATTGCAGCGCACTGATGTCGTAACCGCGGTCCGTGCCGGTGCGGCTGTCGCTATGGCTGTAATCCCCGGTGAAGGAGAGCTGCCAGCTATCCGGCAAGGTCGCATTGACCGACACGCCGCCCTGAACCTGCGTGGTGCGGCTGGTCTGCCGCAGCACATAGTCGGACAGATAGCGATTAATCACCTCTTCCGACGCCGATTGCGCATAAGGATTATCCGGCCCGATCGTCAGATCCCCGGAGGCAAAGCCCCGCAAATCCTTGTCGATAGAATGGGTCGCCTTGGCGTTGACCACGGCAGTGACCTTATTTCCCAGCGCCTTGGACAATACACCGTTCAGCGAATATTCCCGCGACTTCGGCTTCAATGTACGAAAAGCCGATTCATCCGGCAGAGTGCCGGTAGGGTCGGTCGCGGTCCGGCTCGCCGAAACAATCCCCCGCTCGCTTTCGAGCAGGGACGCCTCCCCCTTGACCTGCGCCGTTATGTTGACGCGATCATTATCCTTGATCCGGGTATAGGTGAACCGGCCGCGCACCTCTTCCCCTTGCCCTTCCGTCGCCAGCTCGCCGCGCAAATCGGCATTGATCGAACGGAAACGCCGGCGCAAAATGATGTTCACCACCTTCTGCGTGGCGCCATAGCCATATTTGAGGGCTACTTCCTCGGGCAGAATATCGACGCGCAGGATCGATTCCGTGGGCAGATCGCCGACTTCGTTGACGCCGGAGACACGCTTGCCGTTCACCAGGATGACCGGCCCGCTGCTGCTGTCGCGCCCTTGCCCGCTCTGCGTCTGCTCGCTGATCTGATCGAGCAGTTCGCTCACCGAATTAACGCCATAAGCTGCTATATCGGCCGGATTGAGCTGATTATCCGGCGGGATATCACCGATCACCGCGCCGGGCACCGCTCGCCCGGTAATCACGATATCGTCCTGCTCCGAGCCTTCCTCCCCGGAAGATGCAGGCCGCTCTCCGGCGAGAGGTTCTTCACCGCTGTCCTGCTGCGCCCGCGCCACGTCCGTGACGGACAAAGCCATCAGCGCGCAAACGGAAACGGTATAAAGGAAATGCATAACGCCCCTAACGCATTCCCGGTTGAAGAATGCCCACAGATCATCTCATCCGGCCGGAAACAGACCAGCCCGACCAAATCCCGGCCCTGTTGTCGGCCGAAGCGTGAATCCTATATGAATAAAAAACCGGTGCCGCAGCAGGCGATACCGAACCCGCCTGAAACGATACATTATGATACTCTGTGGCGGTTTTGGTACATTAGAACTGTCATATTTGCCCGAAACCGCGCACCGGATCAGGACTCTAATCGCGTGCGAAATCGAACGGCGACAACCCCCGCTCCCGCTCATTGAACCGCAGCGCCCGGCCGCGCGGCGGGGCGCTGCGCTGGGCACAGGATGGGCGGGCACAGGCAGCGCAGCCCAGCCCGATCGGCTGCGCATCGCCATGATCCAGATCCAGCCCCCGCGCATAAATGAGCGGTGCCGCATAATCGGCCTTCAACCCCAGCGCGATCGCGAAGACCGACCGCCCCCGCTGCAACCCCGCGGCCTGCCCTGACACCGTGCGGTTGAGCGTGAACCAGCGCTCTCCATCTTCCAGTTCGACCAGTTGCGGCACGATTTCCGAAGGACGATCGAAGGCGGCATGAAGCGCCCAGAGCGGGCAGCGTCCGTCCTGCTCCACCAGCGGCGCGGCCGATGCGCCCGCATAGCGCTTGGATGACTGCCCCGCGCGATCGATACGGATCATGAAGAAGGGCAGGCCGCGCGCGCCCACACGCTGCAAGGTGGTCAACCGGTGCGCGACCTGTTCGAACCCTGCGCCGAAACGCCGCTGAAGCAACAGCAGGTCATAACCGCTCCCCTCGCAGGCGCGCAGGAAACGGGCATAGGGCATCATCAGCGCGGCAGCGAAATAGCCGGTCAGGTGACGACGGAGCAGGCGGTCGGCATGGCGATCGGCAAAGGCCGCCCCGGCCACGAGCGCGTCGATTTCCTCGCGCGCTTCCATATCCGCGACCAGATAGGCAGCTTGAAAAGTGCGCGAAGCGCCGTCCAGCATTTCCGAAAGCTGCAACTGGCGGGCATGAAGGTCGAGCCGCCGCACATGATCGGGCATCACATCGGCGGGCAGGATACGAATGGCAAGCTGATGCCGCTGCCGCAATCTCTCCCCCAGCGCACCGTAAAGATCGCCGCTGCCCAGCCGCAATTCGTCAGCCAGCGCCTCGGCCTGTGCGTCGAGATCGGGGAAATGATTGCGCCATCGCTCTATCTCGCGCCGGACCATCGCCACCGGCATTGCCTCGACCGCGGAAACCGGCGCGCCGCCGCCCTCGATCATCCGGTCGAAGGCCCGCGCAAACGCCTCCACCCCACCCGGCGCGGCGGCGAGCCATTCCTCCATCTCCGCGCGATCGACGGAGATGTCGGCGAACAGAGGATCGGCCAGACGCCGCCTCAGCCCCTCAACCCCACCGCCGGGCGCCTCCCCGCCAAGCTGCCGCGGATCGAAATCGAACCGCTCAGCCAGACGCAGCATCAGCGCGGCGGAAAGCGGCCGCTGATTCTTCTCGATCAGGTTCAGATAGCTGGGCGAAATGTCGAGCGCATCGGCCAGCGCCACCTGCGTCAGACCGGAGGCACGGCGCAACCGGCGCACCGCATGCCCCGCCAATATCTTTCTCTCGGCCATCGCACCTCACCATCTGAAATATGAAAATAATTTACAAATTTACAGAGAATCATACCGGATTTCCGACCATATTTCCACTATTTTTGACAAAATACATGGCATCCGGCGGTCGCGACGGGCATTTCATGGCCATGGGCAGCACCGGCCGCCCTCACGAAATTCACACCCATATCGAATGAGGAACGCGCCATGACCTATCAGGAAAATATCGAGCGCAACGGTCAGCTGATCGGGAGCTACAACGGCACCTGGAATGCCATTTCTTCCGAATCCGCCGCGCGCATGCAGGTTCAGAACCGCTTCCGCACCGGTCTGGACATCGCCAAATATACCGCGAAAATCATGCGCGAAGACATGGCGGCCTATGATGCCGATCCGGCCAACTACACCCAGTCGCTGGGCTGCTGGCACGGCTTCATCGGTCAGCAGAAGATGATCTCCATCAAGAAGCATTTCGGTTCGACCAAGCGCCGCTATCTTTATCTCTCGGGCTGGATGGTCGCCGCGCTGCGCAGCGAATTCGGCCCCCTGCCCGACCAGTCGATGCACGAAAAGACCACCGTCCCGATGCTGATCGAGGAACTCTACACCTTCCTGCGTCAGGCCGACGCCCGGGAAATGGGCATGATGTTCCGTGAACTGGATGCGGCGCGAGCGGCCGGCGATCAGGTGAAGGCGAAGCAGATCGAGAACGCGATCGACAATTACGAAACCCATGTGGTTCCGATCATTGCCGATATCGATGCCGGTTTCGGCAATGCCGAGGCAACCTATTTGCTGGCGAAGAAGATGATCGAAGCGGGCGCCTGCTGCATCCAGATCGAAAATCAGGTTTCGGACGAAAAGCAGTGCGGCCATCAGGACGGCAAGGTCACGGTTCCACATGAGGACTTCCTCGCGAAGATCCGCGCGGTCCGCTACGCCTTTCTCGAACTGGGCGTCGATGACGGCGTAATCGTGGCGCGCACCGACTCGCTCGGCGCGGGCCTCACCAAGCAGATTGCCTTCGTTCAGGAAGAAGGCGACCTTGGCGACCAGTATAACGCCTTCCTCGATTGCGAAGAGGTCGATGCCGGTTCGATCGGTCATGGCGACGTGCTCATCACCCGCAACGGGAAGCTGATGCGGCCGAAGCGCCTGCCCAGCAATCTCTACCAGTTCCGGCCCGGCACCGGGGAAGATCGCTGCGTGCTCGATTGCATCACCTCGCTCCAGAATGGCGCGGACCTGTTGTGGATCGAGACCGAAAAGCCGCATATCGGTCAGATCGGCGGCATGGTGAACCGCATTCGCGAGGTCATTCCGAACGCAAAGCTGGTCTATAACAACTCGCCCAGCTTCAACTGGACACTGAACTTCCGCCAGCAGGTGTTCGACGCCTGGGCCGCTGAAGGTAAGGATGTGAGCGCCTATGACCGCGCAAAACTGATGAGCATCGATTATGACGGCACCGACCTCGCCATCGAGGCGGACGAGCGTATCCGCACCTTCCAGAAGGACGCGGCGCGTGAGGCCGGCATCTTCCACCACCTCATCACGCTGCCGACCTATCACACCGCCGCGCTGTCCACGGACAATCTGGCGAAGGAATATTTCGGCGACGCGGGCATGCTCGGTTATGTTCTGGGCGTACAGCGGCAGGAGATTCGCCAGGGCATCGCCTGCGTGAAGCATCAGAACATGGCCGGCAGCGACATGGGCGATGATCATAAGGAATATTTTGCCGGCGAAGCGGCCCTGAAGGCCGCCGGCAAGGACAATACGATGAACCAGTTTGCCGCGTGAAAATTTGAGCTTGGGGCGGGCTTCCCCCTCTCGCCCGCCCCGCCCCTGATAGCATCCAATGGGAGTACACCACCCGGACACCCCATTGAAATGACGCCAGAATGAAGGAACGGACCCTCTCTTGTTCAATCCCGAACAACAGGGTCAGGAAAGGAGCAGAAGATCATGTCCGACACGACCACCGAACCCGCCCGGTCCCGCGCAGTCTTCTCGACCGAAGATTTTGAGTTGATGAAGGAAGCGGTTGCCGATTACATCAAGAAGATACAGGATGACCCGCGTTCATCCAAGTTCGTCAATCTCTATCACCGTCTGGGTCGCCTGAGCTGATCCGACGGAACCGAGCTTTCCTGGGGAGGAAAGTCTTGACCCGTCGTAACCGCCCGGCGGTTGCGGCGGGTCATTTTCCCCGGCCCGTAGGAAAAGCTCTTTCAATACAGGCATTACGCCATCCGGGCGGAAGACGAAGACCCGCCCTGTTTGAACCGGCCCGATGCTGAACCGGCATGGCAATGGAGACAAAAATGACCATCATGGCTGAACGCGCGGGATTGCAGGTCGCCGAAACGCTCGCCCGCTTCATCGAAGACAAGGCCCTGCCCGGCACCGGCATCACCGCCGCTGCGTTCTGGACCGGAATGGCGGCCATATTCACCCGCTTCGCGCCGGAAAATGCCGCATTGCTGGCCAAGCGCGACGCGCTTCAGGCGAAGATCGACGCCTGGCACAGGGACCGCGCAGGCCAGCCGATCGATCAGGCCGAATATCAGGCCTTTCTTCGGGAGATCGGCTATCTGGTGCCCGAACCCGCGCCGTTCACCGTCGACAGCATGAATATCGACGCGGAACTGGCGAGCATGGCCGGACCGCAGCTCGTCGTGCCGATTCTCAACGCCCGTTTCCTGCTCAACGCCGCCAATGCGCGCTGGGGCAGCCTGTACGACGCGCTCTACGGCACCGATGCCATTCCCGGCACCCCGGCGGGCAAGGGCTATGACGCCGCGCGGGGGCAACAGGTGATTACCTGGGGCCGCGACTTTCTCGACAAGGCAGTGCCGCTGGCGTCGGGAAGCTGGAAAGACTGGCAGGGCGGCGATCCCGCTTTGGCCGACCCCGCGCAACTTGTCGGTCATGCGGACGAGAATATCCTGCTGCGCCATAATGGCCTGCATATCGAACTGGTGATCGACCGCGCCAGCCCGATCGGCAAGAGCGATCCGGCAGGCCTTGCCGACATTGTGATGGAAGCCGCGCTCACCACCATCTGCGATCTGGAAGACAGCATCGCGGCGGTCGATGCCGAGGACAAACTGCTGGCCTATTCCAACTGGCTCGGCCTGATGCAGGGCGACCTTGAGGACACGTTCGAAAAGAACGGCGCCATGATGACGCGCCGGATGAACGGCGACCGCAGCTATACCGCGCCGGACGGCACCGCCTTCACCCTGCCGGGCCGGTCGCTGCTGTTCGTCCGCAATGTCGGCCATCTGATGACAACGCCTGCGGTGCTGCTGCCCGATGGCGACGAAGCCCCCGAAGGCATAGTCGACGGCATCATCACCAGCCTGATCGCGATCCACGACCTCAAAAAACAGGGCAGGTTCACCAACAGCCGCACCGGCAGCATCTATATCGTCAAACCGAAGATGCACGGCCCGGCGGAATGCGCGTTCACCGACCGGCTGTTCGACGCGATCGAGGATATGCTGGGCCTTGCCCGCTACACGCTGAAAATCGGCGTGATGGACGAGGAACGCCGCACTTCGGCCAATCTCGCCGCCTGTATCGAGGCGGTGCGGCATCGCATCATGTTCATCAACACCGGCTTTCTCGACCGCACCGGCGACGAGATGCACACGTCGATGCGCGCCGGACCGATGATCCGCAAGGGCGACATGAAGACGTCCGACTGGATTGCCGCCTATGAGGATCGCAATGTGCAGATCGGCCTTGCCTGCGGCCTGTCCGGCAAGGCGCAGATCGGCAAGGGCATGTGGGCCGCTCCCGACCGGATGGCCGATATGCTGGAGCAGAAAATTGGTCATCCAAAGACCGGCGCAAACACCGCATGGGTGCCCAGCCCTACGGCCGCGACACTGCACGCAACCCATTATCATCTGGTCGACGTGTTCGCCCGGCAGCAGGAACGCCGCGCAGAAGCCATTGCCAGTCTCGACAGGCTGCTCACCATTCCGGTGGCGCGTGGCGCCAACTGGTCGGACGAAGAGATTCGCAACGAACTGGATAATAACGCCCAGGGCATTCTCGGCTATGTCGTCCGCTGGATCGATCAGGGGATCGGCTGCTCCAAGGTGCCGGACATTAACGACATCGGCCTGATGGAAGACCGGGCAACCCTGCGCATTTCCTCACAGCACATGGCGAACTGGCTGCTCCATGGCGTGGTCAGCACGGACGACATCGACGCGGCGTTCGCCCGCATGGCGAAAAAGGTCGATGCGCAAAATGCGAGTGATCCGCTTTACCGCCCGATGTCGGGGCATGAAGCGACCAGCTATGCCTGGCAGGCGGCGCGCGACCTCGTGTTCAAGGGCGTGGAACAGCCCTCAGGCTATACCGAGCCGCTGCTCCATGCCTGGCGCGCGAAACTGAAGGCACAGGAAAAGGCGAAAGAAACCGAACCGGCCTGAACGATAGTGGAGAGGAGCGGCAGGGGCCGGGTTTCATCCCGGCCCCTGTTTCCTTTCCGGGTCACCCCGATCAGGCGACAGCTACGGCTTCCGCCGGGGTTTTGACGGGCAGAAACGGACGCACCACGCGCATCGCCCGTTCGACATACTCCTCTTTTTCTCCGACCGGCGCGACATAATGCAGCGCCTCGCGCGCCGCATCCTCTCCGGCCAGACGGGCAATCATCCAGCCCGCGAGATATTGCGACGCGAGACATCCTCCGGCGGTTGCGACATTGCCATGCGCGACAAAGGGCGCATCCAGCACATCCACCCCGGCCTCAATTACCCAGGGCCTGGTCGTCAGATCGGTACAGGCCGGCAGGTCGCCGATTAGCCCAAGCTTCGCCAGCAGCAGCGTTCCGGAACATTGCGAGCCGATCAACTGCCGAGCGGGGTCGAGACGCAGCCGGTCCAGCAGATCGCGGTCCTGCGCAATCTCCCGCGTCCGGATACCGCTGCCGATCAGAACCGCGTCGGCCTCAGCCGCAAATTCGATCGGCTGTTGTCGCTGTACCACCACCCCGTTCATCGAGGTCACTTCGGGGCGATCGGAGGTGATATGGGCCTGCCAGCCGCTGGCCTGCAACCGGTTCAGGATCGCGGCGGCGACGAAGCTGTCCAGCTCATTATAGCCGTCAAACGTCAGTACCGCGATCTGCATCATGTCATTCCTTTTCCAAATGGGAAAAAGGGGCTGTAGCACCTCGTCGAGCTAAGCAACAAAAAGAAAAGGCGGGAAAGAGAAACATCCCTCCCGCCTTTTCAATATCTTGCAGGCCAGTCTTACTCGGCAGCCTCAACGGCTACCCGGTCGCTCAGCGGATGGGCGAGACGCGAGACCATCTCCTTCGGGCAAACCTGCCAGAAATGATCGCGCCAGCGGCTCCAGTCCTCCAGGATGCTAGCCGACCACCGGCTCCCGGTAGCGGCAACATGCTGCTCGATCAGGTCGCGCAGCACAGCTTCCCAATGGGCGCTGTCGAGGCGTTGCCACACTATGCTCTCACCATTGGCCTTGCGGGCGAAGTCCCCGGCAATATCCAGCACGAAGGCCATGCCTCCGGTCATACCCGCGCCGAAATTGGCGCCGACCTGCCCCAGCAGAACCGCCATACCGCCGGTCATATATTCGCAGCCATTGGCGCCACAGCCTTCGACCACGACCTGCGCGCCGGAGTTGCGAACCGCGAAACGCTCGCCCGCCTGCCCCGCCGCGAACAGCTTGCCCGCCGTCGCGCCATAAAGCACGGTGTTACCGATGATCGTGTTGTTCTGACTTTCCAGCGGGCTGGAAACCATCGGCCGCACCGCGATGATGCCGCCCGAAAGCCCCTTGCCGACATAGTCATTGGCATCGCCGAACACTTCGAGCGTCACGCCCTTGCACAGGAATGCGCCCAGCGACTGACCCGCCGATCCGCGCAGCCGGATGCTGACATGGCCGTCGGCCAGCGTCGACATGCCGAACTTCTCGGTAATACGGGCCGAAAAACGGGTACCGACCGCGCGATGCGTGTTCCGCACCGTATAGGTGAGTTGCATCTTCTCGCCCCGCTCGAACACCGCCTTGGCGTCGGCAATGATCTGCGCATCAAGGCTGTCCGGCACTTCGTTGCGGAAGGTCGGCAGGTTGAAGCGGCGATATTCATCGGGCGCATCGACCTTGGCGAGGATCGGATTGAGATCGAGATCGTCGAGATGCTCGGCCCCGCGGTTGACCTGACGCAGCAATTCGGTGCGGCCCACGACCTCATCGAGGCTGCGAACGCCCAGTCGCGCCAAAATCTCGCGCACTTCCTCGGCAATGAATGTCATCAGGTTGATGACCTTCTCCGGCGTGCCGGTGAACTTGGCGCGCAGGCGCTCGTCCTGCACACACACGCCGACCGGGCAGGTGTTGCTGTGGCACTGACGCACCATGATGCACCCCATCGCCACAAGGCTGAGCGTACCGATACCGAATTCCTCGGCACCGAGGATCGCGGCGATCACGATGTCGCGACCGGTCTTGAGGCCGCCATCGGTACGCAGCTTTACGCGATGACGCAGATTGTTGAGCGTCAACACCTGATTGGCTTCGGACAGGCCCATTTCCCAGGGCAGACCCGCAAATTTGATGCTGGTCTGCGGGCTGGCGCCGGTGCCGCCGACATTGCCGGAAACGAGGATGACGTCGGCATGGGCCTTCGCCACACCCGCCGCGACCGTACCGATGCCCGACTGGCTCACCAGCTTGACGCAGACGCGCGCGCGCGGGTTGATCTGCTTCAGGTCATAAATGAGCTGGGCCAGATCCTCGATCGAATAGATGTCGTGATGCGGCGGCGGCGAAATCAGCGTCACGCCGGGCGTCGAATGCCGCAGCTTCGCGATGAACTCCGTCACCTTGAAACCGGGAAGCTGGCCGCCCTCACCGGGCTTCGCGCCCTGCGCCACCTTGATCTCAATCTCTTCGCATGCGCCCAGATATTCGGCATGAACGCCGAAACGACCGGATGCGATCTGCTTGATCGAGCTATTGGCATTATCGCCATTGGGATAGGGGGTGAAGCGGCTCTTGTCCTCGCCGCCCTCACCCGACACCGCCTTGGCGCCGATCCGGTTCATCGCGATCGCCAGCGTTTCATGCGCCTCCGGAGAAAGCGCGCCAAGGCTCATCCCCGGCGTCACGAACCGCTTGCGGATCTCGGTGATGGCTTCGACCTCGTCGATCGACACTGGCTCCTGCGCATAGTTGAACTCAAGCAGGTCGCGCAGATAGACCGGATGCAGATCCCGCACGCCGCGCGAGAATTGCAAATAGGTCGAATAGCTGTCGGTCGCGACCGCCGTCTGCAACAGGTGCATCAGCTGAGCGCCATAGGCATGGGCCTCGCCGCCATTACGCTGACGATAGAAGCCGCCGATCGGCAGGCGGGTAACCGCCTTCCCATAGGCATCGTCATGCTTCATGCTCGCGCTATAGTGGAGCGACGCATAACCCTCGCCCGAAATCTTGCTCGGCATGCCGGGGAACAGGTCGTTGACCAGCGCGCGGGAAAGCCCCACCGCCTCGAAATTATAGCCGCCGCGATAGCTGCTGATGACCGCGATGCCCATTTTGGACATGATCTTGAGCAGCCCTTCATTGATCGCAACGCGATAGCGCTCGACACAGGTTTCAAGATCGAAATCGCCGAACAGGCCGCGTGCATGACGATCCGCGATCGAGGCTTCGGCCAGATAGGCGTTCACCGTGGTCGCACCGACACCGATCAGCACCGCGAAATAATGGGTATCGAGGCATTCGGCCGAGCGGACGTTGATCGACGCATAGGAGCGCAGTCCCTTGCGAACGAGATGCGTATGCACCGCCGCCGCCGCCAGCACCATCGCAATGCCAATGCGATCCGGCCCGACATTCTCGTCGGTCAGGAATATCTCGCTCTGCCCGGCGCGCACCGCCTGCTCCGCCTCGGTGCGGATACGGGTGATCGCCGCGCGCAGATCTTCCTGCCCGCCTCCGGTCACATAGGTGCAGTCGATCTCCGCCACGGCCTTGCCGAAATAGGCCTTCAGGCGGCCCCAGTCGGCACAGGTCAGCACCGGCGAGTCCAGCACCAGCACATGCGCGTTCTGAGATCCTTCCTCCAATATGTTGGCAAGATTGGAGAAACGGGTCTTCAGGCTCATCACATGCCGCTCGCGCAGCGAGTCGATCGGCGGGTTAGTAACCTGGCTGAAATTCTGGCGGAAGAAATGGCTGATCGTGCGCGGTTTATCGGAAATAACCGCCAGCGGCGCATCGTCGCCCATCGAGCCGATGGCTTCCTTCGCATCCTCCACCATCGGCGAGAGGATCAGCTCCATATCCTCCAGCGTCATGTTCGCCGCGATCTGACGCCGGGTCAGTTCGGCACGATCATAAACGGGGCGGGCTTCTTCCTGAACCGGCGGAAGACCGTCAATGGTGCGGAACCCCTTGACCAGATCGGCATAGGGTTTTTCGGCCGCGATGCGGTCCTTGATCTCGCGATCGCTGTACACCATGCCTTCGTTGAGATCGACCGCCAGCATTTCGCCCGGACCCATCCGGCCCTTTTTCAGGACAGTGGATTCCGGAACGACCACCATGCCGGTTTCCGAACCGACGATCAGCAGATTGTCCATCGTCAGGGTATAGCGCAGCGGACGGAGCGCATTACGGTCCACGCCCGCGACCGCCCAGCGGCCGTCGGTCATCGCCAGCGCGGCCGGGCCGTCCCACGGCTCCATCACCGAGGCGAGATAGGTGTACATATCCCGGTGCGCCTGCGGAATATCCTCGCCATTCTGCCAGGCCTCGGGCACCAGCATCAGCTTGGCCGAGGGCGCCTCGCGCCCGGCGCGGCAAATCGCCTCGAAAACGGCGTCAAGTGCTGCGGTGTCGGATGCACCCGCCGGGATCACTGGCTTGATGTCCTCCGACCGCTCGCCAAAGGCCAGCGCCGCCATCTTGATCTCGTGGCTTTTCATCCAGTTCTTGTTGCCGCGGATCGTGTTGATCTCGCCATTATGGGCGAGTGTACGGAACGGCTGAGCCAGCCACCATTGCGGAAAGGTATTGGTCGAATAACGCTGGTGGAAGATCGCTACACGGCTCTCGAACCGGTCATCGCACAGGTCGGGATAGAAAACCGACAGCGATTCCGCGAGGAACAGACCCTTGTAAATGATCGAACGACAGGACAGCGAACAGATGTAGAAATCATTGATCTGCGCGGCGACCACCTTCTTCTCGATGCGACGACGGATCAGGTAGAGTTCCTTCTCGAACTCCGCCATGTCCTGTTCCTCGGGCATCGGCCCGGCGATCATGATCTGCTCGATCTCGGGACGAGTCGCCTGCGCCTTGGTGCCGATCACCGACACGTCGACCGGCACCTGGCGCCAGCCATAGATGGTGTAGCCCGCGTCGATGATCTCGCTTTCGACGATGGTGCGGCAGGTTTCCTGCGCGCCAAGATCGGTACGCGGCAGGAAGATCATGCCGACCGCCAGGCGGTTCGGCAGCGGCTTGTGCCCGGAGGCCGCGATCGCATCGTCAAAAAAGCGCACCGGCAGGTCGACATGGATTCCCGCGCCGTCACCGGTCTTGCCGTCCGCATCGACCGCGCCACGGTGCCACACTGCCTTCAGGGCGTCGATCGCCGACACCACGACACGACGCGAGGGCTTGCCGTCGGTTGCCGCGACAAGGCCGACACCACAAGCGTCGGATTCCAGCTCGGGGCGGTACATGCCTTCACGGGCGATGCGTTCGCGCTCCTGCGCACTGACCATGAAGCTCTGCTGCTCGGTCATTGCTCCGTTCCTTCCTCATAGGGGGCCCCGTAGGCCCGATCCTTCAAATCTTCTTCTTTCACGCCGAGCAATTCGGCCAGCCGCTTGCGTTCCGGCTTCGAAAGGTCACCAATTTTGCGCGGCGGCGGCAGATCCTTCACCGCCTGCTGCGACTTTTTCGCCAGCTCCGGCATCTTCTTCATCATTTCCGGCATCAGGGCCTGCATCTCGCCCATGATTTCCGGGTCCATGAAGATCGTCATCGACTGTTCCGCATAGGCGCTACCCGTGGGCGTGCTGAAAAACCCGTCCATTTCGGCCAGCTGCCCCACCGAGAAATTGCGGGCATAGGCACGGGACAGCGCATTGCGAACGCGCGGTTCGAACCCGTCCATCAGGTCCGTCATGCCGCCCATCATTGCATCCATGCCGCGCTTCGTCCGTTCCCGGAAATAGGGATCGACGATCGCCGTCATCTCTTCCAGCGAGGATTCCTTCATGTCGAGCAGCTCCTCCTCGGGAACTCCACCGATCCGGGCAAGCTGAGCAATCGGCATCTTCATGACACCGTCCATCATGCTATCCATCATGGTGGACATGCTCTTGCCCATGATTTTCCGATAGGTCCCCACCGGAAACAGCTTTTCGACAACGACACGCGCCGCCTTCAACGCATCCGGATCGATCTGCGCGGTTTCCGGCAACGGCTGTGGAGCGGTCGCGGGCTGCACGGCGCCTTCGGGCTGCGCGGCGAGCGCCACCGACGGAACCGCTGCACCGGCCAGCACCGCCGCCAGCGTCAGCGAAACAGCCCGCCTCATGCGGCGACCTCCGCCCGCACCTTGGCCTTGAGATAGCGATGCATATGCTCGGTCACATCGCGTCCATCGCGGATCGCCCAGACAACGAGCGATGCTCCGCGCACGATGTCGCCGGCGGCGAACACGCCGTCCACGCTGGTCATCATCGTCTTGTGATCGACCCGCAGCGTGCCCCAACGGGTGACGGACAGGTCTTCCGCACCGAACAGCTTGGGCAAATCCTCCGGATCATACCCCAGCGCCTTGATGACAAGGTCGGCCTCCAGCGTAAACTCGCTGCCCGGTTCCGGCTCCGGCGCGCGACGGCCCGAGGCATCGGGCTGCCCGAGCCGCATCTTCGTGGCCTTGACCCCGGTCACATGATCGACGCCCTCAAATGCCACCGGCGCGGAGAGCCAGACGAATTCGACCCCTTCCTCCTCGGCATTCTGCACTTCGCGCTGCGATCCCGGCATATTCTCCCGGTCGCGGCGATAGAGGCACTTCACCGATTTCGCGCCCTGACGGATAGCAGTCCGGACGCAGTCCATCGCCGTGTCGCCACCGCCGATGACGACAACATGCTTGTCCTTCGCCAGCAGGCTGCCGTCCTTATGGCCGGGAACATCGTCACCAAAGCTCGCACGGTTGGAAGCCGTCAGATAATCGAGCGCCTTCACCACGCCACCGGCGCCGACACCGGGCGCCTTGATGTCACGCGCCTTGTAAACCCCGGTCGCGATCAGCACCGCATCATGCCTGGTGCGCAGTTCCTCAAGGCTGGCATCACGACCGACTTCAAAACCTTCATGGAAGACGATACCGCCGTCCTTCAGGCGCTGAACCCGGCGCATCACCACTTCCTTCTCCAGCTTGAAGCCGGGAATGCCGTAGGTCAGCAGGCCCCCTGCCCGGTCATGCCGGTCATAAACATGCACCTCATATCCGGCGACACGCAGATATTCAGCGGTGGTAAGCCCCGCCGGGCCCGCGCCGATAATGCCAACCGACTGACCAATGGCCTTGCCGGGAACGATGGGCTCAACCCAGCCTTCTTTCCACGCCGTATCGGTGATGAATTTTTCGACGCTGCCGATGGTGACGGAGCCGTGCCCCGAAAATTCGATCACGCAATTACCTTCGCACAGGCGATCCTGCGGGCAGATGCGACCACAGATTTCCGGCATGGTCGACGTGCTGTTCGACAGCTCATAGGCCTCGCGCAGACGCCCCTCGGCGGTCAGACGCAACCAGTCGGGGATATGGTTGTGCAGCGGACAATGGGTGGAACAATAAGGCACGCCACATTGCGAACAGCGCGAAGCCTGCTCTTCGGCCTTATCCAGCGGAAAGCTGGTGTTGATTTCGCGAAAATCGACGGCGCGCTCCTGGGCCGCGCGTTTGACAGGATAATCCTGCCGCGTGCCAACGAATTTCAGCATGGGGTTATCACCCATAATAATGCTCCTGCGCCAATCAAATTGTAGGGCTCGCGTCGCGCATAAGCGATCGCGACACAGGAGTCACGCGAAATCTGCAATATAGGTAAGTGCTACTTACCTATTAAATCAACACTGCCTCAGAAACACTCCCTGACCCGCATGTTCACGCAGCAACATAAGTCCGAAACGGTCCTATCTAAGAGTAAGCCATACCAGCGCAGCACCCCCGATCAGGATGCGATACCAGGCGAAGGGCCCGAAACCGAAACGCGACACCATCGCGACAAAGGCCTTGATGACCGCCATCGCAACGACAAAGGAAACGACAAAACCAATCGCGATATCGCCAAGCTGGCCGGGCGGCAAACTCGCCCCTTCCTTCATCAGGGAATAGGCACTCGCCGCCACCATGGTCGGGATCGCGACAAAGAAGCTGAACTCCGCAGCCGTCTTACGCTCCACCCCGAGCATCAACGCCCCCATGATGGTCGCACCCGAGCGGCTGACCCCCGGAATCATCGACAGGCATTGGATAACACCGATACCGACCGCAGTGCGCCAACTCATACCTTCGACGCTCGCCGTCGTCACATGCTTGGCGATCCGCTCGATAATGAGGATCGCAACCCCGCCGACAATCAACGCCCAGGCAACCGCCGCCGGGGATTCCAGCAGCACACGGATCGCCGAATAGGCAAAGGCGCCAACCACCATGGACGGGAAAAAGCCGAGAAAAATATTGCGCGTAAACGCCCATGCCCCGGCATCGCGGGCCGTCAGACCGATCAGCACATCGAAAAACCGGCGCCAGTAGAGCACGACCACCGCGAGTATCGCCCCCAACTGGATGACGATATCGAACGTCTTGCTGGCCTCTTCATGATAGCCGAGCAAAGCCCCCGCCAACACGAGATGCCCGGTCGAGGAAACCGGAATAAACTCCGTCAACCCTTCAACGATGCCCAGCAATATGGGCGTCAGCACATCACCAGCCACTGGATTCAGGCCTTGGCGCCGGTCGAAAAGCGCCCATGCTTGCGATAGCGGACCAGCCAGCCATCGGCGACCACCGCCAGCGGAGTCGATGCCACGCCGAGATCGGCCAGCCCTTTCGCCCCTTCCGCAACGACATTGTCCGCGCCCAGCATCTTCCACTGATCGCTGGTGATCGGCGCACCGGGCAGCCAGCCTGTCAGATTGGCAAGCAAGGCCGCAAGGAAGTTCGGCACCCTGATAATCGCCGGATCATGCCCGATATGCCCCGCAATCCACTGGTTCATTTCCAACATGCTCATTACCTGCGGCCCGCCCAGTTCATAGACCTGACCGCGATGGGCGTCGGCATGCTCGACCGCCTCGGCGATCGCCCGGGCAACATCCACCACATAGACAGGCTGGAATTTCGTATCCGGCGCGACGACCGGCATGATCGGCGACATCCGGATCATACCGGCAAAGCGGTTGGTAAACTGATCTTCCCGCCCGAAAATGACCGAGGGACGAATGATCGTCGCATCGGGGAATGCCACCCGCACGGCAGCCTCACCCTGCCCTTTCGACCGGCCATAGGCCGAAGCACTGCCCGCATCCGCACCGATGGCGGAAATATGGACAAGCGTGCCGACACCGGCATCGGCCGCGGCGCGAGCCACATTGGCCGCACCCAGATGGTTGATCGCATCCAGCTTGCCATCCAGCACCGCGACCAGATTGACCACCGCATCGGCCCCCGCCACTGCCCTGGCCACACTGGCCGGATCGCGAACATTGGCATAGGCAAGCTGCACCTGCCCGAGCCCGCCCAGCGGCTTGATCCGCATCGCGTCGCCCGGATTCCGCTCGGCAATGCGCACACGCATTCCCCGTGCGAGCAATTCCTGGGCAACATAACGCCCAACGAAGCCGCCACCGCCAAATATCGTAACCAGCATGAGCTTTTTCCCGACCTGATGATATCGTTCGCGACAACTTGCACGCGCAACACGCCAAAGACGCGTTCAGCCGCAGCGCAATGTCCTAAACCCCATGCACCAGCGCGCCCAAGGAGACAATGCCCGTTATCCCATCTGCACATGGCATCGCAAAAATTATTGCCGAGACGATTGACAGCACGAAACATGACGGCTAGTTGCGCCAGCCTACCCCGTGCCCAGATGGCGGAATTGGTAGACGCACCAGCTTCAGGTGCTGGCGATCGCAAGGTCGTGGAGGTTCGAGTCCTCTTCTGGGCACCATTTTCCCTTCCCAAGACACCCCGAAAAACTCGACAAAATGGCAGAAATCTGCCATTTATTGACCTCACCCATCCCGTGATGTGTCAGGCGATTTCAGGAGAACCGGGGCCATGGGGTGCCATGATCAGGGCCATATGGCCCCACGCGGAATCTGATGGCACCAGCGCCGATAATGTCTTCGCCTGCCCGTTCGGGAACTGTCGAGGAGATTCATTCATGGCGCTCAGGGAACTCCAGATTCGCAACCTCCGCCCCGCCGACAAAATCTATCAGTGCGGCGATGACCGGGGATTGTACCTCGAAATCCATCCCAACGGTTCGAAGCTGTGGCGATACAAATATCGCTACCATGGCAAGCAGAAGCGCCTGGCACTGGGTCGCTATCCCGACGTCGGTCTTGCCGATGCACGGCGGCGGCGGGACGATGCCCGAAGGACAGTAGAGGCGGGAGGAGACCCGCTGGCCGAGCGCAAGCACGACAAACTGATCGCAGCCTTCAACGCAGGCAACAGCTTCGGCGACATTGCCAGGGAATATATCGATAAGATGGTCGCCGAAGGGCGCGCCGACACGACCACCACCAAGGCTAACTGGCTGCTCGAGCAACTGGCTCCGATCGCAAACCGCCCGGTCACCGATCTCAAGCCGCTCGACGTGCTGGCCGCCCTCAAGCGCCTCGACGCGAAAGGCAAGCATGAGACCGCCCGGCGATGCCGTTCCTTTGCCAGCAGAATCTTCCGCTACGCGGTGGCAACAGGACGGGGAGAGACTGATCCCACATCCCTATTACGGGGCGCTCTGGTTGCTCCCAAGGTCAGGCATCATGCGGCCATATTGGAGCCGGAGCAGGTCGGGGAACTGCTCCTCGCCATCGAGAGCTATTCCGGCCATGCGGTCACCCGCCTCGCAATGCAGATTGCGCCGCATGTCATGGCGCGTCCCGGCGAACTGCGAATGGCGACATGGCAGGAGTTCGATCTGGACGGAGCCGTCTGGAAGATTTCGGCCGAGCGCATGAAGATGCGCCGCCCCCATGAAGTCCCCCTGTCCCGGCAGGTGCTCATCTGGCTCAAAGAGCTCCTCTCGCTGACCGGGACGGAAGGGTTCGTGTTCCCAGCCTTCCACACCTCCCGCCGCCCGTTGAGCGAGAACACCATCAATCAGGCGTTCCGGCGCATGGGCTACACCGCCGGTGAGGTCACTTCGCACGG
Organism: Sphingomonadales bacterium; assembly: GCA_006226685.1. GTDB lineage: Bacteria > Pseudomonadota > Alphaproteobacteria > Sphingomonadales > Sphingomonadaceae > Sphingobium. The sequence goes on from SBGG01000100.1 coordinate 59,320, forward strand.
GCTCCGGACCACGGCCTCGACCCTGCTCAACGAGAGCGGCCAGTGGAACCCGGATGCGATCGAAAGGTCCCTTGCGCATGCCGACGCGAACAGCATTCGCGGGATCTACAATCGGGGCCGATATTGGGACGAGCGTATCGCCATGCATCAGTGGTGGAGTGACTATCTGGACGAGCTTCGCGACAAAGCCGCCCAGGGCAAGCCCGCAAGGCTGATGAAGCAACAGGCGTGACGAGTTGCCTGCCCCCCTTCCCCCGGAACGCCCATGGCGCTATCGAAAAGCGCAGAAATCCGGGCATCACAGCTAGGCATGGAGCCATGCCCCTGTGAATGGCGCCATCGCCGGAGAACCGAAAAAGGATGTGCAGACAAGGGGTTATGGCACCCAGCCCGCAGGGCATGGTGCCATTCCTTTAATCTTGCCATTGTTCCCACACTCCCCCTGCCCCCTCTCCGGACGGCTATGGACACGGCCCTTCCAACGCAGGCCGGCCCCAACCCCTCGTGCAAACGCATCCCGCCAGCCCAGAAATCGGGCTGGCGAGACGCAAAAACAGGTGTGCAAAGAGCGCCATTGGCGAGCTGGATTACGCCCTTTCCACCAGAAAAAGGCGCGGATGAATGGCCTTGGGAGACGTCCGGCATTGCATTGCCGGGGTCATAAAACCCGGTCATAGGGACCGCATGAACGAAGATCGACGGACACAGATTCTCGCCCTCATCGCGCGCATGCCGGCATGGTTGCGGCATGATCTGGGCGCGAAAGACGAGGCTGTGCGTGGCCGCGCCGAGGAGACGCTGGCGGCGATGATCGATGAGGCTTTGGGGCAGAACAACAGGCCTGCGGCCTGATCAGGCGGCCTTTGCCAGCTCTTCCACGCGTGCGTCGCAGATGGTGCGGATCAGGTCCTGCAACAGGGTGACGCGCTCGGTGAGCTAGGCCAGTTCCTCGGGCGTGATACGGTAATGGCGTGAGTAGCGGGCGTTCACATAGGCCCCGCGCAGCAGCTCATAGCAGCGCCGTTCGAACTTGCTCTCGCCCGGCCAGACGGCGGCGAGACGCGGTTCCAGCTGCTCGGTCTGCGAGCGCAGGCGGTTGAGATTATGGGTCTTGGGCGAGTAGAGCGTGCGTACCAGAAACAGGCAGTGATAGAAGCGTTCGGCCGCCTGATGGAGGAGGAACGCGGCCTCCTTCGGACGGTCCATCCCCCTTACGACCTGACTGGTTTTCAGGAAAGTTACGGCGCTTTCGAACCACTGATCATAATAGTCCTGCGTCTCTTTCAGCGCCTGCTCTGGTGACAGCGGTTGCGGTTCGGCAAGCGGATGGTCCGGTTCCTCAAACAGCACGATGCCATCCCGGACGATGTCCATGAAGAAGTAGCGGCCAAGCCGAAGCTGGGCGTTGACGTCCTCGATGCTGTGATAGATCGGGCTGACCTGCGTGCGCAGCTTTGTGCCTTCGGCCAGCTCGTCGAGCAGCTTTGCCTCGGTCTTCATCCAGAACTCGGCGCCATCGGTGACATAGTCGTTCGAGAGGATGACGAGGATATCATAGTCCGAGAAATACCGCCCGACCGGGTCTTCCACCCAGTCGCCACGGGCATAGGAACCGAACAGGATGATCTTGAGGATCTGCTCCGACCGGTAGCGGCTGCTGTTCTTCTTGCGGATCGCGGCGGCAAAGCCTTCGCGCAGCATGTCGACCACATAAGCAAGCTCCTGCCGCTTGCTTTGGGGAAGATGATCGAGACTGGTTTTCATGGGTCAAACCTCGCGATTTTATCGCATCCTGCCAAGTAGAAAGTGGTCCCTGCGACCATCTTCCCCCTTAAACACCACACAACCCCGGATGGCGGGGGGAGCGGCAGGAGCGGTCCAACAGGCCCGCCTCGCCAGGGCGGGGCGCACCCGCAGGGCCGGAACAAGGTGCAGGACCCGGAGCGCAGCGCAGGGTTGCGGCACGCCTGGGCGGGCCTACAGGACCAGCGGCGCTCCCCTCGCCCAAGCCGAGGTCAGACGAAATCACGACATCAGGCGACAGCAAGGGAATCTGCGGGATTATCGGGGATGACTACGTCGATTGAAGCGTTTCAGCACTCCGGCAATTTGAGAGCAGGACCGAGCACAGGGTCCCAAACATCATCGGAGTCCGTCATGACATCGCAACCCCAACCGAACCGCATCCTTCGCCTCAGGACCGTGCTTGCCCGAACCGGGCTCAGCCGATCGACTCTCTATCGCCAGATCGCCGCAGGAACCTTCCCCCGGCAGATACAGATCTCGATGCGCTGTATTGGATGGTACGAATCCGATATCAATGCCTGGCTCGAGAACCCCGACCCGAACGGAACAGGAACGAGCGAGACACCCCAATATTAGGCAGCTCTTGAGACAGTCCGGAAAGGCGGGTTTTGGGTCGTTTATGACGCCTAGCTGTCCTTTGTTAACTTTGCCTGCCATCGCTGCACGACAGCAAAAGTCAGACACAGTACTGACTGATAGCTTTTGGGTTTCCCCGAGGAAATTCGCGCGTCCACACTAGCAGTACAATGAGTAGGTCACGTATTGGTCACGATAAAGATATAACGCGAGGCTTATGATACGCCTATTCTGCTACTTTCTCTGTGTCCTGGCCCTGACTCGAGGAGCGATCGCCCAAGAGGTATCGAGCGATCCGGTGCCCACACTCCTTATCTCGATCGACGGATTTCGCCCCGACTATATGGAGCGCGGAATCACGCCATATATGAACGTTCTGGCCGCGCAGGGCGCGCATGGTGCGCTTAATCCCAGCTTTCCGACAAAGACCTTCCCAAATCATTATGCCATCGTCACCGGCTTGCGACCCGATCGCAACGGCATCGTCGGCAACAGCATGATCGATCCGCACCGGCCCGGTGCGGTTTTCTCACTCGGCGACGCGACGCAGTCACGCGACCCTTTCTGGTGGGACGAAGCCGAACCGATATGGGTCAGTGCAGAAAAGGCAGGTATTCGTACTGCAACCGCCTTCTGGCCAGGCAGCGAGGTCAGCATTCACAAGGTTCGGCCGCGCGACTGGTTGCGTTACGACAGGGATATTTCCAATCAGCAGCGTGTTGAAGCCGTGCTGGACTGGCTGCGCCGTCCCGCGGCCGTTCGCCCCTATTTTATCACCCTCTATTTCGACAATGTTGACATGGCGGGGCATCGTTTCGGCCCGGACAGTCAGGAAGTAAATGACGCCATTGCCGATGTTGACGCAATGATCGGATATCTAGTCGACGGCCTCCGGCAAATGGATCGCACCGTCAATGTCGTCATCGTTTCCGATCATGGGATGGCCGCAACGGACGAAGTCAAAGCGATACAGCTCGATGAGTTGATCGACCGCGAAAGCTATATTGCGGTGGAAACCGGTCCCTATGCCACGATCGAGCCGGCAGCGGGCACTGACCGGCGCGTATATGATGCATTGTTGAAACCGCATGACCATATGGCTTGCTATGAGCGGGAGAAATTCCCACCCGAACTGCACTACGGCCACAACCCGCGTGTCGCAGCCATCATTTGCCTGGCGAAACCGGGCTGGGTTATCCTTTCTGGGCCGTCTCCTTATCCCTTGTCGCCGGGCGGCGCGCATGGATGGTCCAACGCCATGCCAGAAATGCACGCGCTTTTCATCGCGTCCGGTCCCACGATCAAACAGGGTGCCGATGTCGGCCTGATGGATAATATCGAAGTTTATCCTCTGCTCGAAAAACTCATCGGGCTGCATGCTGATGTGGACATTGATGCCACCGGAAAACCGGCCGAGAAGATACTCGTCAAATAGAGGCGCTATCCGATCCTGCGTCGAGCTTGCGGCCGATTTTGACAGCCATGGCGACAAGCGGAGGAATGAGGATCACCGACAGGGTTATTTTGGTTATCATCTGGCCCAGAAGTAGCTGGCCGATGGGGAATATGCCGTAAAAGGCAATGATGATGAACAATAGCGTGTCGATGATCTTGACACGCCGGCAATAGCCGCCCGTGCCCAGAGCCATTTGCCCTGACTGCGCTTCAGTGCGCTGAAGATCGTGACATTGAGCGTTTGCGACACACCATAGGCTATGATCCCCGCGATCCAGATACGCGGCGTTGCTCCCATCATCAGCGCAAAGGCGTTTTTACGCTCCGGATCCATTTCGGGAGAGGGCGGCAGCGCCATGACCAGACTGCTGAGTGCGATGGATGCCAGCAGCGGCACGAAGCCGATGCGCACCAGCATATTGGCCATAGTCTGACCGTAAAGTTCGGAAAATGCGCTGGAGATGACGACGAGCAGCAGGAAAGCGAAAATGCCGCCCTCTACGGCCAATGGGCCGAGCGCTACCTGCTTGTTGCCCAGCACGCCCGCGATGCACACCATACCTCCATAGAAGATGGCGAGGGAAAACAAGCCAAGGCGGAGATCGGGTCGCGGGTTCATGACATCGGCGTAACGCGGAACGGAAAGATGTAAAGTGCGAAGCAATTGGATTATGCCCTTTCGCGAGGCATGACCTTTATATCATGCCGCGCTATTGCACTTTCTGCGCCGAATCCTCGCCAGCAAGGGGAAATCATGCCTGCCTTTCCAATCAGCCTGCTGGGCATTGCCGCGATATTTCTGATGGCCTATGCGCTTTCCACGCGGCGTAGAGCAATAAGACTGCGTGTGGTCGGTGCAGCCTTCGCGATTCAGGTCATTATGGCTGTGCTGGTCCTGTATACGCCCTGGGGCCGAGCGGCCATTGCAGGGATGGCGAGCGGCGTGGCCGCGTTGCTTGGCTATGCCGACAAGGGCACCCAATTCGTTTTCGGCCCGCTCGTCTCGCCGGAGATCGGCGGCAAGAGCTTCGCGTTTGCCGCACTGCCGGTGATCGTGTTTTTCGCCGCGCTGGTTTCGATCCTCTATTATTTACACATCATGCAGTTCGTGATCCGCTGGGTCGGCGGGGCGATCCAGCTGGTTACGGGCATCAGCCGGGTAGAGGCGCTGTGCGCTGCTGCTAACATCTTCGTCGGCCAGAGCGAAGCGCCGCTTGTCATCCGGCCCTATATAGCGCGATTAGCGCCCTCGCAGATATTCACGGTAATGGCGGTCGGCATGGCAGGCGTCGCCGGAACCATATTGGCAGCCTATGCCGCGCTGCTGGGCCATGAAGCCTTGCCCTATCTGCTGGCAGCGGCATTCATGTCCGCGCCAGGCGGTATCATGATGGCCAAGATCATCATGCCCGACGATCCGGAGCGCAAGATGGAGCCTGAGGTCGAACCGGTCGAAAGCCAGGAAGAACCGCCGCCTGCCAACATCATCATGGCCGCCAGCCAGGGCGCGCAGACAGGCGTCGAGCTCGCGGTCACGGTCGGCGCGATGGTGCTGGCGTTCGTGGCGCTGGTCGCGCTTGCCAACGGCATGCTCGGCGCACTGGGTGCCTATGCGGGTATTCCGGACCTAAGCTTTCAGGCGATATTGGGCACCATTTTCGCGCCCTTCATGTATCTTATCGGCATTCCATGGGACGAAGCGATTCGTGCGGGCGGATTGTTCGGAGAGAAGATCGTCCTCAACGAATTTGTCGCATTCATCAGCCTCGGCGATGCACGGGATGCGTTGTCGCCGCGCAGCTATGCCATCGTCACCTTCGCGCTATGCGGCTTTGCGAATTTCAGCTCGATTGCAATTCAGATGGCGGTGACGGGCGGCCTCGCGCCAAACCAGCGCGCGACGATCGCACGGCTGGGTTTGCGCGCTCTTGCTGCGGGTTCGCTCGCTAATCTGATGTCTGGCGCGCTGGCCTCATTGCTGCTGCCGACCTGAACCCGCTTTGATATTTTCAGCTGTCTGTTGTCTGCGCGCAACAGGCGACGCTGCGCAAATCCGTTCCATGGCGGCACTGTCATCGCAGTGACCATATTATGTCATTTACGCGACCCTGCCTGGTCATGCGCGAGTCAAGATTTTCCCCCAAACCCAAGTTGAACAGTGCCGGCGGAACACGCAGGGAACGCGAGCTGGTAAGTATTTGATTTTGCTAGGCGTGGGTTTGGGGGCAAAACCGGATGT
>SBGG01000075.1 GCA_006226685.1 Sphingomonadales bacterium
TCATCATATACAGTTCGGGATATCCTCCCATCTCCATCCTCCGCTTAATCCATTAATCGTTCTGTCTGGCGATATTACGTTCTGATATTGGAATGAGCAATAGCGTTCTCGTTCACGCCATGTGGCGGCACGGGGGTCGTGAGGATTTTTCATAAAATGTTGAATATAAAGGATAATATATAGATTTTCAGGCATTTTGCCGCGTTGTGGGGCAATGAAGACGCCAGAAAAATAGATGGGAATAGTACATGATTTCAAAGGAGGATGTGCATTCTGGGGTCGCCTGGGACGATTCCCCGAAACGGTGCCGGCCCGGGTGGAGGACGCCTCCCGCGCTATCCTGTCCGGCCTTCGATCTTGGCCGGTTTCGAGCGGCTCAAGACATGGCTAAGGGGCGTGCGGATTCAGACTATAAAGGCCTGCACGCAGGTTTTTCTGCCTTCGCGTTCACCTGCCCGCACATGGGCTATTATGGGAGGCGAGCCGCCTTTTCGTTGCGCTTTCGTGCAACGGGTGATCCGCGCCCGGTGCTTTTCGGGTGCGCATGACCGGGGCACCCGATTTCCATCCGACCGGCCAATGCTCCGGCGGCCTGCCCTTTGCCCTGATTTTCCGTGCGCTGCCCGCAAGAAGGAGATTATTCGTGCCGCAGGGCGTCGATCGGGTTGAGCCCGGCGGCTCGCCGTGCCGGGAAATAGCCAAATACGATCCCGATCAGCGCAGAGATGATGAAGGCGATCAGGTTGATCTCCGGGTCGAAGGTCCATGGCACCTGCATCAGGGGCGTCGCCACCGCGATGACGATCTGCGCGAGCGCCAGCCCGATGATGCCGCCGATACAGGACAGTACGACAGATTCGACCAGAAACTGCATCAACACCTCATTGGCGACGGCGCCAATGGCAAGGCGGATGCCGATCTCCCGCGTTCGCTCGGTCACTGAAACCAGCATGATATTCATGATGCCGATGCCGCCGACGATCAGGCTGATCGCGGCGACGGCCGCGACGATCTGTGTCAGCAACGTGGTCGTGCCGGTCAGCGTGTCCGAAATCTGCTTGGTATCGAAGATATTGAAATCATCTTCCTTGCTGCCGGTGATATGGCGCCGTTCGCGTAGCAAGGTGGTCAGCGACGCCTGTACCTGTTCGGTTGAATAGGCCTGATCGACGCCGACAAGGATCATGCGGATGTCGGTTGAACCGGTGAAGCGCCGTTGTACCGTCTTTACTGGCATGATGACGACATCATCCTGATCGCCGCCGAAGCCTGCCTGTCCGCGTGTCGTCAGCGTGCCGATGACATCGCAGCTTACGTCGCCGACGCGGAACCTCTTGCCGACCGCATCGCCATTACGAAACAGGTTCTTCTGTACGGTCGAACCAATGATGCACACCGCCTTGCCGGCGGCTTCCTCGGCCGGGGTGAACAGCCTGCCCGCGCTCAACGGCCATGGCTGCACCTCGAAAAAAGCCGAAGTGGTGCCGTTGACCGTGGTCGACCAGTTGGCGCCGTCATAAATGGCGGTGGCGCTGGATTGCACCTGCGGCGCGACGGCGACGATCCCCGCCACCTGATGCATGATGGCGGTAATATCGGAGGGGTCGAACTGGGTGGGAGCGGGACCGCCGCCGCCGCGTCCGAAGCCCTGACCGGGGCGGACCTGCAACATGTTGGTGCCCAGCGCGGAAATCTGTTTTTGCACGGCGGCGGTGGTCGCCTTGCCGAGAGTCACCATCGACACCACTGCGCCCACACCGATGACGATGCCCAATATGGTGAGGAAGGACCGCAGCATATGGCGGCGGATCGAACGCAGCGCGAGCAGCAGAATCGTCCCGAACATCAGCCCGCTCTCCCCGCCCTTTTGCCTTCTTCCTTGCGATCGACCAGCCCATCCTTGAAATGGACGATGGTGTGGGCGAAATTGGCCATGTCGGGTTCGTGCGTGACCATCAATATGGTGATGCCGGAATCCCGGTTGAGGGCGGCCAGAAATTCCATGATCTCGATCGAGCGTTCACTGTCGAGATTACCGGTCGGTTCGTCGGCCAGCAGGACCATGGGATTGGTGACGATGGCGCGGGCGATCGCGACGCGCTGTTGCTGGCCGCCGGAAAGTTCGCCCGGCGTATGGTCCCACCAGTCACGGAGACCGACCCGGTCGAGCGCCTGCATCGCGGTCTCCCGCCGTTCCGCCCGCTGGTCGCCGCGATAGAGCAGGGGGAGTTCGACATTTTCAAGCGCCGAGGTGCGGGCCAGCAGGTTGAACCCCTGAAAGACGAAGCCGAGATATTTGCGCCGCAACAGCGCGCGCTGATCGCGGTCGAGATTTTCGACATGGTACCCCCGGAACCGGAAAGTCCCGGCACTTGGCACGTCGAGGCAGCCCAATATGTTCATCATCGTCGATTTGCCGGAGCCGGAAGGCCCCATGACGGCGACGAAATCGCCCTGCATGATATCGAGATCGATCCCCTTGAGCGCCTGAAAGGCGGTCGGCCCCGATCCATAGACCTTGGTGATGCCGCGCAGCGAAATCAGCGGTTCCCCGGTCACTTTCACTGTTCCTTGCGCGACGGGGAGGAGCTGGCCGAAGAAGAGAGCTGACCGGTAATGACCTCCATGCCCGGCTTGAGATCGCCGGAAATCACTTCGGTCTGCGTCCCGTTGGTATCGCCGGTGGTGATCTGGATCGCGCGGGGGTTGCCGTCGTCGCCCTTCACATAGATGGTCTGGGTTGCGCCCCGGTCTACGGTGGCGCTCCGTTCGCCGCTGGTGCTGCGCCGGGGCGGACGGAAGCTGAGCGCGTTGGTGATGCCGCCCGATTGCGACTGGCCCGATGCGGTGTCGGTCTGTGGCGTGAAGCGCAACGCCGAATTGGGTATGAGCAATATATCTTTCTTGTCGGACGTCACGATGTCGGCGGTGGCCGTCATGCCCGGGCGAAGCCGAAGCTTTGCATTATCGACCGAAAGATCGGCGGCATAAGATACGACCTGTCCGCTGCTCGAACTGCTGCTGGAGGAGGAGGAGGAGGAACTGGCCGATTCCGCTGACAGGTTGGAGCCGATCTCGACCCGGGTGATGGTCGCCGGGAAGGTCTGGTTGGGGAAAGCATCGACCGTGAAGCTTGCCTTCTGTCCTTCCTTCACGGCCCCGACATCGGCCTCGTCAATGGAGACTTCCAGCTTCATCTTGCTGAGATCCTCGGCGATCACGAACAATGTCGGCGTGCTGAAGGAGGCGGCGACGGTCTGGCCGGGGTCGACCTGCCGTGCGAGTACGACGCCGGATACGGGCGACCGGATGATCGCGCGGGCGCGCTGCGTCTGGCTCTGTGCCAGAGTGGCCTTGCTGGCGAGGACATTGGCCTCGGCGACCTTGAGGGCGGCCTGTGCACGCTCAAGGTCCGCGCGGCCGGTCTGCAGCTCCGTGGCGGAGGGGACGCGGCCGTTCGACAGGCGGTGGACTTCCTCCAGCCGCGCATATTGCGCCTTTGCCTGTGCCAATGTCGCCCGCGCCTGTTCGATCTGTGCCTGATTGGCGGCGAGCTGGGCCTCGTTCTGGCGGATCTGATCCTCAATCTGTTCGGGATCGATCTCCGCGAGTGGCTGACCTGCGACGACCCGGTCGTTCACATCGACCAGAACGGTGGTGACAAGGCCGGAAAGTTGTGACCCGACCGTGACCTGATTGGTCGGGGCCAGTTTCCCCGTGGCCGAAACCGTGGTGACAAGCTGCCCCTTTTCCGCCTTCACCGTCGCATATCCGGTATCGCCGGTTCCGCCGAAACAGCGGGAGAGAAGCAGGACGAGAACCAGAATCAGGATCGCGCCCACGCCCCATTTTGCATGGCGGCGCCAGGCGGGGCGGGGTTTTACCCCGAGAAATTCATCAAGTTGCTGATCGGCCATTGTCGATATCATCCGGTCAATTGGTGCGCGGCGGCGCGGTGGGGGCTGTGGAGGCATCCCAGCCTCCGCCGAGGGCGGCGTAAAGGGCGACCAGCGCCGTTGCCTTGTCCGAACGGGCCTGCACCAGCCCGTTGCGGGCGGAAATCAACGCCGTCTCCTGCGTGTTGAGGGTCGTGAAATCGGTGAGACCCGTGCGATATTGATCGCGGGAAAGGATGGCCGAAGCATCGGCGGCGTCATAGGCGATGGCATAATGCCGTTCCCGCTCTCCAGCCGTGTGCAGCGCGACGATCGCATTTTCGACATCCTCAAGTGCGGTGAGGACCGAGGATTTATAGGCGGCGAACGCGCTGTCGGCCGCCGCCCGGCTGGACCGGACCTGCGCGCCCAGCCTGCCAGCGGCGAAAATCGTCTGGCTGATCCCCGAAAACAGCCCGCCGGTAATGGTGTCGAACAGGCCATTGAAACTGGTGGCGTTGGTGTCGAGGCTGCCGCTGATGCTCAGCGCAGGGAAGAGTGCGGCCTTGCTGACGCCGATCTGGGCGGTGGCGGCGGCGAGCGCGCGTTCGGCCGCGCGGATGTCGGGGCGCTGGCGCAGCAGGTTGGCCGGAATGCCGGTGCCGACCGTGGCTGGGCCTTCCGGTATCGGCCGCACTTCGGCGAGTAGCGGCTTGAGTGCGCCCGGCTCCTGCCCGGTGAGTACCGCGATACGGGAAATCGCGGCATTATATTGTTGCTCTATCTGCGGGACGGTGGCGGCCGTCTGGGCGCGGCTGGACCGGGCTTGTTCGACGTCGAGCGAGGAAACGAGGCCCGCCTGCACCCGGAAACCGGCGATTTCCAGATTGTCGTCCTGAATGGCGAGGCTGGCTTTCGCATTGGCCAGTTGCGCCTGATAGGCACGGGCCAGCATATAGTTGCGGGCGACCTCGCTTTCGACCGACAGCAATGTCGTCGCATAGTCGAAGCCCGCCGCCTCATATTGCGCGCGGCCGACCTCCACCGATCGGCGATTGCCGCCGAACAGGTCGAGTTGATAGCTGGCATCGAGCCCCAGCGAGAAACTGTCCTGCCCACCGCCGCCGCCGGTTGTGGTCACCGTTCCGTCGGGCAAGGTGAGGGTGGTGCCGCCGCCCTTCAATGTTTCGGTACGGTTATAGCCGCCCGATCCGCTCACCGAGGGGAACAGCGCGGCCCGGCTGATGATAAGCGCTTCGCGTGCCTGACGCAGGCGGGCGATCGCCTGGGCAATGTCGAGATTGGCATCGGCCGCCTGTTCGACGAGCTGATCGAGCACCGGGTCGTTGAACTTGTTCCACCAGCGGGTAAGGTCTTCCGGTTCCGGGGCGGCCGTCACCGACCAGTTGTCGGGGACGCCAAGGTCCGCCGCGCTTCTGGGGTGATAGTCGGGGCCGGCGCTGCACGCGGCGAGCAGGGTGGCGCCGATCAGAACGGCGCCGATCAGGAGCGGGCGGTTGCGGGACATGGCCGCTTGTATGGCGCGGGGGATGGTCCGGCGTCCAGACGCAAATTGTCGCAAAATATGTCAGTAGGGAACGGATTGTAGCCGGCATGCATGATCTTGTGTCATGCGGTCCGCTTCCTCCGGGCTTTGTGGCAGGGCGATTTTCCCGCAAATCTGGTAGTTTCGGATGGCTGTAACAGAGGTAGGGAAATCGTCTGTCACGTCATCGAGGGAAACTGTTGCTATTGTAATTGCGAATCGTTTTCGATATTGGGCGCGCATCACTTTCGGCAAATACAGGTCGCGGATGCGCGTCAGATGAGACGATGACGGGTACAAAGGGAAAGAAACGAAAGCTCAGCGCCTTCTGGTGGAAGCAACTGATTGCCTGGCACTGGATCAGTTCGGCGATCAGCCTGACCGGCCTGCTGCTATTCGCTTTCACCGGTATCACCCTCAATCATGCGGCGGAGATCGAAGGCGCGCCGGTCGTGACCGAGGAACAGGCGGTGCTGCCCGCCGATCTGCTGAAGCAGGTGGCGGCCAGCCCGGATGAAGTGTCCGATGGGGGCGATTGGAAGGAGCCGCTGCCCGCGCCGGTCGCCGATTGGGTCGGCAAGACTTTCGGCCAGAATGGCTCGGTCGAGGCCGAGTGGAATGCGGATGAGATTTATCTGCCGTTGCCGCGCCCGGGTGGAGATGGCTGGGTATCGATCGATCGCGCCACCGGTGAGGCGATCAGCGAGATCACTGACCGGGGATGGATTTCCTACCTTAATGATCTCCACAAGGGTCGCAATGCGGGCGGTGTGTGGAGCTGGTTCATCGATATTTTTTCCGTCGCCTGTTTGATCTTCGGCCTGACCGGGCTGTTCCTGCTGTGGCTGCATGCGGCCAAGCGGCCCGGTACCTGGCCGCTGGTCGGCGCAGGTTTCGTGCTTCCCGCCGTTCTGGCCCTGCTTTTCATTCATTAGGAAGGATTGCATCCGATGCAGATCAGCTATCGCATTGTTTATGGAGGGATAGGTGCGCTCGCCGCGACCGCGTCCGTCCAGACCATGCCCGCGCTTGCGCAGACCATGGATGTCACCCTGACCATCCCGCGGCTGAACGTCGCCGAATATCACCGGCCTTATCTCGCCATCTGGCTGGAGAAGGAAGGGGCGCAGCCGCGCACGCTTTCGATCTGGTATGATTATGACATGGCCAAGGGCGAGGGTACCAAATGGCTGCGCGATATGCGGCAGTGGTGGCGGGTGTCCGGCCGGTCGATGCGCTTCCCCGCCGATGGCGTGACGGGGGCAACCCGGGCGCCGGGCGCGCATAAGCTGAGTTTTACGGCTGGTCGCGCGCCGCTGGGCGCGCTGACTCCGGGCAAGTACACCCTGTTCGTGGAGGCTTCGCGCGAAGTGGGCGGCCGCGAGGTCGTGCAACTGCCGTTCAACTGGCCGCCCAGGGCGGGCACCGTTGTCCGGGCGTCGGGCAAAAGTGAATTGGGGGCGATCAGCCTCGGTTTCCGTAAATGACAGGAGGAAGGACGATGAAGATTTCCGGTTTGCGCCGTTGGGGGCTGCTGGCCGCATCCGTGGCGATGATTTCCTTCTCCGGTGCGGCGCAGGCTCATCGGCAGTGGATGTTGCCGTCCGCCACGGTTTTGTCGGGTGACGATATGTGGGTGACGGTGGATGCCGCCGTTTCCAACGATCTGTTTTATTTCGAGCATTTCCCGATGCAGATCGACAATGTGAAGGCGATCGCGCCCGACGGCACGGAAACGAAGATCGAAAATGCTTCGACCGGACGGTATCGATCCACCTTCGATGTGCATCTGACGCAAAAGGGCACCTATAAGATCGTGTCGGCCTCGACCGGCGTCATGGGCAGTTATATGCTGAACGGTGAGACGAAGCGTCTGCCTCGCGGTCTGAGCAAGGAAAAGCTGGCCGCTGCGATTCCGGCAGGGGCGAGTGATGTGCGGACATCGGAAATGTCGAGCCGTAATGAGATATTCGTAACCGTCGGCGCGCCGACCGATCTGGTATTCAAGCCGACCGGTGAAGGGATAGAGATGGTCCCCGTCACCCACCCCAATGACCTGTTTTCGGGCGAGGCGGCGACCTTCCAGTTCCTGCTGGATGGCAAGCCCAGGGAAGGTCTGGCTGTCACGGTTATCCCTGGGGGCATTCGCTATCGCGATTCATTGGGGCAGATTGACCTGAAGACCGATGCCGAGGGCAAGGTGACGGTGATCTGGCCCGAGCCGGGCATGTATTGGATGAATGTCGCCATGGGGAGGGAGCGCCCCGGGTCGGGTGCGTCGGGCAAGGCGCCGGGCGCCGGAGGGCCGGACGGGCCCGGCGGTCCGAACGGGGCTGGCCCGATGCCGGGGCGGCGCGCTTCTTATGTGACGACGCTGGAAGTGCTGGCCCCCTGATCGGCGCTGTCCGCATAGCCATACCGCTTATGTCCGAGCCGCCTGTGCGCGATACGCAGGGGCGGTTGGGGCGGATTTTCGATCTGGGCGGCGACACTATGGGCACCAGTTGGTCCGTGCGGATTGTCGGACCGGAGCGTTTTGATGCGGCTGCCGTCCGGTCGGGGGTCGAACGGCAGCTCGATCATGTCATTGCCCAGATGAGCAACTGGGAAAGCGAATCCGACATCAGCCGTTTCAACCGCGCGCCCATCGGGGAATGGCAGCCTCTGCCCCCGGAATTCTGGACTGTCCTGCGGGCCGGGCTGAACGTGGCGGAGGCCAGCGGAGGTGCGTTCGACCCGGCTATAGGACAATTCGTGGACCATTGGGGCTTTGGACCGGGAGGGCAAAAGGCGGTTTCGGAAGTGGTATCGACCATGTTTCCGAGGGCCGTATCGGCTCCATGGCGCGCGATCGAATTACGGGGTGACCGGGGCCGGCGCATGGCTGATGTCGCGCTGGATTTTTCCGGTATCGCCAAGGGTTTTGCCGTCGACAGGGTTTCGCTCTGGCTGGAAGAGCAGGGCTTTCCCGCGCATCTTGTCGAGATAGGCGGGGAGTTGCGCGGACAGGGGGTAAAGCCCGATGGCCAGCCCTGGTGGGTGGATTGGGAAGTGCCGCCCGGCCTCTCTTTGTTGCCTGTACGTTTTGCGCTTTACGGCCTTGGTGTCGCGACATCGGGGGATTATCGCCGCTGGTTTCAGCGGGACGGCGTGCGGATTTCCCACAGCATCGACTCGCGCTCGGGTGCGCCGGTCGTCAATGGTCTTGCGTCGGTGACCGTGCTTCATGAGCAGGCGATGATGGCCGATGCCTGGGCGACGGCGCTGATGGTGCTGGGGCTGGAGCAGGGGCTGACACTGGCGACGCAGCAGGATCTCGCGGTTCTGATGGTCCGCCGCGAAGGCGTCCATGCGCGCGACTATATGAGTCCCGCTTTCGCCGCGATGCTGGATTGAAATCGTGATTGTTCTGCCTTGCAGGTGATGTGACAGTGAATTGCAATAGCAATGTTTGACTCAGATCATTATGTCCTGTTCGAAACCGTGCCATGTGCGGGGGGCAAATGGAGGGTCCAGGCAATGATGTTGAAAATTCCGGCGATTTTTACCCCGGATGAGGTGCGGGAATGTCGCGCGATCATCGATGCCGGGTCGTGGGTGGATGGTAATGAAACCAGCGGTCATCAGTCGCGGCTGGCCAAGCGCAACGAACAACTGGCCCAAGGGTCGGAGGCGGCGCATCGCGCCGGGCAGATGGTGCTGGCTGCGATCGGCCGCTCGCCTTTGTTCGTTTCCGGGGCATTGCCGCTGAAAGTTTTTCCGCCGCTGTTCAACCGTTATGGCGAAGGGCAGACTTTCGACACCCATGTCGATAATGCGATCCGTCAGTTGCGCGGCAGCGACTTCCGTATTCGCAGCGATCTTTCCTGCACCCTCTTTCTGGAGGAACCGGACGCCTATGACGGCGGGGAACTGGTGGTGCAGGATCTGTTCGGCGAACATCGGGTGAAGTTGGCGGCTGGGGACATGGTGCTTTATCCGGCGTCCAGCCTCCATCATGTGACGCCGGTGACGCGTGGTGTGCGGACGGCCTCCTTCTTCTGGTTGCAGAGTATGGTGCGTGAGCATGGTCAGCGCGAACAGTTGTTTCGTCTCGACGGGGTCACGCAAATGCTGAGCGCAGAGAAGGGTGGTTCTGACGCGGCGGTGATCGAATTGACCAATCTCTATCATAATCTGTTGCGGATGTGGGCTGACGCTTAAAAGTGCGATTAATTCGCAATACCTCTTGACTTGATGATAATGGTTCGCAATATGCGGGGCGTTATCGAACAATATAAGGGGCAGTTTGTGAGCATTTTCAATCCCTCCAGTCGCTGCATGCAGGCCGGGTCGCTTGCCATGGGGTGCGTGGGCTTCATCGCCAGTTGCGGTCTGGCGCCCGCCGCCGCGCTTGCGCAGGATAATGGGGGGGAGCCTACCCGCCTTCAGGGTGTGACCGTGACCGATAGCGCGGTCGAGGATGGGTATAAGGCCGAGGCAATAAGCTCGCCCAAGGCGACCGCCCCGCTGATCGACACGCCGCGTACCGTCAATGTCATCACCGGCGCCGTGCTGGAGGCAACCGCTTCCTACTCATTGCAGGATGCGCTGCGCACGATTCCCGGCATCACGCTGGGCGCGGGCGAGGGGGGCACGGCCAGTGC
This sequence comes from Sphingomonadales bacterium, assembly GCA_006226685.1. GTDB lineage: Bacteria > Pseudomonadota > Alphaproteobacteria > Sphingomonadales > Sphingomonadaceae > Sphingobium. The sequence continues at coordinate 10,068 of SBGG01000075.1, forward strand.
CGATATTCCGATGATTCGCGGCGTGGACGCCACGTCCGATACCTATGTCGATGGGGCCCGCGATATCGGTTCGCAGACCCGCGAGACCTTCGCGGTCGAGCGTATCGAGGTGTTCAAGGGGCCGAACTCGGCCTTTGGCGGCCGTGGCGCCGCCGCCGGGTCGATCAATATCGTCAGCAAGCTGCCGCAGGACACTGATTTCGCCACGGCGCAGATTACGGGTGGCACGTCGGATTTCAAGCGCGCCAGTGTCGATGTGAACCGCAAGGTCGGCGACAAGCTCGCCTTCCGTATCAATGCGATGTGGCAGGATGCCGATGTCGCCGGTCGCGACGAGGTGTTCGACAATCGCTGGGGTGTGGCGCCGTCCGTCACCTGGGGTGTCGGTACGGATACGCAGATGACGCTGTCTTATTATCATTATGAAACCGACGCGATGCCCGATTATGGCATTCCGCTCACCACCAGCGGTCAGCTTGCCGGTGGCGTGCGCAAGCCGGCGGACACCGATTATGATAATTTCTACGGTCTGCTCGATCGCGATTTCCAGAAGACGAACATCAATTCGGTGACTGCGTTGTTCAGCCATGATTTCGGTGGTGGATGGCTGTTGTCCAACACCGCCCGCTGGTCGCACAGCAGCAACCGCTATGTCGTCACCAACCCGGACGACAGCAAGGGCAATGTGGTCAACGGCTATGTCTGGCGTGGCAATAAGAGTCGCCATTCCAACAATGAAGCGCTGGTCGATACGCTGAACCTCGCCGGTCAATTCGAAACCGGCGGCATTCAGCACAGCATCGCGATCGGTGCGGAGTTCAGCACCGCGAAAACCATCAACCGCGGCTATACGGTGACCGATGCGGTTAGCGGTAACAGCTGCGATGCGGCCCTGCTTGCAGCCAATATCTGCACCACGCTGGCCAACCCCAATCCGCATGACGAATATCTGGGCACGGTGGCGCTTTCCACGGGCGTGCCCACCCGGACCGATGCGACCGACTATGGTTTCTATGCGTTCGACACCATCACTATCATCCCGCAATTGCTGCTGAACGGCGGCATTCGCTGGAATCATTATAGCGTCGACGCCACGGGCCTCGCGCGCGGCGCTACCATACCCTATTCCATCGGTAATAAGAGCGGCGTGTTCTCCTATCAGGGTGGCATCGTGTTCAAACCGATTGAGAATGCCAGCCTCTATGTGTCTTATGCCGATGCCTATACTCCGTCCGGCACCGATGTGGGCGAGGGGGCCAGTGGAATATCCACCACCAATGAGGGCTACCGGCCGCAGCGGACCCGTAACTGGGAAGTCGGCGCCAAGGCCGATCTGTTGGGCGGGGCGCTTGGCCTGACGGCCGCCTTGTTCGAAATGAAGCGCGATAATATCGTTCAGGAAGATGCCAATGGCGATACCAGCCCGATTGCCAACAAGGCGCGGTATCGCGGTTTCGAACTGGGCGCGAACGGCAAGATCGGCCCTGTCTCCCTGTTCGCCGGTTACAGCTATGTCGACAGCGAGTTGCAGGATGGCAGCGTGAATGACGGCAATGTGATGCCGCAGGCGCCCAAGCATAATCTGACCGCGACGGCCTCGGTACAGGTCACGGAAGCATTCAGCATCGGGGGCGGCGCCTATCATGCGTCAAAGCGCTATGCCGATGCCGCCAATCTGAATTCGGCGGACGGCTATTGGCGGTTCGATGCCAATGCATCCTACAGGATCAACGATCATTTCGATGTACGGGTGAATATCCAGAATATCGGCGACGAACGCTATGTCATCAAGCTGCGGAACCCGCATTTCGCGGTTCCTGCCGCTGGGCGGCAGGCGCTGCTGACGTTGACCGCACGCTATTGACGAAAGGAGCTGAGAGGTGCAACTGACTCGCACTAGCCGATTCCAGGGGATTGCGCGAATGACGAGTCAGTTGCTGGCAGGGCAGGCCGGTACCTTCGAGCGGATGTCGCATCCGGAGGACGCCCGGCGCACGGCATGGGAGCAATCCCAGCGCCCTGCGGACAGCATGCCCCTCCCGGATTCGTCCATCGCCGAAAAGGACGTCGCCAAAAGGGATAGGGGCATGGTGGTGGATACCGTCATGCCCTATCGGCGGAGGCAAGGCCCCAACTGGGGCGCTCTGGCCCTGATCGTGGCCGTGCATGTGGTGGTGATCGGGGCGCTGCTTACCTCGCGGATGATGGTGCAGCATAAAGCACCACCGCCACCGCTCAGCACCTTCACTCTTGCGCCGGAGCCGCCGCCGCCCGCCGCTCCGCAACCGCCGAAACCGACAGAGATCGTCAGGGCCAGCGAGAGTGTGACGGCGCCTGTGCAGCTTGTTCGCACGCCCAGCGCCAGCCCGGTTCAGGCCGCCCCTCCCGCAACGCCGGTGGCCGTTGCCGTGGTCGCTCCACCTGCCCCGGCGGCGGTTCCGGCCCCGCCCGCTCCGGTGACGCCACCTGATTTCAGCGCAAGCCAGCTTGGCAATCCCGGCCCCGCTTACCCCTTTTTGTCGCGTCGCGCGAAGGAGCAGGGGGTGGTGACGTTGCGGGTTCTGGTGACCGAGGCGGGTCGCGCCGGAGAAATACGGGTTGAAACCAGTAGCGGCTTCGAACGGCTCGATAAGGCTGCGCTGGCGACGGTGAAACGCTGGAAATTCCTTCCCGCCCGGCAGGCCGGTAAAGCGGTTGCGGCCTGGGTGCTGGTACCCGTTACCTTCGCGCTGGGATAAGGCGACGGGAGACGCGCTGCGTCTTATTACGATCCCCGGCCTGATAGGGAAGAGACTGGCATCTTCTGCATGCGATGAGGCCCGCCTGTTCTGCAACAGGCGGGCCTCATGCTGTTCGGTCATCAGGGCATTTTCAGGTCAGACGAGCATATCCGACGGGCCGGAAAATGCGGCGGGACAAAAGCTGGAGAGTTTTTCTGTCCCCTTCACCCTTCATGGATAGTTTTGGTTATGAGGCATGCAGCGAGGCCTTCGGGTCCGTCCTCATGTCCGTGCCCAGACCATTTGACGCCGCCGAAGGGGGCGTCTGCGCCGCCGATGGTGGTGGTGTTGAGGGCGAGCATGCCGGTTTCGAGTTCGGCAGGGATGGCGCG
>SBGG01000016.1 GCA_006226685.1 Sphingomonadales bacterium
TAAAAAAGGCCACGCAGTTCTTCGCGAGCCAAAGGCCGTGAAGTTCGCATTTGTGCATAGCTGGCGACACCGGTGGCCCGTTGAACTGCTCTGCCCTGTCATGGTTGCCGCCACTGACCAGATCGCCGATGCGGAGCTTGACGAGATCGCACCCACGTAGTTGGCTGTCGATCGCAAGGTCGAACAGGGCGCGATCCCGTAACCGCTTGTGCTCGTCGAGGTTGAACCGGATAGCCCAGATATCGCGTGGCCTGAGTGGGCGCTTCGGCCCCACATTCTGCCCAGCATTCCAAGGACGCCGTTCATGCACAGCGGGGTCAAGATCGGAATGTCCCATGGTGGTTCTCCTGCGGCCGTGATGGCCAGCGACAAGATACGCCTCTTGAGAATGTCGCGTCTCATGTTATAACCACCGTATGAACGCCAGCCTCAAGATCACCAAGATCGGCAACTCTGCCGGGGTCGTCCTGCCCAAGGAATTGCTCGCTAAGCTGCGCGCTGGTGTGGGTGACACGCTGTATGTCTCCGAAACGCCTGAGGGTATCCGGATCACGGCGGCTGACCCTTCCTTCGAGGCCAAGATGGCCCTGGCCGAACAGATCATGCGCGAGGACAGGGATATTCTGCGCGTGCTGGCCAAGTAAGATGGCGCAGATTGCTGAACCGGTCTGGATCGAGGCCGACCTTGCGCTTGCCATCCATGACCGCCAACTGGCCGAACATGGCGGGTCCATTGGCGTGCGCAATACATCTGCTCTGGAATCAGCTTTGGGCCGTCCACGCAACCAGTGGGCCTATGGCGAGGCCGATCTTTGCGCTTTGGCAGCAGCCTATGCTTATGGCGTGGCGCGCAATCATCCCTTTGTCGACGGCAATAAGCGCACCGCATGGGTGCTGGCGCGCTTATTCCTGGGGCTGAACGGTGTTCAGATCGGCTTTGCCCCCGAGGAGGCCATCCACATGGTTTTGGCGCTGGCCAGTGGCTCGCTGGCCGAGGCCGAAGTTGCAGAGTGGTTCAGAACAAGGCTGGCCTGAGAGTCGTCTTGGCTCTTTAGGCCCCCGCATTCATCACCTCCCACAGAGCCCTATCGGGGGATATCGGCCCCTTGCGGAGTGGCCCACAAGGCGTCTCCGCCAGCCTTTGGGACAAGACCACCAGATCCTCGCCGAACTTTGGCCGCCAGCAATCGGCCAAAAAGCAGAATTCGTTGAGCATCCCCACCACGCTGCGGTTCGCGGTCTTGGCATAAGTGACCTCGGCCATGCGCCAGATTTCCTGCGCGATGGCATCGGCACCTATTCCATGCGCCTTCAACACCAGCGCCAATTGCGTGGGAAAACGCCGTGCCAATGTCGTCGCTGGAGACAACGGCATCAGTACCGGCAGCAGCGTGCTTTCAGACACCAGCAAGGCCACCTGCGGTTTCCAGAAAAGAGCCGTCGCATACCAATTGCCCAGCAGCGTGTCGCTGGGCTCAGGCGGTGCAAGGTCAACCTTGATCCGATCGCGCAGCTTTTGCGTGCAATGCAGAGTGAACATTGCTGGAAGCGGTAGAGGGATTCACCTGGCATTTCCAGCCAAGTGTATCGCCGCCAACGAAGTTGCCGTTCGCGGCTCCCGAACGGATGCGTACAAGCCGACGTTCGATCAGGCTGTCACCGCAGTGTCAATCGTTGCGGCAACCGGACACCGACCGGCAAGAAAACTCGGTGGGAATGTACCGAAAACCTGCCTGCCGCATGTGGCCCTCACCCAAAAGCAAAATTAAAAATCAAACTTGAATGAAATTGCAACAAACCTCCCTATCTGATCATACTCCTGAGCCTTCATATAAACAGGATAGATCATAGGCGGAAAAACGTTTGTGATATTTCGTATGTACAATTCAATATTCTTCCCGCCCTTCAGGCGAACACCTGCAGAGGCATCGACATACACATAGGCAGGGATCGTATTTCTGTCGTAAACCTCATCGGATTCAGCATTTACGTCATAGCGACCACTACTGATGAAGTGCAGGTTTGTACCAACGTACCACTTGCCCAAGTCATAAGTGGCCTGAAGGGTCGTCTGGAAACGCGGATTTTGCCAGTCTCCGGCGCTTTTCACATTGCCGGACGATAACCCGGCAGCGGTGAATATGTCACGTTGCAGAAGATAGGTCCCATTGAGTTCAAACGCGAACTGCCCCCCACCAACGTGAGTAGCATAGCTCAAACCCAGATCGATGCCGCGCGCGCGCATCCGCGCGGCGTTAATCTGCCGGGTGTAGATTTGCGTCACTCGCCCGTCGGAGGAATCCCGAGCAATTTCCTGGCAGAAGACATTATCTATGCTGGGCAGGTCGACACAAAGATTGAGAATATCCGTATATTCGAACTGAGTGATGGCATCGCTGATGTCGATGTCCCAATAGTCGAGCGTGGTTTCCAAACCCGGAAGGCCAGCGGGCCGGATCACTGCGCCAAGGGTCAGGCTATTGGACGTTTCCGGCAGAAGGCGAGGATTGCCCTCGGTCGTGATAACAGGGCCGACCTTGAAGTCCCCCAACGGAACGGTAATGCCCAGTGCCCTGCAATTGGCCGAACGGGTTTCGCTTTGATAATAGTCGGCGGCCTCGCACGGATCGGTTATGGACCCGGCCTGCTTGGAAATCGCCGGCTCATACAGTTCGCCGAAATTCGGCGTCCGCACGCTCCGGGACCGCATGGCGCGAAACATCAGCCCATGGACCGGCGCCCAGATTCCCCCGGCTTTCCATGTCCCGGCGGCGCCAATGCTGTCGTAGTGGGAATAGCGATAGGCCCCCTCCAGTTCAAGGCGCCAAGCCAGCGGGCGACCACTCAGAAGCGGGATTTTGAGCTCGCTATAAGCTTCCGAGACATGGAATGATTTTGCAAGGTCAGGATGAACCGTGAAACCGGAACCGCCATAGGTGAACTCGGATTCCGCGAGCGGATCGTCGGTCGTTCTGAGCGTTTCCTGCCTGCGCTCGACACCCAACACCATGGAAACCGGCCCGGCAGGCAACCGGAACGGCTCTCCGGTGAGATTTCCACCCCAGATTATCTGAGTGTTCAAACGCTCTTCCTTGCGGGTCCCGAGAACATAAGCCTTGAGTTGCTCCGATGGCGGTTGCGTGCTGAAAATGTCGAGCGGCACACAGCCTGCGGCACGTGCGGCCTCATTCCTGCACACTGGCTGGCCTGTGACCGGATCGGCGACGGCATCGCGCGCCGCCAGCCAGTGCGACATGTAGGGAATGTTGCTCGTGCTTACGTGATCGCTGGTCCGCCCGGCCTGCCAAAAGACACTCCAGTCCAAGGCGCCACCTATATGTCCTTCGAACTCCTGTCCCACGGTGATGCTTCGCCGCGTGTGGCGCTCCTGAAGGACCGGGAAATTGCCATAAGTGCGTTCGATACTGAGTTCGAACAGACCATTATCGAGCATGAACTGGCGAACGTCGACTGGAAGGTAGGGGTTGTCAAAATATGCAACCGAGCCGCCGGCGCCATTGAACCAGATCGACCTGCTATCGTCCCGGGGCAACGGCAAACTTGCCGTACCGATGTAATGCGACGCTCCGAAATCGGCATAGAATTCCATCTTCAGATCGTCCGTGAGGTCAAATTCGACGCGGCCCAGTATCGAGAGCGCGTCAAGCCCTCCCCTCAGCTGGTCGGCATCGCGCAAGTTCCGTCCATCGCCGCCATTCCCGTAGCTGAATTGCCCGGAATAATAGGTCTCGTCATAAACTGCGGGACGCAGCGTGCCGTTTTCGACAAGGTAAGACTGTCCGTTGGAATAAAAGCTGGGCGTGTACGAATAATAGATCTGTCGGAAGTCTGGAACCGAAATCTGGTCAAATATCCCGTCGTTTGCGCCGGTATTGGCGGGATTGGCCGTGCTGCGCAGATAGCTCGCATACCGCTGCGCATAGTCGAGCGGACGGATTCGCGAAAAGGTCCCGCCCAGTGCCAGGCGGCCGCGTCCTTGCGCAAACTGCGCGCCTGTCGTGACCGAGGCCGAGAATTCCCCGGCGTCGCCTTTCTGCGAAAGACCGTTGGTCAGGGACAGATGCGTTCCGTCTATCCTGGACTTCGTAACGATGTTAAGCGCCCCGGTCACCGCATCGGCCCCATAGATCGCGGTGGCGCCGCCCGTGATCACTTCCACCCGCTCGACCATAGATATCGGGATCATGGTAATATCAACTGCGGAACTGCGGGCCGATCCCGAGACGCGCCGCATGCCGTCGACAAGCGTCAGACTGCGGTTCGCCCCCAGATTGCGCAGCGACACCGAGGATACGCCCGCATCCCAGTTCTCGCGAAAAGCATTGCCCAGACCGATGCCCGGCGCAACGGCCGGTTCGCGGGCCAGGATATCGTAGAGCGAGGTGCGGCCGCTTCGTTGGGCCTGCACGACATCGATGACTTGGACTGGCATTGCCGACTGCGATTGCGGGCGTTTTATGCGCGACCCGGTGACAATAATCGGCTCCTGCTCATTGGCCTCCCCGTGAGCCGCCAGCGCCACTTCCAGGACCGCCACGTTGCCATCAAATGTCAGGATGTCGAGCCCGGAATTCGCCAGCAGAAGTTTGAGCGCAGTGCGCACTTCCATCCGGCCGCGCACGGCCTGAGTGACCCGTCCACGCACCGCAAGTCCCGCGACAAGCACCTGAATATCTGCCTGACGCGCGAAATCCCTAACGCCGCGTGCCGCGGACTGACCCGGAATGTTGAACTCCCGTGTCTCGGCATGTGCAGCGGAAACCGTGCCTGGCATCATCAGGCTGACTGCCGCAAGGACAGCGGCTTGACGGAATGTCAGGAACATCTCGCCGCCTGCCCCAGAGCCGGCTCATGGCTTCTCAATGACGAGAATCCCTTCGCGTCGTGTGAGACGAGCACCGGCAAGAGCCGCTGCGGCGCGGGCAAACTGTTCCGGCTGGTCGGCAGCAAATCCGCCAACGATGGTCATGGCTCCCAGTGCAGGTTCCGCGATCTCGATCCGAACGGTGTTGACCTTGTTGAAGCGCGCTGCCGCCTCGGCGATCGCTACATCGTCGAACCAGAACTTGCCATCGGCAGCGACACCTAACGGATTCTTTCCGGCACCGCCGACCGAACTGGAAAGGCGTGCCGGATCGAGCCTCAGGGACTGCCCTGCATGAAGCAGCACTGCTTTGCCCTCGGCGTTTTCCGCCCAGACTCGCACGGTACCCTCCGAAACGCGGACGTCCCCACCGGAGCTCCGCCAGCGGCTGACTGTATAGATCGTACCGGTCGCCTGCGCAAAGACACCGCCCGACCGGACGATGAACGGTCGGGAAGCGTCTTTGGCAACGTGAAAAGTTGCGGAACCCTTGCGCAGTTCGATCCGACGCTCATGTGCTCCGATATTGGCAGACACGTCTCCGCCTGGCCCCAGCGTGACATCGGACCCGTCCGCCAGGTGCAACGTCCGGCCGCCTTGGCCATCCGGTGCGCGGGACGGCCACAAGGCAGGAGCCGCGAAGAACGCAAGCCCAGCGATACCGGCCGCCAGCGCGCCCCCCCCGGCAAGACGGCGTGTGAAGGCGCGGGAAGCAGAGAGCCGAGTCTCGACCTCGTCATCGTTGGAGGCCCGGGGAGCCGCGGCGGCAAGCGTTTCGTCTTCGATGACATGACAGATCGCCCGCGCGCGCAGATAGGCGCCGTGATGCAGTCGATCCGCAGCAAGCCAGACCTCCAATGCAGCCCTATCGTCTTCCGTCATGTCCCCAAACGCATCTCGGGCAGCCCATTCCGCCGCCTCCCGGTCAATGCGTTCTCGTGTCTCAGCCCCTGTCAACCGGCTACGCCTCCTATCCATGACTGCCGCCGTCCTGATCCGCGATGATCTTCATGACCTTGCGGACACCGCGGGTGACGTGATTTTCAACGCTATGTTCGCTGATGCCCAGCTTGTGCGCGGTTTCTTTCTGCGACAGCCCGTGAAGGCGCCTGAGTTCGATGACGCGGCGACATGTTGCCGACAGGGAACCCAGCACGCCGTCGATGCGCTTGAGCTCTTGCCTTCCCACAGTCACCCTGTCGGCCAGTGGCTGCTCATCTTCGACGTCGAGAAATTCGATTTCCGTCACATCGGTTTGATTTACAACCTTTGCCTGCCGGAACATGTCCATCACGATGGCTCGCGCCGTAGTGAAGAAATAGGCCCTGCCGTTCCTGATATGGTCGATCGATGGTAGCGCCGCAATCCGGCAATATGCTTCCTGAATGACATCGTCATGATCGATCGTGTCATTCCAACGGCGCGCCAGCCAGGCCCTGACCGATGGCTCGTGCGGGAGGATCTCCCGCGACACCCAGAAGGCGGTGGTTTCGCGCTCACGGCTCATGTCAGATTGCTGCGGACCTCTTGCAACTGTCTGCGATCCCTCCGTTCTCGGGGGTGACTGGCCTCCCAAAGCGCGTAATTGTGAAACGCATGTGACAGTCAGTACCCGGCACACCTGCCCCGGACTATCACATGTCACAAAAGTGACTTGTTAAGTACATTGAAATGTCATGATTTTTATCAGGACGGAAATTATTTCGTCGCCCGTCGTGAGACTAGACCGTTACCAACAGGGGTTACCTCGTGACGACTTACAGACTGCATTGCTTCACTTCACTGGCCGCTCTCGCTGCGGTTTCCGTTCTGCCCACTCATGCACACGCCGCCGGCTCAGATGCGCCCGCGGCGGACGCCAGCGGCGAGATCGTCGTGACCGGCAGCGCCCTGCGCAATCAGGAAACAATTCAGCAGCGCAAGAAGGCGCTGGGGATCGTCGACTCGATCAGCCAAGACGACACCGGCGACCTTGCAGACGAGACCGTGGCGGAAGCCCTCATCCGCCTGCCCGGCGTCAATGACATGCAGACGCTCTATGGAGAGCAGACGGCCAAATACATGTCCGTGCGCGGCATTTCGCCGGATCTCAATTTCGTTTCCTTCGACGGCATCGGCATGTTCTCCGCCGCCAATGACGGAGCCGGCAGCCGTCGCGTCGATCTCGCCCTCATCCCGACGCAGGTCGCGCAGACGACACAGGTCTTCAAGACCTTCACACCGGACATTGACGGCGGCGTGATCGGCGGCGCCACCAATATCGTACCTTACAGCGCAATCAATGGAAAGAACCGCTGGTATGTGGATGCCCGCGCGGAATATCGTCCCAGTTCCACCGACGTCTATGGCGGCAACAGCCTGGGCGACTATGTCGATACGCCGTGGGGCGGCAGCATCAAGGGGCTTCTGGTCCAGAAGTTCGGTTCCGAGGGACAATTCGGGATCGTGGCCAGCGCGGTCTACACTCAGGAATCCTGGACGGCATCCAAACCTAACATCAACGCACGCACTTACCTCAACGATGCCGGCAAGACTGCAGCAGCCGATCTTTCCGACTGGAACGGCAACGCCGCGATGCCCAACCGCATCCGCACCCTCAACTATACCAAGTTCCGCCGTCTTTTCGGCGGCTACCTCGGCCTGGAATATCGTGCCGCGCCGAACCTGATCCTCTCGGCCTCCGCGTTCGACTACAAGCAGGTCGAAGACCAGACGCTCAACGACTACCGCGTCGACAGCATCTCCAGCCCGGAATATATCAGTTCGACGGTCGCGAAGATGAAGATCGGCGTGATCCGTCCTTTCGTTGACTATGATCACTTCGCGACCGAATATCGCGGCAGCATCCTCAAGGCGGCGTGGGACATCGACAGCGTCACCACCCTTGACGTGCGCGGCGCATACGGCCTCAGCACGTTCCGGAACACCGACCTTGGCGTTGGTTATTCTTATAGTCCGGCGGCCGACTATGTCACGATCGACATGACCGATCCAACGCCCAGGTTCACCTTCCATAATCCGGAAGACATGATCAACATCGCCAATTTCTCCGGCTATTCGGCAAGTGACACATTCAACGAAAGCCGCTTTAAATCCTTCGAGGGCCGCGCCGACCTTCGGCACAACTATGCTGCAGACGGCTATGGACTGGGCTTTGCGGCGGGCATAGACGTCCGCACCGTCGATGCGGTGCGCGATAATACAGTCATCACATATAACAAGCCGACAGGTGCACTGGGCGATATCGGTTTCGTCCCCGGCGACATCTCTTTCGGCTTCCCCTACCCGACCGTCCATGTCGATCTGAAAGCGTTCAACCAAAAGGTGAAGCCTACGCTGACGGTGAATTCGGCAAGCAGCAGCAATAGTTCCTACGCCAGCGACTATGGCTATCGGGAGGACATTGCGGCGGGCTATGGATCGCTGATGTACGCCACCGCCAATACCCGCCTCATCGCGGGGGCCCGGTTCGAGAGCGTAACCTACCGGGCCACGGTGCCACAGCGCGTCGGCAGCGTCTATGATGGCACGATGCAGACCTATCACGGCGACTATCAATATGTCCTGCCGTCGGCCAGCATCACCCATGACATTCATGATGGCCTTCGCCTTCGCGCGGCCTATTCGAAGTCCCTCGGCCGTCCGGCTTTCAGCGATGTCGCCCAGGCCGAACTGGTCAACAACGAAAGCCTGACGATCTCGAAGGGCAACCCTGACCTCAAGCCGCGCAAGTCCAACAATTTCGACATTGCCGTGGAGCAATATTTCAATGGCGGCAGCGGCCTTGTCGCGATCAGCGGCTTCTACAAGGACATCAAGGACGAGATTTTCGACCTGCGCACCCAGCAAGATGTCGGCGGCGTCACCTATGACGTGACGATGCCGCTTAATGCCACCAGCGCTTCGCTCAAGGGTATCGAATTTCAGTTCATCGACAACGGCATCAGCTGGCTGCCCGGGCCGCTAAAGGACAAGCTGGGGGTCTCCTTCAACGTTGCGCGTATGTGGGCACATATGAGCTATATCAATGGCGAAAACACCATTGAGCGCGACAATCTGCTGTTCCAGCCGAACTGGGTGATCAACGGCAGCCTGTTCTACAAGCTGTTCGGCGATGGCGAGGTGCGCGTGGCCTATCGCTGGGCGGACCGCAACCTCAACACCGTCAATGCCCAGCCTTATGCCGACTATGTGCTGAAAGCACGCGGGCAGATGGACGCGTCACTGCGCATTCCACTGCGCGACAACCTCATCATCAAGTTCGAGGGCAACAACCTTCTGGGCAGCGACTACAGCATGATGCACGGCTACTATTCGGAGCGCTACACGCTGACACAGGACCGCAAGTTCTTTTTCGGCATCGTCATCAAGAACTGACCGGGACAGCCACCATGCCAATCGACCGCCGCACGCTCATCCGGTCCGCAGGACAGCTCGCTATCATTGGCGGGCTGTCCCCGGCACCGCTTCTTGCCCGCCCGCTGGGCGCCAATCCATTCATGCTGGGGGTCGCCAGCGGCGATCCCTGGCCCGACGGCTTCGTGATCTGGACCCGGCTGGCACCCAGTCCGCTTGATGAGCATGGAGGTATGCCGCCCCTCTCCGTGCCGGTCAGTTGGGAAGTCGCGGAGGATGACCGTTTCGGCGCCGTAATCCGCAAGGGCGTGGCCATCGCGCGGCCAGAACTGGGCCACAGCGTCCATATCGAAGTAGACGGCCTCAGGCCGGGGCGGTACTACTGGTATCGCTTCCACGTCCATGGCAGCGATACCAGCCGGACAGGCATGGCCCGCACGGCGCCAGCCGCAGATACGCTGGCCGAGCGGCTGCGGATCGCCGTTGCCGGGTGCCAGCACTGGGAACACGGTTACTTCGACGGCTGGGGCCACCTCGCACGGGAGAACGATCTCGATCTCGTTTTCCATTATGGCGACTACATCTATGAAGGGGCAGCAAAACCGCTGGGCGAGCGTGCCGTACGCCAGCATGCCGGCTACGAGATCTATAGTCTGGACGACTACCGACGGCGCTATGCCCAGTACAAGTCTGACGCACACCTTCAGGCCGCCCATGCTGCCTGCGCCTTCGCCGTCTCGTTCGACGATCACGAGGTGGACAACAACTGGGCCGGCAATCTCGATCAGGATGGCACGCGTGAGGACCTGTTCCTGCTGCGCCGGGCAGCGGCCTTCCAGGCATGGTACGAACACATGCCGGTCCGCCGGACGCAGTTCCCCAGGGGAGGCAGCATCCAGGCGTTCCGCCGCCTCGACTTCGGCCGCCTGCTACGCATGCACGTGCTCGACACCCGCCAGTACCGCTCTGACCAGCCCTGCAACGACGGCAAGATCAGGCCCTGCCCGAAAGAGGCTCATCTCTCACCGACGATGCTCGGCGCCGTGCAGGAAAACTGGCTTGACGAAGGCCTCGACAATGGAGCTGCCTGGAACCTGCTGGCTCAGCAGGTTCTCGTCATGCCCTATGCCCGGCATAGCCCCGGAGAGCCCGAAAGCTGGACATCCTATGACACATGGGACGGCTATCGCCCTGCCCGCGAACGGCTGATCGATACCTTCACGCGCCACGACCTGAAAAATGTCGTCATCGTTTCCGGCGACTTCCACCGGAACTTCGCGGGCGTCGTCCCGGAGCGCGAGGACGTCCCCGAAGGCAAGGCGGTGGCGGTCGAGTTCCTGGCGACTTCGATGACGTCGAACGGCGATAGCAAGCCGATTCCCGAAATCGAACGCGACCGGGCCGCCAATCCGCACATGCAGCTCATCAACGACGCCCGCGGCTACCACGTCCACGACATCGAGCCGACATCGTGGAACACCAGCGTCCGGGAAATCAGCAGGGTTTCGGCTCCGGGCGGGACGCTGCAGACATCGGCGCGCTTTTCCGTCGCGCCCGATGCTCCCATACTCCGGCGGGAGGCCTGAGATCATGACGGGTTTCACCCGGCGCCGCATCATCCGCAACGCTTCTCAAGCCGCTGCGTTTTCTGCTGCGGCGATGCTGATGCCGCCCAACATGCAGAAGCTGCTTGCGCAAAATCCCCGCCGGAAGGGGTCGATCAAGGACGTCAAGCATGTCGTCATGCTGATGCTGGAGAACCGGTCCTTCGATCACTACTTCGGAACGATGGCGGGCGTGCGCGGGTTCGGCGATCCTGATGCACTCATACTGCCCGGGGGCAGGAATGTGTTTCACCAGCCCGACGCGGAAAATCCGCAAGGGTACATGCTGCCCTTCCATCTCGACACCGCAGAGCATGCTGAGAAGATTCCCAGCACGAGCCATGCATGGGCAACGCAGCACCGGGCGTGGAACGGCGGCAGGATGGACCAGTGGCTTCCCGCCCACCGCGCTGCAGACGGCGCGCATGGCCCCTACACAATGGGCTATTTCAAGCGCGAGGACATCCCGTTCCACCACGCGCTGGCCGACGCCTTCACAATTTGCGATGCCTATCACTGCTCCGTCCTCGGCTCGACCCGGCCCAACCGGCTTTACTGGCTGACCGGTACGATCGATCCCGAAGGGCGCTTCGGCGGCCCGCATACCACGCAGAAAACGCCACCCGAGGGGCTGCGCTGGAAGACTTATGCGGAACGGCTGGAGGAAGCGGGCGTCAGTTGGAAAGTCTATCAGCATGCTGACAATGGCACAGGCTTCAACGTGCTTCGCCTGTTCCGCCAGTTCATGGATGCCGGGCCACAGTCACCCCTTCGGATCAAGGGCATGCCCTCTGCGAGCGATGGCGAGTTCGAATATGACGCCCGGCATGACCGCCTCCCGACCGTGACCTGGCTCCACCCCAGCAACGAGGCATCCGAACACCCCGGCAACAGCATACCCTCGGCTGGCGCGGAATTCATTGCCGCCAAGCTGGAAGCGATCGCCGCCAATCCTGATGTATGGGCCAAGACGGCCGTCATCATAAACTATGACGAGAATGACGGCCTGTTCGACCACGTACCGCCTCCCGTCCCTCCGATGGGTACGGCGAGTGAATTTGTCGACGGCGTACCCATTGGCGCGGGCTTTCGCGTTCCCTGCCTGATCATTTCGCCATGGACCGCCGGAGGATGGGTCAGCAGCCAGCCCTTCGATCACACATCCGTCCTGCAATTCCTCGAACAGGTAACAGGCGTCAGGGAACCCAACATTTCAGACTGGCGGCGCAGGACCTTCGGCGATCTTACTGCGGCATTTCGCTTCGGCGATTCATCAGGAGCCCTGCCCAAGCTTCCCGGTGTGAGCGGTCTTTTCCATCAAGGAAGATACGCAAAGACGCACCTCGCCTCTCCGCCACTGCCCGAAGGGCCGCAAAGCCTTCCAGTTCAGGCCACCGGCACGCGCAGCCGCGTCGGCTGAGGCAAGTTCGGCGGGATTGCCCACTATATTTAGGGTCAGGCTCCATCGCTTTCACCGGAATGGCGTGATTCAGGCTCTTTTGGAGCGGATGCAGCAGCAACAGCAGGTGATGTTGCGGATCGTCAAGGAAACCGAGCAACGCATTGTCGCCATGAAGCGCGAAGTCGAAAGCGTCGAAGCCACCGACTCTCTCCAAAAAGCTCAGAGAGCCATTGCTTCCTCACATGCCGGCGTTAATTCGCGGTTGGGCAGCGCCATGAGCTCGTTGGAGCGCATCCGGGACCGTCAGCGCGGCTAGGGTCAGGCCCCATTACTGACACCGTTGAGGCGTCCAAATGGCGATCCTATCGGGCCGAATGGCCCGCCGGTAAGGCTGGTTGCCTTTCCAAGGGCAATTGGGTTCGAGAGGGAAGCCATTTGGACGTCCCGCAGGGATTTGACCAAAATGGCCCAACGCTGCGTCGAAAAGCCTGGAAATATCGACATATT
>SBGG01000008.1 GCA_006226685.1 Sphingomonadales bacterium
CGGTACGCCCGAATATGACGCTCGGGCAGAGATCATCCGCGGCGAGATCATCGAGGAAAAGAAAGCGGTGCTGGCCGCCGGCGGGCTGTTCGTGCTCGGCACCGAGCGGCATGAAAGCCGCCGCATCGATAATCAGCTGCGTGGCCGTTCGGGCCGTCAGGGTGACCCCGGCCTTTCCCGTTTCTATCTCTGCCTCGAAGACGATCTGCTGCGTATCTTCGGCCCAGATACGCTGTTTTCGCGGATGATGAACGCCAACATGGCCGATGGCGAGGCGATCGGCTCCAAATGGCTGAGCAAGGCGATCGAGACGGCGCAGAAGAAGGTCGAGGCCCGCAACTATGATATCCGCAAGCAGGTCGTTGAATATGACGATGTGATGAACGACCAGCGCAAGGTCATTTATGAACAGCGCAGCGACATCATGGATGCGGAAACCGTTGATGATGTCGTGGTCGACATGCGGCATGAGACGGTGAACGACATTGTCGGTATCTTCTGCCCGGTGGGCACCTATCCCGAGCAATGGGATGTCGAAGGGCTCAAGGCGCGGGTGCGTGATGTGCTCAACATGGAGCCGGACATCGATGCCTGGCTTCAGGAGGATGCTGTCGATCCGGAGATGATCGAGGAGCGGCTCTCTGCTCTCGCGGACGCCGCAGTCGATGAAAAAATCGCCGCGATCAGCACGGCGGACTGGCACTCGATCGAAAAGAGCATCCTGCTCCAGAATCTCGACCATCACTGGAAAGAGCATCTTTCGACGCTCGATGCCTTGCGGCAGGTCGTCCACTTGCGCGCTTATGCGCAGAAGACACCGATCAACGAATATAAGGCGGAAGCTTTCGCCCTGTTCGAACGGATGCTGGGCAATATCCGCGAGGATGTGACGCAGACGATCGCCCGCGTTCAATTCCAGATGCAGGAAGCACCCGAATTGCCGGAGTTGCCGACGCTGCCGGATTTCATCACCAATTATGCCGAAGATTCCCCACCGCCCGGTATTAATGAGGATGGATTCCTGACCACCCGTATGCCCTCTATGGCAGGAGCGCACGGGGCCGCCTTACCTGATGCCAATCCTTATGCGGGAATGGATATCAGCCGCAACGCACCTTGCCCTTGCGGATCGGGCAAGCGGTACAAGCATTGTCACGGCGCGCTCGCCTGAGACATATTGCCCTGAGATACAGGGCCGCCTGAAAGTCGAAAATGAGCGGGGCAGTCTTCGCTCATTTCCAGCTGTGGACAGGCAACGCGCCGATGCGGAGGATCAGGCCGGTCTGCCGGTTTCGGCAGGATGAAGCTGGCGCGGCCCGAGCATGCCGGCCGATGATGCGGGCAGAGCAGGCGCCTGTTTGACGCCACGCATCAGCAGGCGGCGCATCTCGACGGGGCCGGGAGCCTTCCATCCTCCGGTTGATTCCGCCGAAAACCCCCAGAAGCGGCCATAATATTCCGGATCGCCGATCATCATCAGCGGTGCGTCGGCCATATCGTCGGCATCGGCGACCAGCCGGTCCATCATCATCCGGCCATAGCCCCCCTGCTGCCATTGCGGCATAACCGCAACCGGCCCGACCATGATGAGGGGGATTTCCGTCCCCTTGTCTTCATCGATCAGGGCGACCGGCCAGCTTTGCAACAGCCCGGCAAATTCGCCATCACCGCGCAGAATAGCATAGCTGAACCGGGGCAGCCAGCGCATGCCGCTTCGGATCGCATAGGCGGTACGGCCATGGCGATCGGGTCCAAAGGCGGCATCCAGCAACGCTTCTATCGCGGCATCGGACTGGCTTGAGAGGGGTAAGAGTTTCGGCACGCTTGCGGTTCTGTCCTTTACCGGGCATGAGCGCCCGACGCGGCGGCGTTTAGCGCGCCTGCCCCAAATGAAAAGGAAAAATCGGCATGGGCCATGTCGATTTGCAGGATTTGAACGGACATGATGACGGGTGAGCGGGACGATTATCTGGTGCTGGAGGTCGATGACCTTCATGTGGATGTGCTGACCGGCATATATTCGGAAGAGACGCATCTGCCCCAGCCATTGCGCATTTCAGTGCAGGCATTGTTGCAGCATGAGCCGCATTATGACCCGGAAACGCCGCTTTCCCGGTCGAAAAACTATATGGACCTGAAGCATGCGGCGACGGATGCGTTACCCAAGGACCGGCATTTCACGCTGATCGAAGCGGTCGCCGATCATATCATCGACACCATCTTCCTTCAGGATGAGAAGGTGCGCCATGTGAAGGTGAAGATCGTCAAGCTGGCTCTGTCGGAACGCGGCGAATCGATCGGCATCACACTCGCCCGCTGGGCCCGCTGACACCCAAAGGCGTCAGAGTCTGTTCAGCGCCGCGATGAGGCGAGCGATACTCTCTTCCGGTTGATCCCACGAAACGACGAACCGGGCCAGATTTTCGGCCCAGTCGTAAAAGCCGAAGCCCTGTTGCCGCAAAAGGGACGCTTCGGCGGCGGAGAGGTGTAGAAACAGCTCGTTCGCCTCGACCGGGTACAGGAGGCGTCCGGGCGAGGCTTCGGCGATCCGTCTGGCTCCCTCATTGGCCGCACGGGCATTGCGCAGCCAGACATCGTCTTTCAGCATCGCCAGCAATTGTGCGGCGTTGTAACGGCCTTTCGACACTAAGTGACCGCCGCGCTTGCGCCTTATGCGCGCCTCTGCGGCAAGGTCCGGGCGAAAGAAGATCAGGGCTTCGGCCGAAAGACCGCCATTTTTGACGAAGCCGAAGCTTAACACGTCCACGCCCGCCTTCCATGTCAGGTCGGCGGGGGAACAACCGAGCGTGACAACAGCATTGGCGAAACGCGCACCGTCCATGTGAACCCCCAACCCCCGTTCGCGGGCGAGCCTGCCAAGAGCGGCGACTTCATCAGGCGTATAGACGCATCCATATTCGGTCGCATTGGTGAGGGAGAGGGCGTACGGCTGTGTCCGGTGAACATCCGGCGGCAAGGCGGAAAGGCAATCACGAACGCTTTCCGGGGTCAGTTTTGCGCCCGATCCGGCAATCGGCAGCAATTTGGCGCCATGGGAATAAAATTCCGGGGCGCCGCATTCGTCATTCTGAATATGCGCGTCGGCGTGACAGAGGATCGCGCCATAAGGTGGGCAAAGCGTCGCCAGCGCCAGCGCATTGGCCGCCGTACCGGTGGTCACCCAGAGCGCGGTGACTTCGGTATCGAACAGCGTTGAAAAAGCACCATCGAGGTTCCGGCTGTGACTGTCCGCATCATAGGGGCGGTCCGGGGCGTTGGCTTCGATCAGCGATGCCAGCACTTCCGGGCAGGCCGACGCGGCATTATCGGATAGGAAATCCATCATTATTATCGGGCCCTGATGACGAAAGGGGCGAGGAGAGGCGAATTCCTCACCCTGTTTCATCCGCGCGCAAATGGCGCAATTTCGGCGCGGTTTCTAGGCTGGCGCTGTCCTTGATCGCGTTTCTGAGGTCTTCACGGGTCTGGTGAATGGAAGCGATGACCGGCCCCATGGCGACGCCGAGTTCGACCAGAGCCGTTTCGGCAAGCTGCAACGAGCTTTCGAGCGTTTCCGGCACCGCATCGGTGGCTCCCGCGCGATATAGTTCGGTCGCATGGGCCGCATCGCGTGCGCGCACGATGATGGGCAGGCCGGTTATCCAGTTGCGGACGCGCCGGGTGATCTTCACCGACAATACCGGATCGTCCATTGTCAGGATCAGCGCTCTTGCATGTCCCAGCCGCAGCTTATCGAGCATTTCCGGCCGGGTGACGTCGCCGAAGAGCAGGGGGTAACCGGCGCGGCGTCCCTGCGCGACGACATCGGGATCGGATTCAACGGCCAGGAAAGGCTGATTATGGCTGCGCAGCAGGTCGCAGACCATATGTCCCACCCGACCGAACCCGATCACCACAGTCCGGCTTTCATCGACGCTTGCAGGGGTAAGCAGTTCCTCATTGTCGGAACTGGCTAATTCTATGCGGCGAGCAACATCATGGCCGATACGGGCGAGAAGAGGGGTCAGCGTCAGGCCAAGAGCTGTTGTGATCTGCCAGAAGGCTGCCGTTTCCTTGTCGATGATCTGCGCCGCCGAGGCAGCCGCGAGCACGATCAGCGTGGTTTCGGATGGGCTGGCCATCAATAAGCCGACTTCCGCGGCAAGGCCCCGGGTGGTGCCGTAAAAGCGCAGAAGAAAGGCCGTCACCAGCGTCTTGATGACCACAACCCCCATGACTGCGGCGAGCAGAGCGGGCCAGGCCCCGGCGATGACATTGATATCGAGGCTCATGCCCACGGTAATGAGGAAGACGCCGAGCGCCAGCCCTTTGAAAGGGGCGGTCATTACTTCGACCTCCCCATGATAATCCGTTTCGGCGATCAACAGCCCGGCCAGCAGCGCGCCGACAATCGGGGACAGGCCGACCAGTGCGGTCATCAGACTGGAAACGATGACGACAAGCAGGCTGGCGGCGAGAAATACGTCCGGGCTTTTGGTCCGGGCGGCCTGCGCAAAGAGGCGAGGCAGAACCAGTCGCCCGGCGATCAGCATGACCACAACGGTTATCCCTCCATAAAGGAGGGTCTGCACCAGCTTCTCTATGCCGTCGCCGGCTGCGTTGGGGGCAATGGCGCCGAGCAGGAAAATGATCGGCACCAGCGCCAGATCTTCGAACAGCAGCATGGAGAATGCGGCCTGTCCCACCGGTGATTGCGTGCCTACCATCGGCAGCACCAATGCGGTCGAAGAGAGGGCAAGCGCCAGCCCGAGGCCGATCGAGGCGGTAGACGATAATCCCATCGTCGTCATGACGAGCGCAAGCAGCACCGCCGAACCGAGCAGTTCCATAGCGCCCACGCCGAACACCAGCTTACGCATCGACCAGAGGCGTTTGAAACTGAGTTCCAGCCCGATCGAGAACAGCAGCAGAATGACGCCAAGCTCCGCAAAGGGGGCGATCGCCGCCGGGTCCGAAATGGTGATATGAAAAAGCCAGGGATATTGGGCGACCATCGACCCGAGCCCGGCTGGCCCGACGGCCAGGCCGACGAGGATGAAACCGATGACCGGGCTGATGCGGAAACGCGCAAAGGTGGGGATCACGATGCCTGCGGCACCGAGAATAACCAGCGAATCACTGAAACTTTCAATATCTAGGGACACGGCCATGGAGCTATCATCGCGAGCGAGAAGGATAATATCCAGCGGAACAATGGAATTTTTTTCCGGACACACCACATGCACTGCATCTTCATGCGCTCATGAAATACAAGATACGGATATTGGGAGGCCGAACGGCGAATGGATCATGCAACACCGTTGATAGCTACTATTGTTGCGGGCCTCGTGCTCGCTTTCATTTTCGGTGCTCTGGCTTTTCGTCTGAAGATTTCTCCTTTGATCGGGTATCTGGTGGCCGGTGTCCTCGTCGGACCGTTCACGCCCGGCTATGTTGCCGATCAGGGGCTGGCCAACGAACTGGCGGAACTGGGCGTGATCCTGCTGATGTTCGGGGTCGGGCTCCATTTTTCCCTGCGGGAACTGATGGCGGTTCGTGCGATCGCCATTCCTGGCGCGCTGGTTCAGATTATAGTCGCCATTTTGCTCGGCATCGGGCTGGGCGCGCTGACCGGGTGGCCGCTGGGCGCGGGATTTGTGTTCGGGTTGGCGCTTTCCGTCGCGAGTACGGTGGTGCTGCTGCGGGCGCTGCAACAGCATAGAATCCTCGAAACGGATCGTGGGCGTATTGCCGTCGGCTGGCTGATCGTCGAGGATCTGGTCATGGTTCTGACGCTGGTGCTGCTGCCGGTACTGGCCTCCGGGGGAACGACGCAGGAACTCGGGCGAGAGATAGCGTTCACCATTGCCAAGGTCGGTGCTTTCGCTCTGGTGATGCTGGTGGTGGGGCGGCGGTTCATTCCCTGGCTGCTTCATTCCATTGCCCATGGCGGATCGCGGGAGCTGTTCCGGCTGGCGGTGCTTGCCATAGCGCTGGGTGTGGCCTTCGGTGCGGCGAAGCTGTTCGGCGTGTCATTCGCGCTCGGGGCCTTCTTCGCGGGCATGGTGCTGGCGGAATCGCCGCTTAGTCAGAGGGCAGCCGAGGAAACCCTGCCGCTGCGCGATGCCTTTGCCGTGCTGTTTTTCGTTTCTGTCGGGATGCTGTTCAACCCGGCTATTCTGGTAACTCATCCCCTGCTGGTGCTGGGCACTTTGACGATCATCATTTTCGGCAAATCGCTGGCGGCTTATGCGATCGTGCGCGGGTTCGGGCGATCCTCGCGAACCGCGCTGACCATTGCGGCCAGCCTTGCCCAGATCGGCGAGTTCTCGTTCATTCTGGCCGGGCTGGGGGTCGGCCTTGGCCTGATTTCGACGGAAGCGCGCGATCTGGTGCTGGCCGGGGCAATTCTGTCGATCATGGTCAATCCGTTGCTGTTCAAACTTGTCAGCCCGCTGACGCAGCGACTTGCAACCTCTGGAGGCGGCACGGGTTCCCTATCGTCGGAAGGGAGTGACAAAACCGGAGCAGAGGATGGGGCTGCGCGCGGCCATATCGTCCTGATCGGTTGCGGGCGTGTCGGGCGGATGGTCGGCGAAAATCTAAGCCGTGCCGGCGAGCGGTTGATGATCGTCGATACCCAGCATGACGCGGCAGGGCTGGACGGGATCCATCCGGAACGCTTCATCGCCGGAAATGCAGCCGGGCCGGATATATTGGCGCAATGCGATCTTGATAGCGCGCGCCTGCTGCTGGTGGCCATTCCCGATGGCTTTGAATCCGGGCAGATCGTCGAGCAGGCGCGCCACATCAACCCCGAGTTGAAGATCATCGCTCGTGCGCATAGCGACGGTGCCGTCGCTTATCTCGAGAAAATCGGGGCCAGCCTCGTCATCATGGGCGAGAGAGAGATCGCGTCACGCATGACCGATCAGGCGTTCAGCACCCGGTAAAATCGGCTGTTGTCGCTCGGGCTTTCGGTTGGGCGGGCGTCGTCCTTCGATGTGCCGGATAGGGATCGGCCCAGGGGATGCCGGGAAGTACAAAAAGAAACGCCCGCGCGGGTCGGCGCGGGCGTTAAAGCATTTATAAGGGACCTTTGCGGGGTCGAAGCGATTATTTCCAGCTTTCCATCGCGGTTTCGAGGTTGGAACGGATCGCCTCGAAGAACTGCTCGGTGGTCATCCAGTTCTGATCCGGGCCGATAAGCAGTGCGAGATCCTTGGTCATCGCGCCGCCCTCGACGGTCTGGATGCAGACCTTTTCCAGCGTTTCGGCGAAGCGGGTAACTTCCGGCGTCTCGTCGAACTTGCCGCGATAGGCCAGGCCCTGGGTCCAGGCGAAGATCGACGCGATGGGGTTGGTCGAGGTCGCCTTGCCCTGCTGGTGCTGGCGATAATGGCGGGTGACGGTGCCGTGAGCGGCTTCCGCCTCGACGGTCTTGCCGTCCGGCGTCATCAGCACCGAGGTCATGAGACCAAGGCTGCCGAAGCCTTGCGCGACCTGATCCGACTGCACGTCGCCATCATAGTTTTTGCAGGCCCAGACGAACTTGCCGCTCCACTTGAGCGCGGACGCGACCATGTCGTCGATCAGGCGATGCTCATAGGTGATACCGGCGGCCTTGAACTTGTCGGCGAATTCCTTCTCATAGACTTCGGCGAACAAGTCCTTGAAGCGGCCGTCATAGGCCTTGAGGATGGTGTTCTTGGTGGACAGGTACACCGGCCAGCCGCGACCCAGGCCATAGTTCATCGAGGCGCGGGCGAAATCGCGGATCGAATCGTCAAGATTGTACATCGCCATCGCGACGCCGCCACCGGGATACTGGAACACTTCCTCGTCGATCACCGTGCCGTCATCGCCTTCGAACACGAGGCGCAGCTTGCCCGGGCCCGGAACGACGAAATCGGTCGCGCGATACTGATCGCCAAATGCGTGACGGCCGACGACGATGGGGTCGGTCCAGCCGGGGATGAGCCGGGGAACATTCTTGATGACGATCGGCTCGCGGAAAACGACGCCGCCCAGAATGTTGCGGATCGTGCCGTTCGGGGATTTCCACATTTTCTTGAGGTGGAATTCTTCGACGCGGGCTTCGTCCGGGGTGATCGTCGCGCATTTCACGCCGACGCCATATTTCTTGATCGCATTTGCCGAATCGACGGTGATCTTGTCGTCGGTGCGATCGCGCTCCTCGACGCTCAGATCATAATAATGCAGGTCGATGTCGAGATAGGGCTTGATCAGGCGTTCGCGAATCCATTCCCAGATGATCCGGGTCATTTCGTCGCCGTCGATCTCGACAACCGGGTTCTTGACTTTGATTTTTGTCATGAGCTGCGCTTCGCTTTCCTGTCTGGGGATAAGTTGCCAAGCGCTCTAGGCAAAGCGCGGGCAATGGTCAAATGGTGCCGGGTAATTTTCCTTGACAGCCATTCCTCTCTCCGATCCCGCTTTATTTCGCATGGGTGGCGTTGTCATCGCTTTCGTCACTGCCTAAACAACCTGTCCTATGGAATCCGAACCAACAGCCTTTTCCCGCGATAATGGCGCGGGCCCCGCTTCGCCACCGCCGCCGCAACAGGGCGTCAAATGGCGCTTTCCTGCCATCCATCCGGAAGGAAGGAAATTCGGCGCGATTGCGGCTGCGATTACGGCACTGCTTTTCATTGTCGGCTGGGGGGTGCCGGGTTGGATCATGGTGGGCATTACCATCTGGGTATTCGCCTTTTTCCGTGATCCGGTGCGGGTGACGCCATCCGATCCCAATCTGCTGATCGCGCCCGCAGACGGGCTCGTCACTCTGATCCAGCAGGTGCCACCCCCGCGAGAAATTGCCGGGCCGGAAGGTCTGGGAAGCGATCCCATGTGGCGGGTGTCGATCTTCATGAGCGTGTTCGACGTGCACATCAATCGCACGCCGATCAGTGGAACCGTCCGGCAGGTCGTCTATATTTCGGGCAAGTTCATCAATGCCGATCTCGACAAGGCCAGCGAGGACAATGAGCGGCAACATATTGTGGTCGAGCGCGGGGACGGTCTGCGTATCGGCTTTACCCAGATCGCGGGTCTCGTGGCGCGCCGGATCGTGCCCTTTGTGAAGCCGGGGGACGTTGTTGCCGCCGGTCAGCGCATCGGCCTTATTCGTTTCGGCAGCCGGGTAGACATATATCTGCCCGCCGGCACGATGCCGCGCATCGCGCTGGGTCAGAGGGCGATCGCAGGCGAAACGGTAATTGCCCGGCTGGGTGAAACCCAAGCGGGCAGCGGGATATTCCAGTGAGGCGGCGCCCGTCCGTTCCCCGGCAATTACGGCGCGGAATATCGCTGCGCCAGGTTGCGCCGAATGCGGTGACGGCAATGGCGCTGTGTTTCGGTCTTACCGGCGTTCGTTATGCGATGGCGGAACGATGGGAGATGGCGGTCGGCTGCGTGATTCTGGCTGGCGTGCTTGATGGTTTGGATGGTCGTATCGCCCGGTTGCTGCGCGGAGAAAGTCGCTTCGGCGCAGAACTGGATTCGCTCTCCGACGCGATTGCCTTCGGTGTGACCCCGGCGCTCATCATCTATCTCTGGTCGCTGCAATATATGCCGAAATTCGGTTGGGTGGTTGCTCTTGCCCACGCGCTGATGTGCGTGTTGCGGCTGGCGCGTTTCAATGCGGCGATCGATATGGATGTGCAGCCCCATAAATCGGCGGGCTTCCTGACCGGCGTACCGGCGCCGTCCGGAGCAGGCCTTGCCTTTGTGCCGCTCTATTGCTGGTTCGTCACGGATCTTCCGTTTTTTCGGCAATGGTATGTGGTGGCTCCCTGGACCGCCTTTATCGCCTTTCTGATGATTTCGAACATCGCAACCTTCAGCTGGAAGGCGCTTCGTATTCGTAGAAGCATACGACTGGAAGTGATCGCAGTGGCGGGGTTGCTGGCTGCGCTGTTGCTCACCGTCCCCTGGATGACCCTGCTGGCGATATCTCTGCTCTATATCGGTCTCATCCCGTTCGGCATTGCCAGCTATCGCAAGATTCGGATCGCCGGCATCGCGAACTGAGCGAACAGGGGGGGCAGGGCCTCACACTTCAGGCAGCGGAGGCGCGGCCTCGCACGATATGCTTTCTGCCGGTCGATAGCGTTCCGGTCGGACGAAGTCTGCGGGCCGGGCTATAGGGCTGTGCCGTCATTCGCCGGATGCTGGCTGCGGGCACATGTTCCAGCCGCAGCGCGGCCAAGGCCTTATGCCTATAGGTTAGCATCATTCCGGCGATCGTACCTAGCGCCATGACGAGGGCGAGGAAGAAGAGAAATCCGATCAGTATCGCAACCATCTCAATCAGCCTTTCTATATCCACCCGCCGTGCCGCTGCTTGCAACAACGGCCAATTTGGCGGTAATATCTCTTACCAGCATTGTTTGTTCACCTTATGTTCTCATTGTTCCGGCTTGTCAACAGGCTGTTGGGGCTTGCCATTCGTCTGATGAGCCGTTAAGCGCCCGTGCCATTCCACATGGGATTCGCACATACCGGTGCCGGGCCTGTTCCTGGTCACGGAATCCCAGAGGTTAAACCGGAAGGAGAAAGACTATGGCGGCACCTGTCGTCACTATGCAGCAATTGATCGAAGCCGGCGCGCATTTTGGGCACCAGACCCATCGCTGGAACCCGCGCATGAAGCCCTATATCTTCGGCGACCGGAACGGCATCCACATTCTCGACCTCAGCCAGACGGTGCCGCTGTTCGCCCGCGCGCTTGAGTTCGTTTCCGCGACCGTGGGTGCAGGCGGCAAGGTGCTGTTCGTCGGTACCAAGCGTCAGGCGCAGGGCGCAATTGCCGACGCCGCGCGCAAGTCGGGCCAGCATTTCGTCAACCATCGTTGGCTGGGCGGTATGCTCACCAACTGGAAGACCATTTCGCAGTCGATCAAGCGTCTGAAGACACTCGAAGAGCGTCTGTCGGGCGATACGCACGGCCTTACCAAGAAGGAAGTGCTGCAGATGACCCGCGAGCGCGACAAGCTGGAGCTGTCGCTGGGCGGTATCCGCGACATGGGCGGTATCCCCGACGTGATGTTCGTGATCGACGCCAATAAGGAAGAGCTGGCGATCAAGGAAGCCAACACCCTTGGCATTCCGGTCGTTGCGATCCTTGATTCCAACGTCGATCCGAGCGGGATTGCTTTCCCGGTTCCGGCCAATGACGATGCCAGCCGCGCTATCCGCCTGTATTGCGAGGCGATTGCCACCGCCGCGACCAAGGGCAATCGTGGTGCGCAGGAAGCCGCTGGGATCGATCTGGGCGCGCTCGACGAGCCGCCGGCCGAAGAAAGCGTTGCCGCTGAGGCCTGATCCATCGGCTTCGCGTTTCGCGAAACTGAAATGCTGACGGGGTAGGGCGCGCCGGATGCGGATGCGCCCGCCTGTTTATGTAAACCTATCGAAGCGAAGGAATCGAAAATGGCACAGATTACCGCCGCCGTTGTCAAGGAACTGCGCGAGCGCTCGGGCGCCGGCATGATGGACTGCAAGAAGGCGCTGGCCGAAACCGATGGCGATCTGGAAGCGGCGGTCGATTGGCTGCGCGCCAAGGGCCTTGCTGCCGCACAGAAGAAGTCGAGCCGTACCGCGGCCGAAGGGCTGGTCGGCGTTGCGGTCGACGGCACCAAGGGTGTCGCGGTTGAGGTCAACAGCGAAACCGACTTCGTTGCCAAGAACGAACAGTTCCAGGATTTCGTCCGCAATGTGACGGCCGTCGCCCTGTCGACCGCTGCCAGCGACGTGGAAGCCCTGTCCGCTGCCGATTATCCGGGCGGTGGCACTGTCAACGACAAGCTGGTCGCCAATGTCGCCACCATCGGCGAGAATCAGACGCTGCGTCGTATCGCCAGTGTGGCGGTCGAGAAGGGTGTCGTTGTGGATTATGTTCACAATGCTGCCGCGCCGGGTCTGGGCAAGATCGGTGTGCTGGTCGCGCTGGAAGGCGATGCTCCGGTTGACGTGCTGACTCCGCTGGGCAAGCAGATTGCGATGCACATCGCCGCCGCTTTCCCGCTGGCTCTGTCGGCTGACGAGATCGACCCCGAAATGCTGGAGCGTGAGCGTTCGATCGCGGCGGAAAAGGCTGCTGAAAGCGGTAAGCCTGCTGAGATCATCGCCAAGATGGTCGATGGCGCGGTGGCGAAGTTCGCCAAGGAAAATGCCCTGCTTTCGCAGCTTTTCGTGATCGACAACAAGACACCGATCGCCGATGTCGTCGCCAAGGCGGCGAAGGATGCGGGCGCTTCGATCACGCTCAAGGGCTATGTCCGGTTCCAGCTCGGTGAAGGCATCGAGAAGGTAGAGACGGACTTCGCGGCCGAAGTCGCCGCCGCCGCAGGCGTCTGAATTGTAATTAATTCTGCCGGGCGTTGCTGAACGCTTGGCACAGTGGCGCGTGCCGATTAAGGTGCGCGCCATTTCCATGACCGGACCGGAACCAGCTTTTATGTCACGCCCTCAGCCCAAGCGCATTCTCCTCAAACTTTCGGGCGAGGTGTTGATGGGGGAAGGGGCGTTCGGTATCGATCCGTCGACCGTCGACCGTATCGCCGGAGAGGTTGCCGCAGCGAAGGATGCAGGGTTCGAAATCTGCATGGTCGTGGGCGGCGGCAATATATTTCGCGGGCTTGCAGCGGCGGCCAAGGGCTTCGATCGTACCAGTGCCGATTATATGGGTATGCTAGCGACGGTGATGAATGCGCTTGCGGTGCAGAATGCGCTGGAACGCATGGGGCACCCCACCCGGGTCCAATCCGCCATTCCGATGGAAACCGTGTGCGAGCCCTATATCCGTCGTCGCGCCGTGCGCCATATGGAAAAGGGCCGGATCGTCATTTTCGCCGCCGGAACCGGCAATCCCTTCTTCACCACCGATACCGCCGCCGCGCTGCGTGCCGCCGAAATGGGGTGCGATGCGTTGTACAAGGGCACCAGCGTGGATGGCGTTTATGACGCCGACCCGAAGCAGGTCGCCACGGCGAAGCGCTATGATACGGTATCGTTCGATCGCGTTCTCAACGACAATCTGAAGGTGATGGATGCCAGTGCCGTTGCGCTGTGCCGGGAAAACGCCATTCCGATCATCGTCTTCAATATCAGGGAAACGGGCAATCTGACGCGGGTGCTGAACGGGCAGGGTGTTGCGACCACCGTCGGCCTTCCCGGGCGCGATGCCGCCTGACCCCCATCTGGCATAAGGAGAAAGACATGGCCCAGTTCGACAAGGCAGATCTGGAACGGCGCATGAAGGGCGCGGTGGAATCGCTGAAAGGGGATCTTACCGGTCTGCGTACCGGGCGGGCGAATGTGGCGCTGCTCGATCCGGTGACGGTCGAGGTTTATGGCGCCCATATGCCGCTCAATCAGGTCGCGACCGTTTCCGCGCCCGAGCCGCGCATGCTCTCTGTCCAGGTCTGGGACCGCAGCAATGTCACGCCGGTGGAAAAGGCGATCCGTTCGGCGGGCCTCGGTCTGAACCCGATTTCCGATGGTCAGACGCTGCGCCTGCCGATCCCCGACCTCACCCAGGAGCGCCGCAAGGAACTCGCAAAGCTGGCCGGGCAATATGCCGAAAAGGCGCGGGTTGCCGCCCGTAACGTCCGCCGTGATGGCATGGACAGCCTCAAGACGGATGAGAAGAAGGGCGAGATCAGCGAAGATGAACGCAAGCGCTTCGAAAATGAGGTGCAGAAGCTTACCGATGGTATTATCGCCGAAATCGATGCCGCGCTTGCTCATAAGGAAAAAGAAATCCTTGGCCAGTAATTGCCTGTTTTCCAACCAGATAGGACGCTGAGCATGGCCAGCAATGCTGTAACGCCTCGTCTCGCATCGGATCGTTCCGGTCAGGCCGCGCGGCATGTCGCCATTATCATGGATGGAAATGGCCGCTGGGCAAAGAAGCGTATGTTACCGCGGGTCGCCGGGCATAAGGCGGGCGTCGATGCGGTGCGCCGTACCGCGCGCGCCGCGTGGGACATGGGTATCGAATGCCTGACGCTTTATGCCTTTTCCTCGGAAAACTGGAAAAGGCCGGAACAGGAAATCATCGACCTGACGGGCCTGCTCAAACATTTTATCCGGTCCGATCTCGATGAATTTCATGCCAATGGCGTGCGTTTGCGGATCATTGGCGATTATCACGCCTTTGAACCCGGTGCGGTGCGGATGATCGATGAGGCGCTGGCCCGGACCAGCGCCAACCGGAAATCGACATTGGTGATCGCGCTCAACTATGGCGCGCAGGATGAACTGGCCCGGGCTGCCCGTATTCTGGCCCAGCAGGCGGTGAGAGGGGAAATCGATCCCGCGACGATCGCGCCCGGCCATATTTCCGCACTGCTCGACACGACGGGTCTGCCTCCGCTCGATCTTTTGATCCGTACTTCGGGAGAGCAGCGTCTGTCCAATTTTCTGCTCTGGCAGGCGGCTTATGCGGAGCTGTATTTTACCGACACGCTCTGGCCCGATTTCGACGAACGGTCACTGGCCGAGGCGCTGGACGATTTCCGCGCGCGGGAGCGCCGTTTCGGCGGATTGTGATGAGGGCGGGCGGAACGGAAGGAAAAAGCCGGGCGAAATCCGATCTGGGCGTGCGGTTGGTTTCCGCGATCGTCATGGTTGCTATTGCCGGGACTGCCCTCGCCATGGGCGGGTGGCCGCTGGAAATCTTCGTCTTTCTGGTAGGGGGCGGGCTGATCATCGAAATGGTGGGGCTGGTCCGACGGTTTGACATGGATAGTGCCGGGAAAGCCCTGTGGGTCGCGGGCGGTCTGGTCTATATCTGCGCGGCCTGTGCCAGTTTGCTGGCAATGCCGGGAACGGTGCGCTGGCTCATCATTTTGATGGTGATCGCGACCGATACCGGCGCCTATTTCGCCGGGAGACGCTTTGGCGGCCGCAAGATAGCGCCCGCGATCAGCCCGTCCAAAACATGGGCCGGACTTTATGGCGGCATGACCGGCGCGACGCTGGTGATGGTCGGCGCCCTTTTCCTGATCCTGAATGCGCTTGCCGCATGGGGCGCGGACGGACGCTCGGCGCTTGACCTGATGATGGAGCGTCCGGTCGTTATTGTCGTGGTGATCGGTATCGGTTGTGCCGTCGCGGTGCTGGCACAGGCGGGGGATTTCCTCGAAAGCTGGATGAAAAGGCGGGCAGGGGTGAAAGACAGCGGCAAGCTTATCCCCGGCCATGGCGGTTTGTTCGACCGGGTCGATGGCCTGTTACCCGTGGCCATCGCGACCGGATTGATGTTGTGGGCGACAGCCGCATGACGGCGGTGCGCAGTATTTCGGTCTTCGGTGCGACGGGATCGGTCGGCGCTTCCACGCTGGATCTGATTGCCCGTTCCCCCGATTCCTATCGCGTACTGGCATTGACGGCGAACAGCGATCCTGTCGGGCTGGCTCGGTGTGCTATTGAGCATCGGGCGCAACTCGCGGTGATCGCCGATGAAAAGCATTATGCGGCGTTGCGCGATGCGTTGAATGGAACCGGGATTGAGGCTGCGGCGGGCGCGGGGGCTCTGATCGATGCGGCGCGTCTGGGCGCCGACTGGACGATGGCTGCGATCGTGGGCTGTGCCGGTCTGGAACCTACTCTCGCGGCGCTGGAAAGCGGCGGCACAGTCGCCCTTGCCAACAAGGAATCGCTGGTATCCGCCGGTCAGCTGATGATGGAGGCTGCTCGCCTCTCCGGGGCGACCCTGCTTCCGGTGGACAGTGAGCATAACGCCATTTTTCAATGTCTCGCGGGCAGCAAAATAGCAGATGTCCGTCGTATCATCCTGACCGCCAGCGGCGGCCCGTTCCGCGAGCGGAGCCTTGCGGCCATGGCGGCGGTTACGCCTGAGGAAGCGGTGCGCCACCCCAATTGGTCGATGGGCGCGAAAATCAGCATCGACAGCGCGACGATGATGAACAAGGGGCTGGAGCTTATTGAGGCAGGGCACCTTTTTCCGGTCGGGTTGAATCGCATAGAAATCACCGTGCATCCGCAGTCGGTCATCCATTCGATGGTGGAATATCGTGACCGCTCGACCATCGCCCAGCTTGGGTCCCCGGATATGCGCCTGCCGATCGCCCATGCTCTTGCCTGGCCGGAACGGATGGATAGCCCCTGCGAGCCGCTTGATTTTACGACGGTTGGCCGGCTCGATTTCGAGGCGCCGGACGAAGAACGGTTCCCCGCGCTGCGCCTCGCGCGGCAGGCCGGGGAAGCCGGCGGTGCCTTTCCGGCCGTCCTTAATGCGGCCAATGAGGTGGCGGTCGCCGCATTTCTCGACCGGCGGATCGGTTTTCTCGACATCAGCGCCATTGTTGAGCGCGTCCTGTCAGGCTATAGCGGCAACAAACCGGCAAAGATTGCCGAGGTGCTCGATGCCGACCGCCATGCGCGAGAGGCCGCGCAGCGCCTGACGGAAAGTGTGAAGGCCTGATGAATTTTCCCAGCGTTCTGATGACGATAGTGGCGTTTATTGCGGTCATCGGGCCGTTGGTTTTCATCCATGAGATGGGGCATTATCTCGTCGCCCGCTGGTGCGGGGTGAAGGCGGAAACCTTTTCCATCGGTTTTGGACCGGAGCTGCTGGGCTGGGTTGACCGGCGCGGTACGCGCTGGCGGGTCGCGGTGCTGCCGCTTGGCGGCTATGTCCGGTTCAAGGGCGATATGAACGCAGCGAGTCAGAGCGACCCTGCCTGGCTCTCTCTTCCGGCGGCGGAACGCATGGGCAGTTTTCCGGCGGCTCGCCTCTGGCAACGTGCGGCGATCGTCGGGGCAGGGCCTTTCGTCAATCTGGTGTTCGCGGTCCTGTTGCTCGGCAGCCTCGCCATGGTGCGGGGCGAGGCGGTCAGCGATCCCGTGGTCGGGCGTGTTGCGGAAGGCAGCGCGGCCGAGGCGGCGGGCCTGAAAGCGGGCGATCGCATCGTCAGTATCATGGGGCGGGAGATTGACGGTTTTCAGGATATAGCCGCCGTTGTCAGCCTGCGTCCCAATGAATTGCTGCCCTATGTGATTGAGAGAGACGGGGTCCGGATAGAAAAGTCGATCGCGGCGGGAACGCGGATCGAGGAAGACCGGTTCGGCAATGTCTATCGCGTCGGGCAGCTCGGCGTGGCCTCCGGAGAGATCCGTCTGCGCCCGGTGAACTTACTGGAGGCTCCGGCCGTCGGGTTCCGGCAGGCGGTATCGATTACCCGCACGGCCTTTGACGGCATCGGTCAGATCATCACCGGTCGTCGCCCTGTGAGCGAACTGGGTGGACCGCTCAAGATCGCCGATATATCTGGGCAGGCGGCGGCGATGGGCGTTGCCAGCTTCTTCTTTTTGATGGCGCTGATCTCGATTAACTTGGGGTTCATCAACCTCTTGCCAATCCCCATGCTGGATGGAGGTCATTTGCTTTTTTACGCGATCGAAGCGGTGCAGCGGCGCCCGGTCAGCCCGGCGGTGCAGGAATGGGCCTATAAGTCCGGCCTTGCGCTGTTGCTGACGGTCATGGTGTTGGTGACATTCAATGACCTGGGTTCCTTCGGTTTGTGGCGTAGCCTGTCCGGCTTGATCGGCTGAGCGGTCTGAGGCAGGAGGCTTTCGCATTTTCGCGATAATGGATAGCAGGATCGGCGCTCTCGCGAAGAATCGCCGATATCGATCAGAATGGCAGGGGTGACTGTGACGAAAAGGACTGAAATGGCCCGGAATAGATCGGCATCGACGATGACCGCCGCCCTGCTTGCCGGTACGATGATCGGCGGCATTGTGCTTCCGGCGCCGCTTCTTGCGCAGACGGAGCCGGGCACCGCTCCTGCGGCCGCCCCGGCGGTTGATCCCGCAGCGCGGACGATCCGATCGATCAATGTCGAGGGAGAGCAGCGGCTGGAGGCGGAGACGATCCTCTCCTACACCAAATTGCGTGTAGGGACGACCTATACCCGCGAGAGCCTCGATAGCGCATTGCGCGATCTTTATGAGACCGAGTTGTTCGCGGATGTGCAAATTCGTGACAATGAAGGTGCCCTCACCATCACGGTGAAGGAAAATCCGGTCATCAACCGGATCGTTCTTGAAGGTAATAAGCGGCTGAAAGACGACAAGATCCGTCCCGAAATTCGCATGGCGCCGCGTCAGATCTATACCCGGTCGAAGGTGCGTGCCGATGTCGCCCGCATCATCGAACTGTATCGCCGTCAGGGCAGGTTTGCGGCAGCGGTCGAACCGAAGATGGTACAACTCGACCAGAATCGCGTCGATATCATTTTCGAAATCACCGAGGGCCCCAAGTCCAAGGTTCGCCAGATCAATATCATCGGCAACGATAAATTCTCCGACAATAAGCTGCGCGGGGAAATGGCGACCAAGCAATCCCGTTGGTTCCGCGTCTTTTCTTCGGGCACCAGCTATGACCCGGATCGCCTGGCCTATGACCAGCAGAAGCTGCGTCAATTCTACCTGACCGAGGGCTATGCCGATTTCCGCGTGATTTCCGCGGTCGCCGAACTGACGCCGGACAAACAGGATTTCATCATCACCTATGTGGTAGAGGAAGGCGATCGCTACAAATTCGGCGATGTGGCAGTGCAGAGCGAAATCCGCGATCTTTCGGGTGACCGCCTGACCGCGATGCTGCCCATGCACAAGGGCGAATGGTATAATGCCAAGCTGGTCGAGGATACGGTCGATCAGCTCAGCGAAACCGCGGGCCTGTTCGGTTATGCCTTCGCCAATGTCGAACCGGACTTCAAGCGCGATAAAGACACCCTCACCATGGGGATCGATTTCCGGATCGCCAATGCCCCGCGCGTTTATGTCGAACGCGTCGATGTCAATGGCAACACGCTGACCAAGGACAAGGTTGTCCGGCGAGAGTTCCGTCTGGCCGAAGGCGATGCGTTCAACAGCTTCCAGGTGAAGCGGTCGAAGGACCGGATCAATTCGCTCGGCTTCTTTCAGGATCGGCTGGACGTGGAGCAGAAGCCGGGTTCTGCGCCCGACCGGATCGTGCTCGAAACCAATGTCGAAGAGAAATCGACCGGCGAATTGTCGCTTTCCGCCGGTTTCTCGAGCCTTGAACGCTTCATCTTCTCGGCCTCGGTCACGCAGCGCAACTTCCGCGGCATGGGGCAGGAATTGCGCCTTTCGGGCAGCTATTCCAGCTATTCCAAGTCGGTCGAGCTTGGCTTTACCGAGCCATATCTGCTCGACAAGAATATCGCGCTGGGCGGCGACCTTTATCGCCGCGATCTCAACGCATTCAACTATCTGAACAATGGTAGCCGCAATACCACTTATCAGCAGACGACGACCGGATTCCAGATCCGTGCCGGCGTGCCGTTGACCGAATATAGCTCGCTGGCGTTGCGCTACACGCTGAACTTCGACGATGTCGGCCTGTCTAACGATTATTACACCAATGGCGTATGCGATTATCGCCTGGCTGGACGCTATTTGTGCGACGCGATCGGCAAGCGGACGACGTCTTCTGTCGGCTACAGTTTCATCTGGGATACGCGCGACAACCGTATCCGTCCGACGCGCGGCAGCAATTTTACCTTCAGTCAGGATTTCGCCGGGCTGGGCGGTAGCGTCAAATATGTGAAGAGCCGGGCCTCTGCCGGCAAATGGTTCTCTCTGGGCAGCGGCTTCATCTTCAGTCTGCGTGGTGAGGGCGGCTATATCTTCAGCCTCGAAAACCAACGCTATAATACGGATATCGACGGCAATAGCTATGCGGTCGACAAGGTTCGCCTGACCGATCGTTTCTTCCTTGGCGAACCGCAGATGCGCGGTTTCGACATTCGTGGCGTCGGTCCGCGCGTGGTCCGCTATTATCTGACGTCTGACGGGAATGGAGGCTACACCCGTTCGAACAGCCAGACCGCCGACGACGCGCTGGGTGGCAAGATCTATTATCTCGCCCACGCCGAAGTCGAAATTCCGCTGGGCAGCGGCGCGCGTGAAATGGGCCTGCGCCCCTCCGTCTTCGTCGATGCTGGTGCCGTCGCCGGGCTGAAGAAGCCGCAGACCACCAATTATGCGGGCTATTGCTATAAGGATTCCAATCAGACCTCAACTGAGACGGCGACCTCCCCGGGTGTTTGCCCAAGTGGTGATAATACCCTCTATGTCGGCGGCGGCTATGAGGAGGAATATTATGGCAATACGCTGAAACCCCGTGTTTCGGTCGGTTTCGGCGTCAACTGGAACTCGCCCTTCGGCCCGTTCCGTATCGATATCGCGAAGGCCCTGCTCAAGGAAAAGGGCGACGACGACAAACTCATTACCTTCAACATAGGGACACAATTCTGATGAAGACATTGTTCAAGGCCGTTGCCCTCGCGACTGTTCCGGTTGCCGCGCTCGCAGCCACCGTGCTTCCCGCCAGCGCCCAGTCGAAGCTGGGTATCGCCGTTGCCGATATCGACAAGGCGGTGAATGACAGCAATGCCGCCACCACCGCCCGTACCCAGATGCAGACGACCTACAAGGCGAACATCGATAATTTCAACACGCGCAAAACTGCGCTCGATACCGAGCTGAAGCAGAAGGGCGACGCGTTTCAGGCCGCAGTGAAGGCTGCCAACGGCCAGAGCACCCCGGCTTTGCAGACCCAATATCAGGCGCTGCAGAAGAGCCAGCAGGATGCTCAGGCCGAGCTTCAGCGTATCGGTCAGCCGATTGCGCTCGCCAACGCTTATGTTGAGGAGCAGATCAGTGCGAAGATCGGCGATGCGCTGAAGGCCGCGATGAGCAAGAGCAAAGTTGATCTGGTGCTGCAGCCCGGCGCGACCATTTCCTATCAGCCCAGCGTTGACATCACCGCGGCCGTCACCGCCGAGATCAATGCTCTGGTCCCGACCGTGAGCATCACGCCGCCAGCCGGCTGGCGCCCGAACGCACAGCAGGGTGGAAATTAAGGCGCGATAATGAGCGAAACCGAGCAGACAAATGAGGCGGTGCGGGGTCCGATGGACATCCGCGCCGTCATGGCCGCCCTGCCGCATCGTTATCCGATGCTGCTTATCGACCGCGTGGTATCGCTGGTGCCCAGCAAATCCATTCATGCGGTCAAGGCAGTGTCGGTCAATGAACCCTTTTTTCAGGGACATTTCCCGACACGTCCGATCATGCCCGGCGTCCTGATCGTTGAGGCGATTGCGCAGGCGGCGGGGATATTGGCGGTTGAATCGCTGGGCCTTTCCGGCTCGGGCAAGCTCGTTTATTTCATGGGCATAGAAGGGGCGAAGTTCCGCAGCCCGATTGAACCCGGTTGCCTCGTCGATTTCCATGTCGAATTCACGCAGGTGCGCGGCGCGATTTGCAAATTCTCCGGCAAGGCGATGGTCGAAGGCAAGCTTGCCGCCGAAGCGCATTGCGTGGCGATGATCGCCGATCCGCCATCGGATTGATCCGCGTCTTTTTCGTTTTTGCCTGAAACGCCACTGATCGGCCGATGGACTTGCCTTTTGCAGGGAAAACGGCTAACGGCGGCGCTTCTTGGAATTTTTCGCTTTTGAGGCCGGTCGGAACCGGTCGTAAATGGAGCTTATCATGAAGCAGGATACCCACCCCGACTATCATTTCATCACGGTGCAGATGACCGACGGCACCACCTTCAAGACCCGTTCGACCTGGGGCAGCGAGGGCGATACGCTTGCGCTCGATATCGATCCCAAGTCGCACCCGGCCTGGGTCGGCGGTCAGCGCAATATCGATCAGGGTGGTCAGGTTGCCCGCTTCAACAAGCGTTTCGGTGGTCTTACGCTCAAGAAGTAAGCCGACCGGCGCGCAAGCCGAAAAAGGAAAGGGCGCCCCTATCGGGCGCCCTTTTTCATATCTTGTCCTGAGGCGGGTTCGCTCGGCCCGAAA
The DNA here is from genome assembly GCA_006226685.1 of Sphingomonadales bacterium. GTDB lineage: Bacteria > Pseudomonadota > Alphaproteobacteria > Sphingomonadales > Sphingomonadaceae > Sphingobium. The sequence continues at coordinate 21,901 of SBGG01000008.1, forward strand.
CGAATTTTATCGCATCGGCGGATAAGGGCACATGATAGACGAAACAGCCCTCGACCAGAACGGCCGAGGGCAATCAGGGCCAGTGGCGCCCATGTTCACTTTCGTGATTTTATGCGGTGACGGTACAACCCCAAAAATCAGAGCTTGGGGAGAGTAACGCCGCGTTGCCCCATATATTTGCCCGCGCGATCGGCATAGCTGGTTTCGCAGGGTTCATTGCCCTGAAGGAAGAGGAACTGGCAGGCTCCTTCATTGGCATAGATTTTCGCGGGCAGGGGGGTGGTGTTGGAAAATTCCAGCGTCACATGGCCTTCCCAGCCCGGCTCCAGCGGCGTGACGTTCACGATGATGCCGCAGCGCGCATAGGTGGACTTGCCGAGGCAGATCACCAGCACGTCACGCGGTACGCGGAAATATTCGACCGTGCGGGCCAGCGCGAAGCTGTTGGGCGGGATGATGCAAACGTCGGTCTTGCGATCGACGAAGCTGTTGGATGCGAAATCCTTGGGATCGACGATCGCATTATCGACATTGGTGAAGATCTTGAAATCATCGGCGACACGGGCGTCATAGCCATAGGAAGACAGGCCGTAGCTGATGCAGCCATCCCGCTTCTGCGTCTCGACAAAAGGTTCGATCATGCCGTTTTCGAGCGCCTGACGGCGAATCCAGCGATCGGAGAGGATCGACATCGCGCAATTCCTTACATGCTGTCTCCGCGCGCCAGACCGGCGGCGGAAAAGGCGTGGGGGAGGAGGTCGGACACGCGATAGAGTGCGCGGGCCGGACCATCCGATGCTGCGCAGTAAACGGGAAAATCGCGCCCGGCAACCCGTGCGGCTTCGGCCATGATCTGGCGACAGCGCCCGCAGGGGGTGATCGGTTCGTTACCGTCATTCCCTTCCTTGCCCACAGCGCCGCCAATCACGGCCATGGCGACAATGTCGGCGAGCGCCCCCGCTGCATTCACCGATGCAATCGCCACGGTTTCGGCGCAGAGCGACAGGCCGTAGCTGATATTTTCGAAATTGGCCCCGGTGACGATGCTGCCATCGGACAGGCGTGCGGCCGCGCCGACCGCGAACCGGCTATAGGGTGCATAGGCATGGTTCATCGCTTCCCGCGCGGCGGAGACGAGCATTTCGTCACAAGCTTCCTCGCGGGGGTTCTGGGGGACGTTGGTCATGGTGCCACCACATCCCATTCCACCGGACCGTCAACACCCTCGATGCGTCGCATGTCCGATGCCGTCCAGATTACCCAGCCATGGCTGGCATAATCGGGGGCGAAGAAATTGCCTTCCAGCCAGAGCGTCCGGTTGATGCCGCTGGCCAGATCATATTGGCGCTCCATCGCTTCGGGCAGGCGAATGAGCGCGGGTTTGCCGCCATGAACCTCGATCACGTTCAGCAATGTGTTGAGCTCTGAAAGGATGGTGTCGCGTCCCGGCGGGGACGGGCACTGTTCGTCCGACGCGATCCTTACCACAGGCGGCAGTGCGGCATTATCCCGCGGGACGGTGGTGATGAACAATGTTGCCTGATCGCTGGCCCGTTGGCATGGGTCGAACACCAGTTCCGCGCCGTACCGCAACCCCGTGAGGCGCGCCTGCGCCCAGTTGTCGGCGAACCGGGGATCGCGCGCGGCCGTTCCCGATGTCGCGCGAATATAAGCGAAATCGGCGCCCTGTGCGCGCAATGTGCCCCAGTCCACTTCGCCCTGAGCGGCGGAAACGGAAAGGCCCTGCACCGGATATCCCTCGCGCGAAGGCGCCCAATGGGCCGCGATCCACCAGGCTATGCCTGCGGCAATGGCCAGTACGAGGAGCAGACCGACTCCCCAGCGCAGCCGCACGGTCCACGGCATCGATATCGTCCTCGGGCCGACGCTCATTGCTTGATGTGCAGCACACAAATGAGGGTGAAGAGCCGCCGCGCCGTGTCAAAATCCAGTTCGATTTTGCCTTCGAGCCGTTCCATCAGCATTTCCGCCGCCTGATTGTGGATGCCCCGGCGCGCCATATCGACGGTTTCGATCTGCTGCGGCGAAGACTGGCGGATCGCCTGAAAATAGCTGTCGCAAATCGCGAAATATTCGCGAATCGGGCGGCGAAAGCGGGCAAGGCCAAGGATGATCGCCTCAAGCGGGGAGCCGTCCTCTCGCGCGATTTCGATCACCAACCGCCCTTCCTGCGTCGAAAGGCGCACGCGATAAGGGCCTGCATAGCCATCCTCATGAGCGCGCAGCGGGGCGAAATAATTTTCCTCGAGTAGGTCGAATATGGCGATTCTGCGTTCCTGCTCGACATCGGCGCTACGCCATATGATGCTCTGCTGGTCGAGCGTAATGTCTATGATGCGGGGATCGGCCATTATCCTGCAAGCAGTGCGGCGACGCTCGACAAAGATCAAGGGGGATATTGCGATGCGGCAACCGGGTTATGCACAGCTTCGCGCGATCCATCCCCGAAGAAAAGGGAGGAGAGGGAGGGGGAGGGCTTGCCACTCTCCCCGGCAGGGACGAATATGCCTTCCATGGCAGAAGCATTGAAACTGGTCGACGCGCCCGAGGGTGCGATTCGCGAACTCCCGCGCAATATCGAGGCGGAGGCGGCGCTGCTCGGCGCGCTTCTCATCGATAACCGAGTCGCGGAGGATGTGCAGATGAAGCTGCGTCCCGAGCATTTTTTCGAGCCGGTCCACGGCCGCATCTATGAAGCGATATTGAAGCTGCTCGACCGCAATATGGTGGCGAGCCCGGTGACGTTGAAGCCGATGCTGGATCAGGACCCTGCGCTCAAGGAACTGGGCGGAGCGGCCTATATGGTGCAGTTGACCGCGAGCGGGGCCTCGCTCATCGGTGCCCGGGATTTCGCGCAGCAAATCTATGATCTTGCCCTGTTGCGGCAGCTTGTCGGCGTGGGGCGCGAACTGGTCGACAATGCGCTCGACACCAGCGAGGATGTCGATCCCAAGGGGCAGATAGAGGCGGCCGAAGTCGCGCTTTACAAGGTGTCGGAGGGCGAGGGCGAGGTCGGTTCGGTCAAGAATTTCCTTCAGGCCAGCACCATGGCGGTGCAGGTGGCCGAACGCGCACTCAACAGCGGGGGCCATCTTTCCGGTATCACCACCGGCATTACCAGCCTTAACGAGAAGATCGGCGGTCTTCACAATTCGGATCTCATGATCCTGGCCGGGCGCCCCGGCATGGGCAAGACGTCGCTCGCCACCAACATCGCCTATAATGCCGCCGCACGCTGGTTGCGCGACGATGCTGACGGTATTGCGCCCGAGAAGAATATGGGGGCGAAGACGGCTTTCTTCTCGCTGGAAATGTCAGCGGATCAGCTGGCGACGCGTATCCTTGCGGAGCAATCCGGTATTAGCGGCGAAGCCCTGCGCATGGGCAAGATCAGCCGGACCGAATTCCAGAATCTCTCCCGCGCGGCGCGAGAGCTGCAGGAACTGCCGCTCTTTATCGACGATACGCCGGGCCTCACCATCGCCGCGCTGCGCACCCGCGCGCGGCGGTTGAAGCGGCGTCATGATATCGGCTTCATCGTGATCGACTATCTGCAATTGTTGCAGGGGTCCGGGCGCGGCGGCGACAATCGCGTGCAGGAAATTTCGGAAATCAGCCGTGGTCTCAAGACATTGGCGAAGGAACTGAACCTGCCGGTGCTGGCGCTTTCCCAGCTTTCCCGTGCGGTCGAACAGCGCGAGGATAAGCGTCCGCAATTGTCGGACTTACGCGAATCCGGCTCGATCGAGCAGGATGCCGACATGGTCTGGTTCGTGTTTCGCGAGGATTATTATGTCCAGTCACGAGAACCCAAGCGGCCGGTCGAAGGCGACGATGCCAAGATCCATGAGGATCACGCCAAATGGGCGATGGAAATGGAGCGGGTCTACGGCCTTGCCGAACTGATCGTCGCCAAGCAACGTCACGGCGCGACTGGCAAGGTCCGTATGAAGTTCGATGCGAAAATCACGCGGTTCAGTGATCTGGCTGAGGGTGAATATGCCGCCGTGCCGGAATATGACGACTGAAAACCGGGGTGATATCGCCGGTCAACAGGCTGGCGCGTTGTCTTTAAGGCCGTCGACAATGGCCCTGTTCAAGAGCCGATCGACATTGGGATGATATGCGGCGCGGGCAGGGGCGGCTTTCCGTCATTGGCTTTGTCACGGGCGTGAACAGGCCGCCCGAACGGAGCAAAGCAGCGGTCGAAGAACTTCCGACCGACCGTGAAACAGGGCCGCTCCGTTGCGGGAAGCGGCCCTGCTGTCCCAATTTTCAGCCGTTGAGGACGGCGCGGCTGCGCGCTTCGATGCGCTTTTCCAATATGGCGAGCGGCATGGCGCCGTCGTTCAGCACATCATGGAAATAGCGGAGATCGAATTTATCCCCGAGCATGGCCTGCGCCTTGATGCGGGCCCGAACCCATGCGGCATGTCCGACCTTGTAGCTACATGCCTGACCCGGCTGGGTGCAATAGCGCTCCACTTCACGCTGGCAGCGCGGCTCCGCAAAGCCGGTGGTTTCGACCATATAGGCAGTGGCCTTTTCCCGTGACCAGCGCTTGGCATGCAGCCCGGTATCGATAACGAGCCGAGCGGCGCGAAACAGGAAGGATTGAAGATAGCCCACGCGTTCCAGCTGGTTTTTGTAGGCGCCGAGTTCATCGGCGAGCTGTTCGGCATAGAGCGCCCAGCCTTCCCCATAGGCGCTGAGGAAAGCGGTCTTGCGAAGCATCGGCATCGCCTTGCTGGCCTGCGATATCGAAATTTGCAGATGATGTCCCGGCACGCCCTCATGGAAAGTGAGAGCGGGCAGGCCATATTTCGGCCAGTCTGCGGTTTCCTTGAGATTGATGAAATAAATGGCCGGGCGCGACCCGTCCAGCGCCGCCCGGCGATAATAGCCGTTCGAGGCTCCATCCTGAATTTCCTCTGGAACCGCACGAATTTCCAGCGGTGCATTGGGCGGATTGGTGAAGGCGCCGGGCAACAGGGCGTTCATCGCTGCGTAATCGGTGTTGAGCTGCGCCAGCAGGGCCGAACGGCCTTCCGGGGAATTGGCGTAAATCTGATCGGGGCGGACATTGAGTTCGGCGAGCCGGGCGCCGATAATGCCTTTTGTAAAGCCTTCCGCATCGAGAATCCGGTTCATTTCCGCGGTGATTTCGGCGACCTGTTCCAGACCCAGTCTGTGGACTTCGTCGGGCGTCATGATGGTGGTGGTCGATTGCATCAGCGCATCGGCATAGATTTCATCGCCACGCGGCACGCGCCACAGGCCATCGCCTGCCGCCGTCGAGGGCCTTAGTTCGGTAAGCAGGGCGATCTGCCGATCCAGTGCCGGGTAGATGGCGCTGGCGACGATCCGGGCGGCCGGTCCGGCCCAGTCCCCGGCAATGCCCGCGCTGGCCGCGCGATTGGCCAACGACATAACCATTGAGCAGCTTTCTGCAGGTTGCTGGCGCAGCTTGGCAAGCTGTCCCAGAGTCAGCTCCAGCGACCAGTCGGGCGCGAGATACCCTCGCGCCGCATAGGATTGCTGGACGCTGCTGTCATTGTCCAGCGCGGTGGCGAAGGCGGAGAGGCGGGATAGATAGGCCTCGCAATCTTCCCGCGTGGCAATGGTGTGGCTGCTGTCGAGAAAATCCGGCGTTTCAAAATAGGCGCCGCCCTGCTGGAAAATACGATAGGGCCGGGCGATGGAGGCCAGATCATATTTTTTGGGCGCGACCATTTCGCGTTCCAGCGCGTAACGAATGCATTCCAGATTAAGTGCATCCTGATCCGGGAGGTTCTGATCCCGGAACGGTTCCAACTGTGCCAGTGCCTTGCGGGTACGCGCCAGATCATCGCTGACGGCTTTCAGGCTGTTGTCGTCGAGCTGCCCCTTCATGGCTGCTCGTGTGCCCTTATCGAAGCCAAGCCCGGTCGCCATCTCCGGCGAGGCATTCAGCTTCGCCTCGAATATCGCCTGGAAGACCTCATCAATGGGGAAAGCGACAGCGTCCGGCGCAGGCGATAGGGCATAAGCCCATGAGGTGGTAGTGGCCGCCATGGTGGCGGCTGTGGTCAACAGAAAATCGCGGCGATCCATAAATGCTCCGTCCCTTGTATCCGGTCGGGCCAGAATAGGAACGGGATCGGCGCTGTCCAGCCCCGTGTGGATGCGGGGCTGGATTGAGAAAATTCAGAAGACCGGCTGGTTCGCCGGATCGTCGGGGTCGGCGACCGGAGTCGAGGGCGTATGAATGCCGCATTCGACCTTGTCCCAGCCGCGCCAGCGCCCGGCACGCGGGTCTTCGCCCGGCATCACCTTGGAAGTGCAGGGCTCGCACCCGATGGAAAGATAACCCTGCGCCTCCAGCGGATGGCGGGGCAGGTCATGCTCGGCAAAATAGGCCTCAAGATCGTCCTTGGCCCAGTCACCGAGCGGGTTGAGCTTGATCCGCCCTTCCTCGATCTCGAAACGCGGCAGATTCTGCCGGGTCACGGACTGGAAGGCCTTGCGCCCGGAAATCCAGGCGTCGAGACCGTTTTTAGCACGGGCCATCGGTTCTACCTTGCGGATGTCGCAGCACCCGTCCGGGTCATAGGACCAGCGCAGGCCCTTATCATCCTTCGCCGCCAGCGCATCGGGATCGGGTGTTACTACGCGGCTGTCGGTAAAACCGAAGCTGGTGACAAGCGTTTCGCGATACTCGAGCGTTTCGGGAAACATCTTCAGCGTATCGACGAAGATGACCGGCACGGAAGGGTCGGCCTGCGCTACGAGATGCAATAGAACTGCGCTCTCGGTACCGAAAGACGAGACAACCGCGACATTCCCCAATATGCGTTCCGCAAACAATGTGCGCAGCATGGTCTGCGTGTCCACGCCCTCGAAACGTGCATTGAGGGCATCCGCATCCGCCTGAGTGAAGGCGGGACGGGCATCGATCACGTCAAGCTTGCGGGCGGTTCCGGCCATGGTCACGCCACCTCGTGCCGCTTGGCCCAGACCGGGCGGCGGCCGTCGACCGTCTTCTGATAGACATCGGCATAGCGTTCGAGGCTGGCCTTCACCACCGCCGGATCCAGCGGTGCGTTGGGTGCGAAGCTGTCGAAACCGGAACGGCGCATCGCGAACAGCTGATCGACCAGCACGTCGCCGCTGGCGCGCAGTTCGCCCTGATACCCCGCCTCGCGCAGGATGCGGGCGGAGCTGTAGCCGCGTCCGTCGCCGAAGACGGGGAAGCTCACCTCGACCAGTGCAAGCCGGTCAAGATGCGGCAGCAGCGCGCGGGCATCCTCACCCGGTTCGATGCGCACGGCGGTGGCGTTGGACGCGCCGAGAAATTCCTCGATCGAAACCGGGGTTTCGGTGCTGACCGCGCCATTACGGAAATCCAGATGATCAACCATAGATCGCCTCCTTGAACGGGGCCATGCCGAGACGGCGATAAGTATCGAGGAAACGTTCGCCCTCGGACCGCTGCGCCAGATAGAGATCGGTCACGCGCTCGACCGCGTCGACAATACCATTCTCGTCGAAGCCGGGGCCGGTGATCTGCCCCAGAGAGCAATCTTCCGCCCCCGATCCGCCGAGCAGGAGCTGATAATTTTCCGTGCCTTTCCGGTCGACGCCGAGAATACCGATATGCCCGGCATGATGATGACCGCAGGCATTGATGCAGCCAGAGATTTTCAGCTTCATCTCGCCGATTGCCGCTTCCTTGCCGTTTCCGGCAAAGCGGGTCGCGATCTTCTGCGCGACCGGGATAGAGCGCGCATTGGCAAGGCTGCAATAATCGAGGCCGGGGCAGGCGATGATATCGCTGATCCGGTCGAGATTGGCCGCACCGAGACCGGCTTCGTCCAGTTCCTTCCACAGTGCGTAAAGATCGGCCTTCCGGACATAGGGCAGCACGATATTCTGAGCATGGGTGACGCGCAGTTCGTCGAGCGAATAACGCTCGGCAAGATCGGCCATCAGCTCGATCTGCTCCGCGGTCGCATCGCCGGGAATACCGCCCACCGGCTTCAGGCTGATATTGGCAATCGCATAGCCGGGCTGTTTGTGGGCGACGACATTGCGGTCGAGCCACAACGCGAAATCCGGGTCGCTGCGGTTCACCTCTTCGGAAAGGCCGCTTTCATAGGCCGGGTCCGCGAAATAGGACCGAATGCGATCGAGTTCCGCCACCGGCGGGTCGATGCCCAGTGTTTTCATATGGGCGAATTCTTCCTCGACCTGACGGCGATATTCCTCGACGCCCAGTTCATGGACGAGGATCTTGATCCGCGCCTTGTACTTATTGTCGCGGCGGCCATAGCGGTTGTAGACGCGCAGGCAGGCCTCGACATAGGCGATGATCTCATCCTCGGTCACGAAGTCGCGAATTTCCGGCGCGACCATCGGGGTGCGGCCCATGCCGCCGCCGGCAAAGACCTTGGCGCCAATGACGCCGTCCTTCTTCACCAGCTCGAGGCCAATATCGTGCAGGCGCATCGCCGCGCGATCCTGCGCCGACGCGATGACGGCGATCTTGAACTTGCGCGGCAAATAGCTGAATTCCGGGTGGAAGCTCGACCATTGGCGCAGCAATTCGGCCCAGGGACGGGGGTCCGTCACCTCGTCGGCGGCGACACCGGCATATTGATCCGAACTGATGTTGCGGATGCAATTGCCGCTGGTCTGGATCGCATGCATTTCGACGCTCGCCAGATCGGCGAGAATATCGGCGGCATCCTCCAGCTTGATCCAGTTATACTGGATGTTCTGGCGCGTGGTGAAATGGCCATAACCCTTGTCATATTTGCGGGCGATCTGGCCCAGCATCCGCATCTGGGGCCCGGACAGCGTACCATAGGGGATGGCGACGCGCAGCATATAGGCGTGGAGCTGAAGATAGAGGCCGTTCATCAGGCGCAGCGGCTTGAACTGATCCTCGGTCATTTCCCCGGCAAGGCGACGGCGTGCCTGATCGCGGAATTCCTCGACCCGGGCATCGACCATGGCCTGATCATAATTATCATAACGGTACATGGGTCAGGCCCTCACGATCGGAATATCGGTGTTGATGGCAAGATCGGCGCGCACGGTCGGCCCGCTGGCACGGATGCGTTCCTTGATATGAAGGGGCAGGGGGCCGTTCGCGCCCTGTTCGGCATCAATGATATAGCCGGCATTGACGCGCCTCGCTTCGCTCTCGCGCGCGAGGATCGCTTCCCCCTCGGCTCCGGCATCGACTGCATCGCCGACATGGAGCGACCATCCCGAGCCGGTCCACCAGATCACGTCGCCGGTGGCGAGATCATTTCCGGTCAACAATTTCACGCGGCATTCTCCAGTTTTCGGGCAAAGGCGGCCCGCAATTCCACAGGGGCGATCTGGCGGACCACATCGCCCACGACGATCAGGGCCGGGCTTTCGACCTTCTGCTCCTCGACCATCCGACCCAGCCCGGCGAGATTGGCGATCAGCGTCCGGCTGTCGGGGCGTGTGCCCTTTTCCAGTACCGCGACCGGCATGTCGGGCGTAATCCCGTCGGCGATCAGCTTGTCGGCAATGTCGCCCGCAGTCGCGACGCCCATATAGATGACCAGCGTCCGGTCACGGCCCGCAAGGCCCGCCCAGTTCTGATCGGTCAGGCCCTTGCATTGCCCGGCAACGAAGGTCACCGCGCTCGACAGACCGCGATGGGTCAGCGGCAGGCCCGCCTCGGCGGCGCAGCCCACGGCCGCGCTGATGCCGGGGACGGTCTTGACCGGAACGCCCGCCTTGATGCAGGCTTCCTGTTCCTCGCCGCCGCGTCCGAAAATGAACGGATCACCACCCTTCAGGCGCACCACGTCGCGTCCGGCCAGTGCTTCACGCACCAGCAGCGCGTTGATCCGGTCCTGCGGCATACTGTGGCGCGATCGGGCCTTGGCGACCGAAACCAGTTCGGCATCGGGGCGGGCCAGCGCCAATATCTCCGGGGCGACGAGACCGTCATGAACGATCAGCCCCGCACCGCCGATCAGCCGCGCGGCGCGCAGCGTCAGCAGTTCGGGATCGCCCGGTCCTGCGCCGACGAGCCACACGGTGCCGATAGGGGCACTCGAAACGGGAAGGGATGCGATGTCAGCCATGCTGGCGAAATCGCTCTTTCCCCTCATTCCCGCAACGCAAAATCTTTTTGGCGGTGAGTAGGAAATCTATTGAAGGCGAGTCTGGGGCCGATCGACATTCGGAAGATGACGAGCCGACGATGGTGGTTTTTGCCTGCTCCGGAAACGAGCTGCGCGTCTCGTGTCAACGAAAACTGCTCACTGCATGTGAGCATCGGAAATGCCTAAAAGCGCCATTTTCGGCCTGTCAGGGCTGGGGCTGCAACCAGCCGAAGCAGCAATATGCCGATTGATTCCGGCCCGGTTTCAGTCGCCCATGGTGCTGGTATCGACCTCTATCGGCATGACCCCGACGCCCAGTGAGGCGCGCAGGTGCTCTGTTTCGGAAGAGGCGACGGGATAGGCGCAATAATCGGCGGCATAATAGGCGCTCGGCCGGTGGTTGCCGGATACGCCGACGCCGCCGAAGGGCGCATTGGAAGGGGCGCCGTTGGTCGGCCGGTTCCAGTTGATGACACCGGCGCGCACGCTCGCCCAGAACTGGTCATAATGTTCCGGGGTTCCGCCGATCAGGGAAGCGGACAGGCCATAGCGGGTGGCGTTGCATTCCCGAATGCCGCTGTCGAAATCGTCGACCTGCACGATTTGCAGCAGCGGACCGAACAGTTCGATATCCGGACGTTCGCTCATCGCGGTGATGTCGACGATGGCAGGGGAGAGAAAAGGCAGGTGGTCATGCGGACGTTTCATGTGCAGGATCGGACGGCCGCCCATGCTCATCAGCGTGACGAAGCTTTCGGTGAGGCCGTCGGCGGCGTGATTGTCGATCACCGGGCCCATGAAAGGCGCGGGGTCCGCGTGAGGGTGATCGAGGATGAGCCGGGGCGTCAGTTTCTTCAGTTCTTCGATGATTGCAGGGGCAAGGCTGTCCTTCACGATCAGCCGCCGCGCAGCCGTGCAGCGCTGCCCCGCGGAGAGGAAAGCCGATTGCACGATCAGCGTTGCGGCGGTGGCCAGATCGGGCGTGTCCCAGAGCAGGATCGGGTTGTTGCCACCCATTTCCAGCGCGACGATCTTTTCGGGGTTTCCGGCCAGCGCCCGGTTGATCGCAATGCCGGTACGGGCGGACCCCGTAAATAATATGCCGTTGACCAGCGGATGGGCGACCAGCTCCTTACCCTGATCCGGCCCACCGATCACCAGCCGGACGAGATCGGCGGGCACACCGGCCTGATGGTAGAAATCGACCAGCATGGCGGCGGTTGCCGGGGTTTTTTCCGATGGCTTGAACACGACCGCATTGCCCGCGATCAGCGCCGGAACGATATGGCCGTTGGGCAGATGCGCCGGGAAATTATAGGGGCCGAGTACCGCCATCACGCCATGAGGCTTGTGCCGCAAATTCTGCCGCGCGCCCATCGCGCCTTCGAGGCGGCGCTGACCGGTGCGTTCCGAATAGGCGGCAACGGAAATATCGACCTTGTTGATGACCGATCCGACCTCGGTACGAGCTTCCCATAAGGGCTTGCCGGTTTCGCGCGCGATCAGATCGGCAAAGGCTTCCTCCTGTGCACGGACCACATTGGCGAAGCGCCGCATGGTTTCGACCCGAAAGGAAACGGATCTGGCCGCCCAATGCATCCAGGCCGAGGCCGCGCGTTCCACCTCCGCATCGATGTCATTATGCTCCCCTTCCCACAGCAAATTTCCGGTAGCAGGTTCGAAGGACTGGAGCTTTTCGGTCATCCTTGCGGCTATGCCCGATTCAAGGGCGATTTTAAAGGGGGCAGCCCTGGTTTCAGCCGTCGGAAGAGCGGCCTTCATGGGCGGCCCGCATCATCCTGATCCGATCCACTTTTTGATAAAGCGGCGACCAGTCATCCCGGTCGGCAATGGCTGACCACAGGGATTCGACCTCCTCAATATGCATCGAACAAGGTTCAGTGCCGTCCCAATAGGGGTGGGCAGTCGCAGCCTCATTGGCCAGACCGTCAACGGCATCCCGAAAATCCGCCCACGCCTCTCCGGCATAACGATCGCGCGCTTCGCCATTGCGGAGTTGGCCCCCGCGCCAGTCGAAGAAGAAACGGTCGATCATCACCCGATCGCCGGTCATGCCCTGCACGGCGGTTTCGAGCAGGGTTCCCGAGCGTTCCTCACCCGGAAAGCCGATGCCGAGGCGCCAGCAGAAGCGCCGCCGCACCGCATTGGAATAAAGGTCGGGAAAGCGTTCCAGCGCCTTTACCAGCGGTTCCGTTTCGGTGATCTGGCGCAATGCTATCGCCAGTTGCGCCACGTCCCAGTGGATCGCCTCGGCCTGCCGGCCAAAGGCATAAAGCCCCTGATGATCGAAATAGGCGGCGGTAAAGGCCGGTTCCCAATAGGGCGTGAAGCGCCATGGGCCGTAATCGAAACTTTCGCCGGTCACATTGATATTGTCGCTGTTGAGCACGCCATGCACGAAGCCCGCGATCATATAGCTCGCCGCGAGATCGGCGGTGCGTTCGACCACGAGATCGAGCAACTGCGCTGCCGGGTCATCCCCCGGTTCGACTCCATAAAGGCGGGTGAGGGCATAATCGGTCAATGCGCGCAGCAGGTCGGTGTCCTCCATCGCGGCCGCGCGCTGGAAACTGCCAATGCGGATATGCGAGTGGGAGAGGCGGACGAGCACGCAGGAACGGGTGGGCGACGGCTCGTCATTGCGCATCAGTTCCTCCCCCGTCTCGATGATGGAAAAGGTTTTCGACGTGGGAACGCCCAGTGCCTCCAGCATTTCGGTCGCCAATATTTCCCGCACGCCGCCTTTCAACGTCAGGCGCCCGTCGCCGAAACGGCTATAGGGGGTCTGGCCGGACCCCTTGGTGCCCAGGTCCATCAACCGGCCGAGACCATCCCGCATCTGGGCGAAGAGGAAACCGCGCCCGTCGCCGATCTCGGGATTGTAAACCCGGAACTGATGCCCGTGATAGCGCAGGGCAAGCGGCTGTTCGAGCGACCCTTCCAACGGCTCAAACGATCCGAAATGCGCGATCCAGCGGTCCTCGTCGAGATGGTCGAGCCCGACCGTTTCCGCCCAGCGGTCATTGCGGAAACGCAACAGGCGCCGGGGGAAATCGGCGGGGCGGACCGGAACACCGATGGTGGGCAGGGCCGCTATGTCGGTCGCGGGGGTGAATTTGGCGGGTTGCGGGGCAAGGATCATGCGGCAATATGGGGCACTGTCTATGGGAGGTTCAAGTATGGCTGGGTTTGCCGATGGTTATTGGTGGTCGAACGACGGGTTGCGCCTGCATTATCGCGATTATCACGCAGATAAGGATCATCAGTCGCGTCCGCCGATCATCTGCCTGCCGGGCCTGACGCGCAACGCTCGAGATTTCGAGGCGCTGGCCGAACGGCTTGCCGGGCAATGGCGGGTAATCTGTCTCGAAATGCGCGGGCGTTCGGAAAGTGCGCTGGCCAAGGACCCGATGACCTATGTGCCGCTGACCTATGTTCAGGATGTGGAGCGCCTGCTGACCGATCTGGCGCTGAAACGCTTTGTCATGATCGGCACGTCGCTCGGCGGGATATTGACGATGATTATGGCGCCTACCCACAAGGACAGGCTGGCAGGCGCCGTCATCAACGATATCGGCCCCGATATCGAAGCGAGAGGGCTGGAGCGGATCAAGGAATATGTGGGTGTCGCCAGCAATCATCCGACATGGGTTCATGCCGCCCGCGCCCTCGCCGAAGCACAGGCGGACGTTTATCCTGACTATACGCTCGAGGACTGGCTCGGCATGGCGAAGCGGCTCTACCGGCTCAACAGTCAGGGGCGCGTAGTGCTTGATTATGATATGCGCATCGCCGAACCGCTGCGCCTGCCGGGCGGCGAGGCGGGCGTCGATATGTGGCCGGTGATGAGCGCCTTCTCTTCGGTGCCGACCCTGATCCTGCGTGGAGAATTGTCCGATCTGATGAGTGACGCAACGGCGCAGAAGATGAAACGCGAAATCGGTGCCGAAGCCGAAGTCGTGACCGTCTCGCGCGTTGGCCATACGCCAACCTTTACCGAACCGGAAACCATCGCCGCAGTCGACCGGCTGCTGGCGCGGGTGGCGGAGCGCGGCTGACGGTGGTCCGCTGATCTTCCACCCCTACGGCAGCTTCAACCCTGGCGGCAAGGAGGCCCGGACCGTTCGCCTGATGAACCTCTGGGGCACAGAGCACCGTTTGCGCCGATCCTCTGGCGTTGACTTGCGCCCATGCGCGGACGTCTGAACCCTGCCTTCCGTTCCGCGTGGAAATAGCCGGAATGGAAAACCCGCCAATCGCTCATGGCATCGATGTCGATGTCTATGCTTATGCCTATGCGGCGATGCCCTGGCCTGATGCGATTTCGGGTCTTTGCAAAGGCGCAGACTGCCGGTCTCGAAGCGGATATGGTCAAACGCTATGTTGCACTTTATGAAGGGGCGATTGCGTGACTGGAGCGCCTTTGAGAGATTGAGCGCGCGTCCGGCAGATATTTTGCGGAAAATCCATGCACTGCCCGGAAAACTTGCTATAGGCTGCGGTTAACCATGGGTCGTTCAGACTGTTAGGAGCACAAATGACGTTCAAGGGTGTCAGGCCCATCAACTATGGCGGCCGCGAAGTGTGGCCGTTGGTCGAGGGTGGCAAGGGGGTCGCCGCGACGAACCATATGAGTTCGGGCGCCTGGGCTGCTGCCGGGGGAATCGGCACCGTGTCGGCCGTGAATGCGGATAGCTATGACGCGTTCGGTAATCCGATTCCGCAAATCTATTCCGGCAGGACCCGTCGAGAGCGCCATGAGGAACTGGTCGCTTATGCGATCGAGGGCGCTGTGGAACAGGTAAAACGCGCATTCGAGATTGCCGGGGGCAAGGGCGCGATCAACATCAATGTGCTTTGGGAAATGGGCGGCGCGCAGCGGGTTCTGCATGGCGTGCTGGAACGCACCCGCGGGATGATCGCGGGCGTCACCTGCGGTGCGGGAATGCCCTATAAGCTGTCGGAAATTGCGGCCGATTATGGCGTCCACTATCTGCCGATCGTCAGTTCGGGCCGCGCCTTTCGCGCTCTGTGGAAGCGCGCTTATTCCAAGGCGTCGGAATGGCTCGCCGCCGTGGTGTATGAGGACCCCTGGCTTGCAGGCGGTCATAACGGCCTTTCCAATGCCGAAGACCCGCTGAAACCGGAGGACCCCTATCCGCGCGTGAAGGCCCTTCGCGACACCATGCGCGAAGGCGGCATTTCCGACGAGGTGCCGATCGTGATGGCCGGAGGCGTCTGGTATCTGCGTGACTGGAACGACTGGATCGACAATCCCGAGCTGGGCACCATTGCCTTCCAGTTCGGTACGCGGCCGCTGTTGACGCAGGAAAGCCCCATTCCGCAGGCGTGGAAAGACAGGCTGATGGAGCTGGAAGAGGGCGACATTCTGCTGCATCGCTTTTCGCCCACCGGTTTCTATTCGTCGGCGGTACGCAACCCGTTCCTGCGCGCGCTGGAGGCGCGGTCGGAACGGCAGATCGCGTTCAGTCTGGAACAGGCAGGTGATCATAGTTGTCAGCTTGATGTCGGCGTGAAGGGCAAGAATTTCTGGGTGACGAAGGGCGATTTGCTGCGCGCGCGGGAATGGGCCGGACTGGGCTTCGAATCTGCGCTGAAAACACCTGACAATACGCTGATTTTCGTGACCGATCAGGAAAAGTCCGCAATCCGCAAGGATCAGGCCGATTGCATGGGATGCCTGTCGCAATGCGCCTTTTCGAGCTGGATGGATAGTGAAACCAATTCGACCGGAAGGCTCGCCGATCCGCGCAGCTTCTGTATTCAGAAGACGCTTCAGGATATCGTTCATGGCGGCGACCCCGATCAGAATCTGATGTTCGCCGGGCATGGCGCCTATCAGTTCAAGCGGGATCCTTTCTACTCCAACGGTTTCGTGCCGACAGTGAAACAACTCGTCGATCGCATCCTGACCGGCGATTGATGCGCGCGTACCGTCTGCGCAGATAGAGATAAGAAGGGCGGTACGGGATCGTGCCGCCCTTCCTGTTTTTGCGCGATTGCGGTCGGGGCGAAGTCATGGCCAATTTTTTGTCGGCCGTGGTCATGCGACGGACTTCCCGAAGGGGTGCGCGCTATTTCATCCGGAGGTCAGCCCAGATCGGCAAATGATCCGAAGCGCGCCGGGCCAGCGGGCTGTCATGCACACCGCAATCGATCAGCTCGGTTCGCTTGTTCAGCATGATCCGGTCCAGTTGCCCGAGCGGTCCGCGTGAAGGAAAGCTTTTCCCGCAGGGGGCGAAATGGAAAAAGCGCCCGAAATCGAGCAGGCAGCCGCTGTCCGGGCGCCACTCGTTCAGATCTCCCATCATGATTGTCGGCATACGGGGCGCGCGGGCATAGCGTTTCAACAGCGCGGCCGCCTGCCGACGGCGCCACAGGCCGGAAAGGTCCAGATGCATGCCGTAAAGACGCAGAGCGAAATCATTGGCGAACGCTATCTCCGCGACCACCGCCCCGCGCGGTTCGAGATAGGGCAGGTGGATGATGTCGCTCATCCGTATCTCAGCGGATTTGCGGACGAGAATCGCATTGCCATGCCAGCCGATGCTGTCGGTCTGGACATTGAGCGGAACCGCCCGATAATCGCTATGATGATCTATCAGTAACGGTGGCAAGGCGGCGACGCGCGGACCGAAGCGGCGGTCGGCCTCCTGCAGTGCGACGATGTCGGCGTCGATTTCCGAAAGAACCGCCAGAATCCGATCCGGTTTGCGACGCCGGTCGGTGCCGATCGCCTTACGGATGTTGTAGCTGGCTACACGAAGGGTCTGGCGCGTCATGGGCCTTCCATGCCGCAAGACCGGGGGAGTTTCCAGTAGCTGATATGCCGGAGGGCGACGAAAATCGCTTGATGTTCCATATATGTTCTGCATAACGAGGCCATGGCGAAGGCGAAACGGAAATTTGTCTGTCAACAATGCGGCGCGATCTCGCCCCGCTGGCAGGGGCAGTGCGACGACTGCGGTGGCTGGAACACTCTGGTGGAGGAGGCGCCTGAAACGGTCTTTGCTTCGAAGCATGATCTTCAGAGCGGCGGGCGGGCGCTGGTGCTCAGCAGCCTCGACAGTGATATTGCGCTGCCCGACCGGGAAAAGACCGGCATTTCGGAATTTGATCGGGCCTTGGGCGGTGGGCTGGTGGCGGGCAGCGCAACGCTGATCGGCGGTGATCCGGGGATCGGCAAATCGACCCTGTTGTTGCAGGCTGCGGCGATGATGGCGCGCCGTGGCCTTGGCGTCGCCTATATCAGCGGTGAGGAGGCATCCGATCAGGTGCGCCTGCGCGCCCGGCGACTGGGGCTTGGGGATGCGCCCGTGCAACTGGCCAGCGCGACATCGGTGCGCGACATATTGACGACGCTGGGGAAGGGAAGCGTGCCCGATTTCCTCATCATCGATTCGATCCAGACGATGCACAGCGACCTGATCGAAAGCGCCCCGGGCACCGTCAGTCAGGTGCGCGCCAGTGCGCAGGAACTGATCCGTTTCGCCAAGGAACAGGGTACGGCGCTGGTAATGGTCGGCCATGTAACGAAGGACGGCAGCATTGCCGGGCCGCGCGTGCTCGAACATATGGTGGATACGGTGCTGAGCTTTGAGGGGGAGCGCAGCCATCAGTACCGGATATTGCGGGCGATCAAGAACCGTTTCGGTGGCACCGACGAAATCGGTGTGTTCGCGATGGTTGAGCAGGGGCTGGAGGAAGTCACCAACCCGTCATCCCTGTTTCTGACCGACCGGGATGAAAATGTTGCCGGGGCGACCGTCTTTCCCGCGCTGGAAGGAACGCGGCCGGTGCTGGTAGAGATACAGGCGTTGACCGTGCGCCTTGCCAGCGGGGCGACGCCGCGCCGGGCGGTGGTCGGATGGGATAGCGGGCGGCTCGCAATGATCCTTGCGGTGCTGGAAGCGCGCTGCGGCATCAGTTTCGCCAGTTGCGAGGTCTATCTCAATATTGCAGGCGGCTATCGTATTTCCGACCCTGCGGCCGATCTGGCGGTGGCGGCTGCGCTGGTTTCGGCGCTTGCCGAGCGACCGGTTCCAAGAGGAACGGTCTTTTTCGGTGAGGTTGCGCTTTCGGGGGAAATCCGGCCCGTTGCCCACGCACCATTGCGTCTGCGCGAATCGGGTAAGCTCGGCTTTACCGAAGCGGCGGCGCCCTCCGGCCTGTCCGGTGACATGGGCGGCCTGCGGCATCATGGTTATCATACCCTTGCACAATATGTTGACCGGGTGCTGGGCCGGGGGTAGGTCCATCGGTCATCCGCACTGATGGCCTGCAAATGGTGTTTTTTGTGATTTCGGTACTTCTCCGCTTTCAGGATTGTGCGTTTCAGGGCGCGGAAAACCGTTATGTTCGATGCATAATATGATGAATGCCGATTGCTTCCGGGCCGGTGCGATTTCCGCGCACGATAGAGGCCGCTGTTACAGGAACCCTTATCGATGACCGCGCTCGACATGGCCATGCTGCTGCTGACCGGGGGGATGGCCGTGACCGGTTTTCTGCGCGGCTTCGTCGAGGAAGTGCTGTCGCTATTCGCCTGGGTTTTCGCGGTTATGGCTGTCTATCTGTTTCTTGCCCCTCTGACCGATCTGGCCGGGGTCTGGATGGGGCCAGGCGCGACGACTTCGATCCTGACTTTTGGCGCCTTGTTCATTCTCACTTTTTTTGCTGGAAAGCTGCTGGCCCGGCGTTTGGGGCAAAGCGTGCGCACATCCGTGCTGGGGCCGGTCGATCGCATTCTGGGCGGTGGTTTCGGTGTGCTAAAGGGGCTGATTGTCGCGACGGTCGCGTTTCTGGCGTTCACCCTCGCTTATGACCTTTTCTTCGGGATCGGTGGGAAGCGCCCTGAATGGATGACCAGCGCGCGCAGCTACCCCTTGCTCAAGGCCAGCGGCACCATGATGAGCCGCTTCGTGCGAGAGCGGAGCGAAGGCGATCATGATTTCTGGTCGGGCGAAACCGGAGCCGGTGATGCAAAGGGGGAGGGCGATAAGGATGGCGCGGGCTGAAATAAATATTCATTTCGTTTCTGTCCGGCTTTTCTCTTTTCCTCGCGACCGCAAACTTCTACGTCCAAGCCATGTCCTCGGCCCTCTATAATCGAGAGATTTTGCGCCTTGCCGCATCCATTCCCTGTCATCGGCGCCTTGCGGTGGCCGATGCCAGCGCTGACCGGCGCTCTCCGACCTGCGGCAGCCGCATCATCGCCGATGTGGTGCTGGATGAAGGCGGCAGAATAGCGGATCTCGGTCTGGATGTTCGGGCCTGCGCACTGGGGCAGGCCTCCGCATCCCTGATGGCGTCTCATGCGATCGGGAAAAGCCCCGCGGAGATGGCTGACGCCGCCAAGGCCCTGACGGCCTATCTGGCTGCACCCGATGCACCGGATATGGCTGATTTCTGGCCGGGAATGGAAATTTTTGCCGCAGCCCGCCATTATCCCGCGCGGCACCCTTCGATAAGGCTTGGTTTTGAAACTATAGCCGAAGCGGCGGGCCGCGCTCTTGCGGTGAAAGCCGACAAGGAAAGGGAGGAACGGGCATGAACGGCTTGTCCCTTCAGGGGGCCGCGCACGGCGCCGTTCAGGGGGCTGCACAGGGAATGGTGCGCAGCCCCACCGATCTGTTGCTGAGCGAAGGCGTAATCCTGCTCGGTTTCGCGACCTTGTTCGTGTTGCTGTTCCGAAGGCTGGGCCTCGGGTCGGTACTGGGGTATCTGGTCGCAGGCGCGCTGGTCGGGCCGCAGGGGCTGGCGCTGGTCGGCGGCGGGCAATCGAAGCTGGACATTGCGGAAATCGGCATCGTCCTGCTGATGTTCATTGTCGGTCTGGAACTGAATCCGGCGCGTCTATGGCGGCTGAAAAAGGATATATTCGGCTTTGGTCTGGCGCAGGTCGTGCTCTCCGGCGTCGCGCTTGCCGCGATCATCTATTATGGCACCGCCTTTACGCTGGGGGCGGCGATTGCCCTTGGCCTGCCGCTGGCGCTGTCCTCAACCGCGCAGGTGCTCCCGGGGCTGAAAAGCAGCGGACGGATCAATTCGCCTTTCGGGGAAAAAGCCTTTTCGATCCTGCTGTTTCAGGATCTGTCGATCGTTCCCCTTATCACCATTGTCGCGGCACTGTCGCGCAACCCGGATGATGCCGGCGGTCCGCCCGGATGGATACTTGCGCTCTATACGGTCGGTGCGATCATCGGTCTGGGGTTTGCCGGGCGCTTCCTGCTGAGGCCGGTACTCCGGCTTGTCGGAAGTATGGCGGAGCGGGAATTATTCGTTGTCGTCGGCCTGTTTACGGTTCTGGCCAGCGCATCGCTGATGCATGCGCTGGGCCTGTCCACTGCGCTGGGGGCATTTGTTGCCGGCGTACTGCTGGCTGACTCCCCCTATCGTCACGAAATCGAGGCGGATGTCGAGCCTTTCCGTTCGATCCTGCTCGGCCTGTTCTTCCTTGCGGTCGGCATGGTGCTCGATATTCAGGCGGTAATCGAACATCCTTTCTTCGTGATCGGCATGGCGGCCATCGTGGTGGTGGTGAAGGTGGCAATACTCACCGGGCTCGCGCTGCTGTTCGGCATGAATATCCGGGCGGCACTGGGTCTTGGTCTGTTGCTCAGTCAGGGTGGTGAATTCGGCTTCGTGCTGTTCGGGCAGGCGCGGCAAGCCCTGTTGATCGCGCCGCAGGCGGCAAGCCTGTTCAGCGCGGTGGTGACGATCTCCATGGCCTCCACTCCGTTCCTGATGCTGTTTGCCCGCCGACTGGAACTTGCGCGTCAGGCGCCGGCCGAGAAATTCGAAACGCCTGAAATTTCCGAGCAGGGAGCCGCGATCGTGGTCGGCTATGGCCGGTTCGGTCAGACTGTCGCCCAGATGCTGACGGGGCGGGGCTTTGCTGTAACCCTGATCGATCGCAAGCCCGCCCAGATCGAACTGAGCGGGCGGTTCGATACCAAGGTCCATTATGGTGACGGTACACGCGTTGACCTGTTGCGCAGCGCCGGGGCGGAAGAGGCGCGCCTGATCGCTTTCTGCATCGATGATCCCTCCCTCGACGAGAAAATATTGCAGCCGGTGCAAAAGGCCTTTCCTCAGGCGGCGATTGTCGTGCGCGTGTTCGACCGCAGCCAGATGCTGCGCCTGCATAAGCTGGATCTTGCCGGCACCGTGCGGGAAGTGTTCGAATCGGCAATTGCCATGGGCGTTGCGTCGATGAAGCTGCTCGGCGTGGATGACCGTGAGGTGGCCGAGGTGGAGCGCCAATATCGCGATAACGACCGGGCGCGCTATGATCTTCAGCTGGAGCAGGGCGATCTGCTGGCGGCGAAGGATCTGCTTTATCGTCCGGGTCGGACGATGACGTTGCGCGCGCGAGAGAAAAGCGGCGAAGGAGAATGAAATGCTCGGATTTCTTGCGGCATTAAGCGGCGCGCTGGCGATTGCGGCGGGCGCCTTCGGTGCCCATGGCGCTTCGTCTCCTCAGGCGGCCGAATGGCTGCGAACCGGCGGCACTTACCAGCTCATTCACGCTGTTGCCGCGATTGCGCTGATCCGGGTGGCACCGGCTCCCGCATGGCTGATGCTGGCAGGCGCGGCGATATTCGCCTTCACCCTCTATGCGATGGCATTGGGTGCGCCGCGCTGGTTCGGAGCGATCACTCCGATCGGTGGAAGTCTGCTGATCGTCGCATGGATATGGGCGGCGATTGCTTTCCTGCGCGCGCCGCAGGGATGATTTTCTGAACGGTTCAGGCCGCCGCGTCTTCTCCGTCGAGGAAGGCCGTGACCGCCGCAAGGTCGACTTCCCGATCCAGATAGGTCTGGCCGATGCCATGCGCCAACAGGAAGGGCAGCTTGCCGCCCTCCATCTTTTTGTCGTGCATCATATGAGCGACAAGAGTCGCGCCGCTGGCGGCAACGCCTGCATCGCGAACACTGGCGGGTAATCCCGCCGCGCGCAAATGGGCGGTAACGCGCTCTGCATCCTCCGCCGGACACAGGCCTTGTGCCACCGAGAACCGGAAAGCCAGCGCCATACCGGCGGCCACCGCCTCGCCATGGAGCAGGCGCTCGCCATAGCCGGTTTCCGCCTCCAGTGCGTGACCGAAAGTATGTCCCAGGTTGAGGAGTGCGCGCCGCCCGCTACGTTCCTGCTCGTCATCGGCAACGATCGCCGCCTTGGCGCGCACGCTCTTTTCGATTGCATAGGACCGCGCCTCTGGATCGCCGGCAAGCAGCCGGGTTCCGTTCGTCTCGCACCAGTCGAAAAAGGCGGGATCGTCGATCAGGCCATATTTGACGACCTCGGCATAACCCGCGCCGACCTCGCGCCGCGGCAGGGTGTCGAGGCTGGTCGGATCGATCAGCACCAGCGCGGGCTGATGAAAGGCGCCGACCAGATTCTTGCCTGCGGTCGTATTGATCGCGGTCTTGCCCCCAACCGAACTGTCCACCTGCGCGAGCAGGGTGGTCGGTATCTGCACGAATCCGCATCCGCGTTTCAGGATCGAGGCGGCGAAACCAACCAGATCGCCAATCACGCCGCCGCCCAGTGCGACGATATGATCCTTGCGTTCGATTTCGAGCGCAAGCAGTTCGTCCATCAGGGCTTCCAGTTGCGCCCAGCTCTTGGTGCTTTCGCCCGGCGGCAGGGGGATGACCCGTGTTTCGATGCCCGCGGCGGCAAGACCGGCGCGCAACCGGGGAAGCTGCGTCGTCTCGACATGGCTGTCGGTGACGATGACCAGACGCCCGCCCCGGACATAGGGCTTCAAATACTCTGCGGCGCGGTTCAGCAGACCGTCCTCGATCCTGATGTCATAGCTGCGCTCGCCCAGCGCTACCGGTACGACGGTCATGCTCCCAATGCCTCCATGATGCGGTCCACCGTCTGTTCATGCGGACCATTGCCGCTCCGAATATGCAGCGGAGCCTGCGCATAGACGGGGTTGCGAATTTCCGCCAGTTCCAGCAACACGGTGCGCGGATCCCGTCCCTTTAACAGAGGGCGCCCCTCCCGGCGCGAGACGCGTTCGACCAGCAGGTCGATATCGGCATCCAGCCAGATGGCGACCGCCTTGCTCAGGATCAGCGCACGGGTTTCCTCATTCATGAACGCCCCGCCGCCGGTGGCAATGACCTGCCGCCCCTCGTCGAGCAGGCGGGCAATTACCCGCCTCTCGCCGTCGCGAAAGCCGCTTTCGCCATATTTTTCGAAAATTTCGGTGATGGTCATCCCGGCTGCATTTTCGATTTCCTCATCGGCATCGACAAAGGGCAGGCCGAGCCGTTGCGCCAGCCGGCGGCCGACGGTTGATTTGCCGACGCCCATCATACCGATAAGTACGATCGACGGTTGGTGCGGGTCTTGAACGGATTTGCTGTTTCGTTGCATGCTGGGCGCGGCTATACAGCCCCGCGCGCGACAGGCAAAAGCCAAATTGCCCCGTCTCGTCTGTCAGGATAATCTCGTCCATCAAGGCCATCACGTCAGGACCACTCCGCCATCATGAAGATCAAACGCAGCAACAGCATGTTCGAAAGCTCCCGTCGTCGTCGGCGGCTGCCCATTATTCGTCTGGTTTTTCCGGTACTGGTCGTGGCGGTGCTCGTTCTGGCGTGGCAGCGTGGCGGCGAGAAGCCGCAGACTCCGGTTGAAAAGGCGATTCCCGCCGACCGCTTGGGGCAATAAGCGGCAATGCGCGAACCGGCGAACGAGGATATGCGAAACGGACGGCGACGGAAGCCTCGTGGCATCCGCTTGCTGATCGGTACCGGCCTTGCGGGCCTGTCGCTTGCGGCGGCCGTTCCGCTGATCGCGCAACAAGGCCCTACGTCCTTGCTTCCGCCCGGTTTCGGTGACGCGTCTCCCGCCGAGGAACCCATACAGGAGCCGCAGGCGCCATCGCCTTCACCGGCTTCGTCTCAGCAGACCCAGCCGGGAAAGCCCGCATTGCAGCTCGATCTGTCCGGTGTCGGCGCCGGGGATGCCGTTTCGAATATCGTTACCGAGGCGGAACTGACGCCGGAAGAGCTGGCCGAGCAGCAAAAGAAATATGACCTGCCGGCAAGGGCGCGCTGGTCACTGGACCGGGTGGGCCCGCTTTCGCCCGCTACTGGCGGAGTCGCCCCCGACGCGTTCGGGCAAGCCTCAGGCAAATATCTGGCGACCCTGATGCGCGAAGCCAAGGCCCCTTTCGTTTCGCGCTGGGCATCGATCCTGCTGCGTCGCGCGCTGCTGTCGGCGGTGGATACGCCGGGCGATATCGATGGCGCCGACTGGGTGGCCGAGCGTGCCTGGTTGCTGGTGCGTATGGGCGAAGCGGATTCCGCGCGCATGCTGGTACAGAGCGTGGATAATGACCGGTTCAGTCCGCGCCTCTATGCCGTGGCAATGCAGGTCTATCTCGCCAGCGCCGACCCCATTGGCCTGTGCCCGCTTTATCAGGGTGCGAAAGCCCGGAGCACTTCGCCAAGCTGGACCATGGCAGAAGCGATCTGCGCCTCTTTTTCCGCCGAGCAGGGGCGGGCCAGCGCGATCCTCAACCAGACTGAACGACGCGGGCGCACGAGAGGTATCGACTATCGGCTGACCGAAAAGGCGGTCGGCGCTGGCGCCAATGCCCGACGCTCGGTCAAGATTGAATGGGATGGCGTCGAGCAGCTTACCGCCTGGCGCTATGGCCTTGCCACCGCGCTGAATGTCGATATTCCCGCGCCGTTGATGAACGGGGCCGGACGGCAGGTTCTCGCCTGGCAGGCCCGCGCGCCGATGCTCGCGCTCCAAAAACGGCTGCCGGGCGTTGAGACGGCAGCCCGGCTCGGGGTGTTTTCGGGCAGCGCTCTGGTCGATTATTATGCCGAACTCGACGGTAATGATGCCGCGCCGGATGATTTTCAGGCGCGCGCCAATGCCGTGCGCCTCGCCTATGGCGCGCCGGACGTGGATGATCGCATTGATGCGATGCGATCGCTCTGGGGCGAAGAAGGGCATCGCAATATTCTGGCGATGCTCGCGATTTCGAGGGCTGCGGCAGCCTTGCCGGTTACCGCTGTTGATGGAGCGGATTTCTCCAGCCTGATCGCCGCGATGCTGAGTGCAGGCTATGACATCAGCGCGGAACGCTGGGCGAAGGCCGGTGCCGTGTTGCAGGAGGCGGGGGCGGCGGATGGCTGGGCCATGCTCGCTGTCGGTGCGCCGCGGATGGTCGTTGATGTACCCGTGGATCGGTTGCGCGATTATGTCGGGCAGGATGGCCCGCGCGGCAAGATGCTACTTGCCGGGCTTATGGCGCTGGACCGCGCGCGCGGCGAGGAAATCGGCCAGATCGCCAGCGAAGCAGAGCTTGTTACCCATGCTCGCACCCGCTGGGAACAGGCCATCGATGGTGCCGCGGGGCGCGGGGAGAAGGCTACGGTCGCCTTGCTTGTGGCCATCGGCATGCAGGTCAGCGACTGGCGCCGGATGCCTCCCGAACATCTGTACCATATTGTTTCGGCTCTGCGCCGTGTCGGACTTGATCCTGCGGCGCGCATGATCGCCGTCGAAGCGATCATGCGGACCTGAAGGTGGCGGCACAGCTTCGCCCGGATACAGATATTCAGGCGATTCCCTCCGATCGTGCGCTGATCGACCAGTTTATGGAAATGCTTGCCGTCGAGCGGGGCGCGGCACGGAATACGTTGCTCGCCTATCGCACCGATCTGGAAGGCGCGAGTGCCGCTCTCGGTCAGCGGGGGCTGTCGGGTGCCGGGGCAGAGGAGTTGCGCGAAGTGGGGGAGGGCTGGGCCACGCTGGCGGCTTCGACCGTCGCGCGCAAGATTTCGGCCCTGCGGCGTTTCTATGCCTTTTTGGAGGAGGAGGGGCTGCGCGCCGATAATCCGGCGCAACTGATCGTCCGTCCGGGCACGCGGCGGCCCTTGCCGAAAGTCCTGACGCGAGACGAAATAGAGGCATTATTTTCGGTCACTGAGAAGAAGGCCGAGGGCGAAACTGCGTCTACAGCATCGGTCAGAGCGCTGGCGTTGCTCGAATTGCTTTATGGCTCCGGCCTGCGCGCCACCGAACTGGTGTCCCTGCCGCGCAATGCGATCCATCCTGACAGGCCCTTTCTGATTCTCAAGGGCAAGGGCGGGCGTGAACGGCTTGTCCCCGTTTCCGACCGCGCCCGTGCGGCGGTTGCGCGCTGGGGAAATATGGTTCCGCTTTCCTCGGCATGGTTATTCCCTTCTGGAAAGTCTCATCTCAGCCGCGTGCGCCTGTTCCAGATCGTGAGGGAATTGGGAGCCGCAGCCGGGATTTCCCCGGAACGGCTGAGCCCGCATGTGCTGCGTCATGCCTTCGCAACGCACCTATTGTCGGGTGGAGCGGATCTGCGCGCGCTGCAAACCATGCTGGGCCATGCCGATATCGGCACGACGCAAATCTATACCCATGTTGAGGCCGCGCATCTGGTCGAACTGGTCAATCGCCGCCATCCGCTCGTTGACCTGAAGCGCGGGGCAGCTTAACGGCAGGCTATGGTAAGTTTTCTCGATTTTGAAAAGCCGATCGCGGCACTGGAAGCCCGCATCACCGAGTTGCGTGAAACCGCCGAGAGCGGTGAGATCGACATCGATGCGGAAATCGCCAAGCTGCAACAGCGTTCGCAGAAAATGCTGAAGGATAGCTATGCGAAGCTGACCCCCTGGCAGAAGACGCAGGTGGCGCGTCATCCCGAACGGCCGCATTTCAAACATTATGTCGCGGGTATTTTCGATGAGTTCCTGCCTTTGGCGGGGGACCGTGCCTTTGCCGACGACCAGGCGATTCTCGGTGGCTTCGCAAAGCTCGGCAAACGCCGGTTGATGGTGATCGGTCATGAAAAGGGCAATGACACCGCCAGCCGCCTCAAGCATAATTTCGGCATGGGCAAGCCGGAAGGATATCGCAAGGCGATCCGCCTGATGCAGCTTGCCGACCGGTTCGGTCTGCCGGTGGTGACTCTGGTCGATACGTCCGGCGCGTTCCCCGGCGTGCAGGCCGAGGAACGCGGGCAGGCAGAGGCCATTGCCCGGTCGACCGAACAATGTCTGGCTCTGGGTGTGCCGATGGTGGCCGCTGTGGTGGGCGAAGGCGGCTCCGGCGGTGCGATCGCTCTTGCGGCCGCCAATCGCGTGCTGATGTTCGAACATGCGGTTTACAGTGTGATTTCCCCCGAAGGCTGTGCATCGATCCTGTGGCGCACGGCGGAAAAGGCGAGCGAGGCCGCGACCGCGATGCAGGTTACGGCGCAGGACCTCAAGGCGCTGAGCGTGATCGATCGTATCGTGCCGGAGCCAGTGGGGGGCGCTCATCGCGATCCCGCCACCGCGATCGCGTCGCTCGGGAAGGCGATAGGTGAGGAGCTTGACGGTCTCGCCAAGCTCGATACGGCAGTATTGCGCAAGGGCCGTGCGGAAAAATTCCTGGCGATGGGTACCTAAAAAAGGCTGGAATAAGGGGAAATTTTTCCCTTACTCTGCCCGAAGGATATTCCGAGCCGGAACGTTCGTCTCATTACCGGCGTTCTGGTTCCGGAAGTTAACTTGGCAGACCGGGGGAGCAGCCCGATGAGTACAAAAATCTGGATCACCGCCACTCTCGCTGTGGCCGGTGTCGCCGCCTGCAGCATGGAAAGCGGCGGAGAGGCAAAGAGCATTCCGCTCGCTACGTCGATCAGCAAGCAGGACAGGGATCAGGGCGCCAAGGCGCATCCGGAACTCCTCGCCGAATTCGGCGGAGCCTATAAAGGGACGCAGGCAAATTATGTGGAGCGGGTCGGGCGCCGCATCGCCGTGCAATCCAGCCTGTCCAATGCTCAGAACGACTTTACCGTCACGCTGCTCAATTCCTCGGTGAACAACGCTTTCGCCATTCCAGGCGGCTATGTCTATATCACGCGGCAGTTGATGGCGCTTTGCAACGATGAGGCTGAAATGGCCGGGGTGCTCGGCCATGAAGTCGGCCATGTCGCGGCGATGCACGGCCAGAGGCGGCAGAAGGCGGCGACGCGCAACGCCATTGGCGGCGCATTGTTGCAGGTTCTGACTGGTGCTGTACTCGGCGATTCGGCGCTTGGCGGGATGCTGCAAAAAGGCATAGGCACGGGCAGCCAGCTTCTGACCCTCAAATTTTCGCGCAGTCAGGAATATGAGGCCGATGATCTCGGCATTCGTTACCTCGGTACTGCGGGATATGATCCGAAGGCGCTTTCCAACATGCTCGCTTCGCTGGCGGCCCAAAGCGCGCTGGATGCGCGGGTCGCGGGTCAGTCCAGCGGCGTTCCCGAATGGGCGAGCACACACCCTGATCCGGCCTCCCGCGTCACGAGGGCGCTGAACGAAGCGCGGCAGGGCAGGGCGACCGGTACCCTTCGCAATCGGGAAGCCTTTCTGAATGCGCTGGACGGCATTACCTATGACGATGATCCGGGGCAGGGCATCATAAAGGGCAGCAACTTTCTTCATCCTGAGTTGCGCCTCGGTTTTACCGCGCCCAATGGCTATACGATCGCGAATGGCGCGCGGGAGGTTACGATCAACGGATCGGGCGGGCAGGCCCAGTTCAGTGGCAGGGCCTATTCGGGCAATCTCAATCAGTATCTGACCACGGTTTTCCAGTCCTTGTCTTCAAAGGCCTCGCTGTCTTCCGATACGATCCGGCGGACCACGATCAACGGCATGCCCGCCGCCTATGCGACCATGCGCGCGAACAGCAAATCGGGGCAGGTCGATCTGACCGTGATTGCCTATGAACTGAGCGGAAATTCCGCCTATCATTTCGTGATGCTGACACCAGCCGGCCAGGGGATCGGACCGTTCGCATCGATGGTGCAATCCTTCCGCCGCATCAACGCGCAGGAAGCGGCAGCGGCCAAGCCGCGCAGGATCGATGTGGTAACGGTGAAACCGGGGGATACGATCGCGTCCCTGTCCGCGCGCATGGCTTATGACGAGTATAAGCAGGACCGTTTTCTGACGCTCAATGCGCTGACGGCGTCTTCTGTTCTGAAGACAGGCGATCGGGTGAAGATCGTTACCTATTGAACGCCTTCGTCACTATCGGGGTCGTGTAGAATCAATAAGGGCGGCGGAATGACTCCGCCGCCCCGATGATTCATGCGTTTGCTGATTTTACGTGGTGGGCGAGGCGGCGGGCGCGGTGGCGGTCGCGTCGAGGCCGTTCGAAACCTTGTTGAACGTGTTGACCAGCTTGTTGCCGACGGTGCCCATGGCGGCGATAGCGGCAACCGCGATCAGAGCAGCGATCAGGCCATATTCGATGGCGGTCGCGCCCTTATTGTCCTTCAGCATCTTGCGCAAATACTGCATAATGTGTCTCCTTGAAAGCTTTCTTCAACTACCCGGCCTTCATGGTCTCCCAATTCAGCAATCCAGCTCCTAGGGAATGGAGGTTGAGAAATTACTAAAAAAACGGATGCTGCGAAGAAATGATGGTTAATGATTATTTACTTCGGTTGCGATGTTGGTCCACATGTTGATGGTCTTGTCTGCAACAACATTCAGTACGCCGATGGCAGCCAGAGCAATCATCGCGAGGATGAGGCCATATTCGACCGCCGTCGCGCCACGTTCGCAACGGGCGAGCGCGCCTTTTCGTCTGACCAGATCTTTGCGCCGCGCTTGCGCCATGCTTTCCCTCCGAGGGTGTACGGATGGCTTGGCAAGCTAAAGGCTGCGGGTTAACAAAATTCTATGACCGGGTTCCTCCCGTCCTTTTTCCTGAGATTTCGCAAGATAGAGAATGAAGCCTGATGCCCGTAGCCCGTTTACCTCTGTTCGTTACCGCTGCCGCTCTGGTCGATGGGGATGGACGTGTGTTGTTGCAGCAGCGCCCGGAAGGGAAATCTATGGCCGGCCTGTGGGAATTCCCGGGCGGAAAGGTGGAGGCCGGGGAGACGCCGGAGGAGGCGCTGGTGCGCGAACTGGACGAGGAGCTGGGTATCAGGACGCATCAAAGCTGTCTTGCGCCCGTTACCTTTGCCAGTGAGCCGCTGGAGGACAGGCAATTGCTGTTGCTGCTCTATGTTTGCCGCAAATGGTCCGGCGTGCCGCAGCTCAACCATGCGAGCGCATTGCAATGGGTGCGTCCGGCGGAAATGTTCGCCCTGCCTATGCCGCCCGCCGACCTGCCGATGATCGGCGCGCTCGACGCGCTGATCTGAAATTAGGTCAGATCCCTGAGTGTCAGTTTTTGATTTTCAGGGCGTCCGCCAGCGACATTTTGGCCGATCCCCGACGCGCGGGTTTCGGCTGTGACGGATCGGGTTTCCAACCGCTGAGATAGAGGATCGAAAAAGTTTCGGCGGTCTTCCCATCGGGGTCGGCGGCACGGGAAAAAGCCTCGCAAGTGCGTGTCACCGTTGCGCGCGTCAATATGCCGCGGCGCTCCGCTGCCATGCTATTGGCATACCCCATGCCGCGCAGGTCCGCCATTAACGCCAGCGCGGAGGAATAACGCACGGTCAGCGGCTCGATATCGGCGACCGGCATTGCATAGCCGGTGCGTGCCAGCAGATCGCCTGCAGAGCGCACGTCGATTTGCGGGTGGACATGCGGCATTGGCCGATCCCCCTCTGCCTCCAGCAGGGCGGCCTTGAGCCTTGGCAGACTGCCCGCGCCGATGCAGGCGGAGAGCAGCAACCCGTCTGGGCGCAGCAGGCGCCTTATCTGAATGAGGGCGCCGGGCAGGTCATTGACGCTATCCAATGTGCCGCAGGCCAGCACCAGATCGAAACTCCCCTCTTCGAACGGGAGCGCATCCTCTTCCGCCTGCACGCCGTCATTGGCCCGGGCGTTGCGGGCGCCGGGATCGCAACAGGTGACGCTTTTCCCCAGCGCCTCCAGCGCCGTCCGTCCGCTCCGGTCCGGGCAACCGATCAGCAACACCTGTTTGAACGGGCGCTGCACATCTTCCAGCCGCTCCAGCAATCCTTCCAGCATATGGCGATACAGAAAATCATGGTCCGCAAACCGCGCATGGGCGCGGTCGCGACTATGTCGGCGTCTATCGGGGGAGAATATCCGGGGAGGGCCTTGCTGCTCGCTCATTTTCGGGCTTGTGCCGATGCCGGGCCGGATGGACAAGCATTATATGCAGCTTCCCCCCGCTCTGTTGTCCGCCGGACGTCTGGTTCTCGATTATGCGCTGCCGCCGCGCTGCCCCGGATGCGGCAGGATACTTCCTGAGCAGGGCGGTTTCTGCGGGGAGTGCTGGTCCGCCATGCGCTTCCTTGGCGACCCTTGTTGCAGAAGATGCGGGGTCCCGTTCGAAATTGATCCCGGCGAGGGAGGGGCGGACGAGGCGGGGGCGGAATGCGGGGTCTGTCTTGCCGATCCCCCCCGCTGGAACCGGGCACGCGCAGTGCTTGCTTATGGTGATGTGTCGCGTATGGTCGCGATGCGCCTCAAATATGGACGACGCACCGGCATGGCCCGGCTGATGGCGCGTTATATGGCGCCGCTCGCCATGGCGATGACGGAAGGTGAGGGGGAGCGGCCGCTGCTGATTCCGGTCCCGCTGCATCGCTGGCGACTCTGGCATCGCGGGTTCAACCAGTCGGCCATCATTGCCCGGGAAATTGGCAGGATCACCGGATTTCCGGTCGATGCCCTGTTGCTGAAGCGGATCAGGGCGACCCGCTCTTTGCGCGATATGAATGCGCGGCAACGCGAACGGGAAGTCCGCAAGGCTTTCGCGCTCGATCCCACCCGTGCGGATAAGCTGGCCGCTCGCCGGATCATCCTGATCGACGATATTCATACCAGCGGAGCCACTGCACGCGCCTGTACGGATATGTTGTTGCGTGGCGGCTGTGTTTCGGTCGACCTGCTATGCTGGGCGCGGGTGACCAAAGACGACGGCGGCGATTGACAAATACACTCCCTCCTCCAATCTCCATCACAGCAGGAAAGGAGTTTTTACGCCGATGAGCCATGTCGAAATCTACACCAAGGGCTATTGCGGCTATTGCGCCCGCGCCAAGGCGCTGCTCGATAGCAAGGGGGTGTCTTATGAGGAATATGACATCACCATGGGTGGGCCGAAGCGCACCGAGATGATCGAACGATCCCATGGCGGGATGACGGTGCCGCAAATCTTCATCGACGGGCAGCATATTGGTGGTTCCGACAAGCTGGCAGCACTGGAGTCCGCAGGCAAGCTCGACCCGCTACTGGGGCTCTGAGCGGAAGCCGGATTGATGCGCGTCGCCTTGTTGCAATCCACCAGCGGGATCGATCCACACGCCAATGCGGCGATGCTGGCCGGGGCCATAGCGAAGGCGAAGGCTGGTGGCGCGGATATGCTGTTCACGCCGGAAATGGTCGGGTGCCTTGATCGTGATCGGAAGCGGGCGGCAACGAACCTGACCGACGAAGCGCATGATCCGGTTCTGGCGGCTGTTCGCGATGCCGCCGCGCGGGAAGGATTATGGGTGCATATCGGCTCCCTCGGTCTTGCCGGGGAACGCGATGACGGCCGCTGGACCAACCGCAGTTTCGTGATCGATGCCGCCGGAGCCATTCGTGCTCGCTATGACAAGATCCATTTGTTCGACGTGGATTTGCCGGACGGGATAAGCTGGCGCGAATCGGCGGTCTACGGCCCCGGAGACAGCATTGTCACGGTCGATACGCCATGGGCGCGGCAGGGCCTTTCCATCTGTTATGACCTGCGCTTTGCCGATCTTTATCGCAGGTTGAGCGATGCCGGAGCGGGAATCCTGCTCATTCCCGCCGCATTCACGGTGCCGACGGGACGCGCTCATTGGGAGATATTGCTGCGCGCTCGCGCCATCGAATCGGCCGCCTTCGTCATTGCTCCGGCTCAGGTCGGCCTGCATGAAGATGGACGGGAAACCTATGGCCACAGCCTGATCGTTGATCCCTGGGGAGAAATACTGCTCGACATGGAAGAGGGATCGGGACTTGCCTTCGCTGATATTGATCTTGACCGTATCGACACTGTAAGGGCGCGTATCCCGGTGCTGACTCACCGGCGGCCTCTTGATGGAGATGTGAAGCTCTCGTGATTGTGTTTGATCTGAAATGTGCGGGGGCGGGACATGTGTTCGAAGGCTGGTTCGCCTCGGGAGATGATTTTGAGCGACAAAAGAGCGGCGGTATGCTGGCTTGCCCGATCTGCGGCGATACTGCGATAGAAAAGGCCGTGATGTCTCCGGCTGTCGGCGCCAAGTCCAATCAGCGCAATGAGAACCGATTCTCCCTCATCTCCAGCGATGACAATGGCGCAGAAGCGGCAGAAGAGGGTAAGGGCGTGGCCCGGCCTATTCCCATGCACAGCGGCATGGACAATCAGAAGGTGATACAACTCATGCATGCGCTTGCTCAGGCGCAGGCCGATGCGCTCGCCGATAGCGAGTGGGTCGGGCGCCGCTTCGCCGATCAGGCCAGGGCGATGCATTATGGCGAGGAGGATCACCGGGCCATTCACGGAGAGGTCGCTCCTCAGGAGGCGCGCGACCTGATCGAAGAAGGGGTGGATGTCGCGCCGCTTCTATTTCCGGTTGTTCCCCCTAAAGCGCAGAACTGACCTGTTTCGCAGGTGGAGCGGATAGGAGTACCGCTCGTCAGGCGCGGCCGGGCACCTGAAGTGTAAAGCTCGTTCAAGCAGGAGACAGTGCAAATTGCTTTGGCCAGCGGGTTAGCGGGCGAGCAGGGCGCGTCGGAGTGGAATCGGAAAATCGTTCCTGTACAAGCGGGTATTGCACCACCACTCCCCAAATCCGGTATTTGCGCGGCAAGCAGATCCGGAGTGGAAATATGGATGACTTTATCTGGAGACCGCGTGCGGTAGGGAAAACGCCACCGAGGTCCGCCTGATCAGCACGAGGCCGATATTCGGCTGTTTCCCGATGAGAAGGGATATGAGAAATCAGCACCAACGGTTCCAAAGCCATATTGGCAAGAAACACCGCAGGGGTGTAGCCAAAACCACGCTCGCGCTTCTCTCTTTTGTTCGAGAATGGTGCGCCTTGGCGCAGAAACATCGAACCCGTCAGGGTTCGCAAGGCCGACCGGCCGCCCGAGCTTATGCAAGGAAAGCCAAGGTCGCGGATGCGACCGCCCGGCGCTTGAGGGTCAAACAAATATGGTGCGCCACAGTGGATAAAACTGATAACTATGTAACGCACTGCTCACTACGCTAGAGCCGCCCCCTACCGCATTCGTCCGCCCTATACTGCTCGCACATGCTGCCGCCCACTATGATCTTGCGGCAGGCTTTCGCGTTGAGAATAGCACTGATCTTTCCCTACGGTGCCGACCCAACCCGTGTGAAAACGCTGTAGCTGATATCCCGCGTAGCGGTTTGCCCTGACAAAGGCAGTATCGGGATTTGAGTTCAGCCTTACCTTCAGATTGCTATGGCATTCAAGATTGCCTTTCTTTCCATGATGTTGAGCAATCTGGTCAAGTTGTAGGCGAAGAGATGGAGCACCATCACGGTTGAGATGTGCGGTTTTTGACGAAGGCGAACTTCACCTCGAACGGCAAAGTTTCGCGCACGCTGGCCGTCTGAGTAGCTGGTGACGGGCTACAACGAAGTCCGTCCGCGCGGCTCCCTCAGCAACCATATCCCGATGGAGCGCGCTTTTGCATCAGGGCAGGCCTGCGCTGATGCAAAACGAGCCGGCTTTTCTCGCAAAGACCGGACCAGAGACTGGGGCGGCTCAGGGGTTCTACAGGGCCGGAAAACTCTCACTCAAATCGGGCTAAAAAACTGGGAGGGAATCAAGGATGAAGCGCATTTGATAACTCCGTTGGAGCTTGCACTCGATGGGAATGGCGCTCGATGTCACATGTATATCACTTTAGGTGAATAATAACCTCTCAATCGAATCGTTCCAGGGGGAATTCAGCATGGCAACCTTTCGTAATTCACCTCACGTAGCGCTGCTTGTATCCTCATTCCTCACAATGCCCGCCTTGGTTCAAGCTGTAAGCACGGATACCGCAAAGTCCGCGATCAAGAGAAGAACGACGCGCGCGAAGGAGACGTCATCGTCATGGGCGACAGTCTCCAAGCTGAGGAAGAGATCAAGGAAAAAAGCAACACAGCGGCAATCTCCGATAGCGTCAATGGAGACGAAGTCGGCACTCTTCCCGATTTCGGACTGGGCGAGGCATTTGATCGCGTACCGAGCGTCGCAACGATCCAAAACAATGATCGCAGGAAATTCTGGTTCCTTTCGCTCCGTGGTTTGAACGCGGACTACGATCTTGTGGAAATAGATGGGGTCGCGTTTCCCGCCAATGAATTCGGCCGCCGCAACGTGTCGCTTGACGCGATCCCATCATCACTATCGAGCCGCATTGATATTCAAGAATTAATGACAGCCGCGGGCAATGCTAATGCGATTGGCGGTATCACCAACGGCCAGGTCTTTCCATAAATTCAAATAAGGAGATATTACATATGAATAATCGTGCGTTATGGTTACTTAGGGTCAGGACTCATTGATCAGAGCCAGAAGATGACGGTTGCGGCGAGAGCGACGGCGGAGAAGAAGGCCTTCGGGCAGCGATCATAGCGTG
>SBGG01000009.1 GCA_006226685.1 Sphingomonadales bacterium
GCGCTGGCTGGAGAATCGCGGCGTATCCATGGGCTTTTTCCATGCCGACACCGACATGATGCGGTGGATATTGGTCGGGATGACTGCCGCCATCGCTCTGTTCGTCGCGATATGGATGTGGCGGGAAAAGGCGCGGCAGGATGTCGCTGCGCTGGGCATGATCCTGGGCGGCGCGATCGGCAACATTGCCGATCGGGTGCGCCTTGGTTTCGTGGTCGATTATGCTGACCTGCATTTCGGCGAATGGCGGCCTTTTCTTGTTTTCAATCTTGCCGATGCCGCGATCAGCATCGGCGTGTTGATCCTGC
Organism: Sphingomonadales bacterium; assembly: GCA_006226685.1. Lineage (GTDB taxonomy): Bacteria > Pseudomonadota > Alphaproteobacteria > Sphingomonadales > Sphingomonadaceae > Sphingobium. The sequence goes on from SBGG01000009.1 coordinate 309, forward strand.
TTGCGCGCGCGCTTCTGCTGCGCGACAAGGACGCAAAGACGGAGAGTCATGAAAATGCGTAAGTTGATGATTGCCACCAGCCTTGTCGCCATGCTTGCCGGATTGTCGGCTTGCGGGTCGCGCGGTATTTTCAATCGCGACCGGCCCAATGAGATGGCGGTCACGCGTCAGGCTCCACTGGTGATTCCGCCCGATTTCGCGCTGGTTCCGCCCGCTCCGGGCGCCGCGCCTACCGTCACTGCCGACGCCAGCCGTCAGGCGATGGAGGCGATGTTCGGCGGTCCATCGGCCCGTTCGGCGAGTGAAGCGGACGCGCTGCGCCAGGCGGGGCGTGACGATGCGATGCCGGGTATCCGTTCTTCCGTGGGTGATCCCGACACAGCCGTGGTCGACAAGGGATCGACCACCCGAGACATCATCGCCGCGCCGGAAGGCGATGGCCAATATGGCAGCGCCGTCGCCGGTCATTGAACCGGCGCGGGTCGCCATCGCCCGGATCTTCCCTTGATAGTGATTTCCGAACCGCGGACTGGTTCATTCGCCCGGAATCGCTCTATAATCCGAAAAGCAGGCCGATCGTGGTGCAAGGCGCTATGGTCGGCCTGTGCTGCTGTTTGTAGTTGAACATGTCATGAAACTGTCACAAAGAGCGGCGGCTCATCCCGCGCTTTTTCGAGGACCAGACCGATCAGACAGATTGCCGCACTCCCTTACCGCACGGAAGGCGACGCGCTGGATGCCCCCATTCGGATCATGCTCGTCACTTCGCGAGAGACGAAGCGCTGGGTCATTCCGAAGGGCAATATCGGTGGCGGCCTGACCGCTCATCGCGCCGCCGCGGAGGAGGCCGAGGAAGAAGCAGGTGTGGTGGGCGCCGTATGTCCGACGCCGCTCGGTTCCTTTCGGTATCGCAAGCGGCGGCGCAATGGCGCGCAACTGATGGTCGATGTGGAGGTTTTTCCGCTCGCGGTGACGCGGGAACTTGATGACTGGAAGGAAAAGGGGCAGCGGGAACGGCGCTGGTTCAACCTGCACGATGCCGCCAATGCGGTAGAGGAGCAGGATCTGCGCGATCTCATCCGTTCCTTCGGCGCTTCGGAGTTCAAGGCGGCCGCGCGCCGCATCACGCCACTGGACGTGGTGACGACAAAATCGGGGATTAATACCATGTTCGGTTGGTTTCAGCGTCTTTTGCCCAGGCAGGGCAATTTTTTCGACCTGTTCGAGGCGCATGTGAAGACGGTAGTGGCGGGTGCCGATGCACTCAACCGCCTGCTGCACAATGGCGACAACCGCGCCGACCATATTCGCGAAGTGATCGAGCGGGAAAATGATGCGGACGAGATTATCCGCGAAATTTTGCACCTCGTCCGCAAGACTTTCCTGACCCCGTTCGATCGCAGCGCGATCATCAGTCTGGTCAGCTCGATGGACAATGCGATCGATGAGATGCAGGCTGCGGTCGCGGCGATCGACCTGTATGAAATGCGCGATTTCGAGCAGGAGATGAAGGATATCGTCTCGATCATCGTCGACAGCACCCGTGTGCTGGCCGAGGCGATGCCGCTGCTGCGCGATGTGGCGCGCAACGGCAAGCGCCTGCATGAACTGACCGAGAGGCTGGTTCGCATGGAGGGCCATGCCGACAGCATCCATGCCGAGGGGCTGAAACAGGCCTATCGCAAATATGGCCCGGGCGAGCCGATGGGCTTCATCGTCCGGCGCGAAATCTTCAACCATCTGGAGCGGATCGTCGACGCGCTGGAAGATGTCGCGAACGAGATAGACGGCATCGTTATCGATCATAGCTGAGCCGCCGACAGATGCACGAACTCGCCCTGCCGTTGCTGGTTGCGCTGATCCTTGTCGCGCTGGCTTTCGATTATCTGAACGGTCTGCATGATGCCGCCAACGCGATCGCCACGGTGGTCGCGACGCGGCTGCTCAGCCCGGTGGTCGCGGTGGCCTTTGCCGCCTTCTTCAATTTTGCCGCTTATTTCCTGATGCTGGCCTTTCCCAGCCTGCACAAGGTTGCCGAAACCATCGGTGCGGGCCTCATCCAGAAGGATCTGGTGACGCCCGCCGTCATTTTCGGTGCGCTGATCGGGGCGATGTTCTGGAATGTCGTGACCTGGCTCAAAGGCATTCCTTCGTCCAGCAGTCACGCGTTGATCGGTGGCCTGATCGGTGCGGGGACCGCCCATGCTGGTCTTTCCGGTATCGAATGGTCCGGCCTCAACAAGACGTTGATTGCGATCGTGTTGTCGCCGACGCTGGGCATGATGCTATCGATGGCGATCATGCTGGTGACAAGCTGGATGTTTCGCAATGTGAGTGCGGGCGGCGCGGACCGCAGTTTCCGGTTTCTCCATCTGCTGTCATCGGCGACCTATTCGATCAGCCATGGCCTTAATGACGCGCAGAAGACCATGGGCATCATCACCGTGCTGCTTTATTCGACCGGCTATCTGAACGGGGAATTTGCGGTGCCGCACTGGGTCGCCATCGCCTGTTACATCGCCATCGGGCTGGGCACGCTGACCGGGGGGTGGAAGATTATCGAAACCATGGGATCGCGTATCACCAAGCTGTCGCAGCATCAGGGGTTCAGCGCGTCGCTGGGCGGATCGATCATGGTGTTCACCGCTTCGCTGCTCGGTATCCCGGTATCGACGACCCACACTATTACCGGCTGCGTGATCGGCGCGGGTACCGCGCGGCGTGCCTCGGCCGTGCGATGGGAAGTGGCCCAGAATGTCGCGGTGGCGTGGGTCATCACCATCCCCGCATCGGCGGCGGTGGGCGCGCTGTTCTATCTGTTGACGCGGTTGTTCTGATCCTGTCGTCGGCTCGGGCGGTGATGAGGCGAGAAGGAACGGGGGCTTGTCGAAAACGAGCCGCTTATGAACCATCATGGCAGGCGGTTCCGATCGGAGCCGTCCGCTCGCTTTTGCGGGAAAGGGGCAGATCGCGCGATCTGCCCCTTTTTGCGTTGGTTGGAGATTGTGGAGGCGTGTCGCCTTATGAAATCCGATCGGCAACTGAGGTAGTACCGGCGTGGTGGCGTCCTGTTTTCGAAAGGATGGCCCCGCAATGCATGACGCCCCGGAAATCGCACTCATCACCAGACGCTATCGGGAGATATTCGACGCGAGGCTGACCCCTTGCTTCCAGAGCTATATCGCCGATGTGCAGCAGGCGACGGGGGCGGCGCTCGGTTATCGCAGGGCCGGGGAGGAGCCCTTGTTCCTCGAAGCCTATCTCGACCACCCGATCGAGCAGGCGGTGAGCATGGTGCTGGGGCGCCCCACCGAACGCGATCGCATTGTCGAGATCGGCAATTTCGCGGCGGAAAATGCGATGGCGATGATCGATCTCTGGGGGACGGCGGCCAATGATCTGGGCGGATGCAGCGAAGTTGCAGTGGCGACGCTGACCGCTCCGCTCCGCCGCATCTTCGCGCGCATCGGCATCCCGGTCCATGAGATCGCCCCGGCCCGGAAAGAGCGGGTCGGCGCGGACGGCGCGGCATGGGGACGCTATTATGAAAGCGATCCCCGCATCTGCGCCGGGCTGATCGCCGAAGGGCAGGGGGCGATTGCGGCCTTCATGGCGCGCCGTCGGCGGAAGGTGGCGGCATGAGCGCGATCGTCGATCTGCTGCGCATATATGCGGCCACGCATCCCGATGCGGTTGCCGTCGATCCGGTGACCGGACCGGCGCTGACCTATGGCGAACTCGCCCTGAAGGTCGAGCATCTGGCCGCCCGGTTCGCGGATGAGCTGGAGGTGGGGCGCCCGGTCGCGGTGCGCATGGACTATGGGGTGGACGAAATTCTGTGCGAACTCGCCCTGATGGAGGCGGGTGTTCCGGTGCTTTCCCTGCCGCGTTTCTTCAGCGCGGCACAGACACAATATGCGATTGAGACTTGCGGGGCGCAAAGCCTGATGGAAACGGTTCCCCGTATCGGGGTTGCGCCCTGCAAGACCGCGCCTGTCCCTATCCCTTTCGGGACGGCGCGGATCACTTTCACTTCCGGCTCGACCGGAACCCCCAAAGGTATATGCCTTTCCCTCGATCATATGCTGACGGTCGCGTGCGCGATCGTCGCGGCCGTGGGGGAGGGGCATGCCGGGCGGCATCTGGCATTGTTGCCGCCGGGGATATTGCTGGAGACGGTTGGCGGGATGCTGCCGACGCTGACGGCCGGAGGATGCTGGGTCTGTCCGCCGCAGGAAACGGTCGGGCTCGGTAATCCCTTCCGCCCGGATTTTGCCGCGATGCTGCGCATGATCGTGGAGGCGCGGATCACATCGCTCATCCTCGTGCCCGAATATCTGGCCGGGCTGGTGGCGGTGATGGAAGCTGGTGATGTCCGCTTGCCGTTGCTGACACTGGTGGCGGTCGGCGGCGCGCGGGTGCCGCCGGACCTGATCGCCCGGGCGCGTCGGCTCGGCCTGCCGGTGCGGCAGGGCTATGGCCTTACCGAATGCGCGTCGGTCGTGGCGCTGGAAGACGAAGACGATGGCGTCCCCGGCTCGGCCGGCCGCCCGCTCGGCCATATGCATGTGCGCATCGCCGGGGATGGGGAGATCATGCTTGAGGGGCCGCTCTGTCTGGGCGCCATCGGGGGGGAGGCGCCGTCGGGTCCGTTTGCGACCGGCGACATCGGCCGGATCGACGAAAAGGGGCGGTTATGGGTGGAAGGGCGCAAGTCGAACCTTATCATTACCTCTCATGGTCGCAATATCTCGCCCGAATGGATCGAGGCGGCCTTGCTGGCCCGGCCGGAGATTGCGCAGGCGATGGTCTATGGCGATGGCCTGCCCGCGCCCGAGGCGCTGTTGGTTCCCGCCCGGCCCGATAGCGATCTCGCCGCTGCCGTGGCGGCGGTCAACGCGACCCTGCCCGGCTATGCCCAGCTTGCCGCTTGGCGGGAGGTCGCCCATTTCACCCCGGATAATGGCAGGCTGACCGGCAATGGCCGCCTCCGCCGGGATGTGATCGCGCAGCTCTATCTGGATGGCCCGGTCTCCTTCTTCACCGAACTGGAGGATGCGACGGTGCGGGAGCGGTTGCGCTTCCTCGCCATTCCGCAATTGCAGGCCGGGCTTTCCGGCACCATCAGCCGCCGGGCCTATCTCGATTATCTCGCGCAGGCCTATCATCATGTGAAGCATACTGTGCCGCTGATGCGGGCGGCACGGGCGCGGCTGGCCGCCCGACCCGAACTGCTGGCCGCCCTCGACGACTATATCGCCGAGGAGGAAGGGCATGAGGAATGGATATTGAACGATATCGCCGCGGCAGGAGGCAATGCGCCGGCGGTGCGGGTGAGCGATCCCGCCCCGGCGACACAGGCGATGGTTGCCCATGCCTATGACCGGATCGGTACCGGCAACCCGGTCAGTTTCTTCGGCATGGTCTATGTGCTTGAAAGCGTCAGCATCGCGCTGGCGCAGCGCGGGGCGTCGGCGGTGGCGACGCGGCTCGGCCTGCCGCCCGAGGCATTTACCTATCTGACCTCGCATGGCGCGCTCGATCAGGAGCATATGAAATTCTTCGCCGCGCTGGTGAACGGTTTCGACCGGGCGGAGGATCGGGACGCGGTGACACAGATGGCGAAGGACATGTTCGGCCTGTTTGGCGGTGTCTTCGCGTCGATCGATCTGGAGGATTATGATGCCGCGGCTTGACGGGAAGACGGTGGTCGTCACCGGAGCCGCCGGTGGTCTGGGCGCGCCGGTCGCGCGCTTGCTGGGCGAGGCTGGCGCGCATGTCATCGGTGTCGACCGGGTGGAATGTCCGACCTGCGCCGAAAGCCTGATCGCCGATTTGTCGGACGATGCGGCGCTGGAGGCTCTCGCCGCCCGATTGGGTAGGGAAGTGCCCGACATGCTCGTCAACATAGCCGGGATCATGCGGTTCGGCCTGCACGAAGAGCAGGCGATGGCCGATCTCGCCCTGTGCTATCGCATCAACCTGCTGGTTCCGGCGGTGCTGGCCCGCGCGGTCGCCGCGCCGATGCGCGCGCGCGGCAGCGGGCAAATCGTCAATATCGGATCGGTGCTCGGCGCCATCCCCTATCCCTGGTTCGCCGCTTATTCGAGCAGCAAGGCGGGCCTTGCCGCCCTCAGCCAGGGGGTGCGGCGCGAGCTGATGGGGAGTGGCGTCACCGTCACCCATATCAACCCGCGTGCAGCGCGCACGCCGTTCAACAATGCACAGGTCAACCGCTTTCTCGACCTTACCGGCATGAAGGCGGATGAGCCCTTGTGGGTCGCGGAGAGGATCGTTTCGGCGATTCTTTCAAAGCGCGAAACCGTGAATATCGGGGCGATGGAACGGATCTATGTGGCGCTCAACGCGATCGCGCCGAAGCTGATCGACACCGGGCTTGCCACTCAGGTGAAGCGGGTCCGCGCCGAATTCTGCTGAATATCCAGGAGGATCATCATGAAAAAACAGCATTTTGCCATCATGGCCCTTTTCGCGTCCCTGCTGGGTGGGCTGCCGACTGCGGCATTCGCCGGGATGCCCGAAGAGGTGAAGGCGATCAACGACGGTTGGGCGCATATCGTCTATGAGATGAAGGGATCGAGCACCCAGACCAAGGCGCTCGACAGGCTGGGGCAGCAGGCCGCGCAGGTCGTCGCCCGCTATCCGGGTAAGGCGGAGCCGTTGCTGTGGCAGGGCATCGTCACCAGCGAGCAGGCCAATCGCGCCAATTTCTTCCATAAGCTGGGGCTGGCGACGCGCGCGCGCGACCTGCTCGCCAAGGCTTATGCGATCGATCCGCATGCGGGGAAGGGCGGCGTGGCGATGAGCCTCGGCGTGCTCTATTACAAGGTGCCGGGATCGCCCATCGGCTTCGGCGACGATGCCCGCGCCGGAAAACTGCTGAAGGAGGCTCTGGCGCTCGATCCGGGCGGGATGGATGCCAATTATTTCTACGCCGATTATCTGCTCGATCAGGGGGACAAGGCCGACGCCCGGACCTATGCGATGAAGGCGCTGCGAGCGCCGCATGATACGACCCGCCCTGCCTGGGATGCCGGGCGTCGCCGCGAGGTACAGGCCTTGATCGCACATATGAACTAGGCGGTAAAAGTCTTGGAACTTGCACGCAGATTTGCCCGGCAGCTTGCCCATCCACAGGGCGTGATGGGGCAGGCGCTGGGCGGGCTGATGGACCTTGCCAACCGGCGGCCGATGCGGGTGGCGCTCGACCTGCTCGATATCCGGCCGGGCGAGTGGGTGCTGGATGCCGGGTGTGGTACTGGCGCGGCGCTGGCGGCCCTGTTGCGCAAGGCCGATTGTCAGGCAGTCGGGATCGATGCTTCGCCGACCATGATTGCGGCAGCGCGGCGCAGGCTGGGCCGTCGCGCCCGGCTCTTCCTGCGACGGGTCGAACAAAGCGGTTTCGCCGATGGCGGCTTTGACGCCATATTGGCGCTCAACATCCTCTATTTCTGTGGGCGAGACGGCGGCATGGCGAAGGCGCTGTACGCCTTGCTGCGTCCCGGCGGACGGCTGGTCGCCTATGTCACCGATCGCAGGACAATGGAAAACTGGTCCTTCGCCCGGCAGGGCCTCCACCGGCTTTACGATGAAGCCGAACTGGTGAGCACCCTGATCGATGCGGGATTTGCACCCGATCATATTGTGGTGCATTCTGCGCCGGTAACACGCACGGTGAAGGGGTTATGGATCCTCGCCTCGCGCTAGGGTCTTAGCGGAATGAGCCAGCAATTTGGTGCGGATGATGGGGGACTCGCGGCGGCGCTGGAGGCGTGTCGCGCCGACTTGCTGCGTTTCCTCGCCGCGCGCTGCGGGGCAGCGGATGAGGCGCAGGACCTGCTGCAGGAATTATGGATCAAGGTTACGACCCAGCCCGCCGCGCCTGTCGCCAGCCCGCGCGCCTATCTTTTTCGCATGGCCAATAATCTCGTGCTCGATCAGCGGCGCGCACGCCAGCGGGCGATGACGCGCGACCGGCGCTGGCTGGAAGAGGATGACGGGCCGGGCGGGCCGCCGGAGGACCGGCCCGATCCGGCCGAGCCCGCCGATGAGGCGCTTGCCCGCAGGCAGGAAGCGGATCTGTTGCGGCGGGCGATTGACGGCCTGCCGCCCGGCGCGCGACGCGCATTGTGCCTCTATCGTTTCGAGGGACGTGGGCAGGGTGAAATAGCGGAAATCATGGGGATCAGCCGGAGCGGGGTGGAAAAACATCTCGCGCTGGCGATGAAGCATCTGAGAAATATGTTGTCCGACTGCGGATATTTTGCGGCGGCGGCGTCACATAAACGGGAACCGACAGGTGACGCGGAGTCGCATGCGGGAAAAATATCATGAACAGGGAAGAACAGGACATCATAGCCGAAGCTGCGGCATGGCATGCGGCCAGCAACCGTGACGACATGGACTGGGACGGCTTCACCCTCTGGCTGGAGGCCGACCCGCGCCATCGTTCGGCCTATGACGAGGTGGCGCTGAGCGATGCGTTGCTCGATGAGCATCGCGATGCGGTGCGTCCGGCGTCCCCGGCGGCCAATGACGATGAAGAGGATGCGGCGGTGGCCGCCGTCCCGTCCGTTCGGCGGGGTGGGCGCTGGAAACTATGGTCGGGCCTCGCCGTGGCGGCATCGCTCGCCGGGCTGCTCGTCCTGCCGATGTTTCGGGCGGACGAGGCGATGATTTACCAGACCCAAAGCGCCAGCCGGTCGATCGCGTTCGACGATGGATCGACGATCATGCTCGCGCCACACAGTCGTCTCGAAGTGGGGAGCGGGCAGCGGGAGATTGCGCTCAACGGCGGCGCGTGGTTCGATATTCGCCATGACCCGGAGCGGGCGCTGACGATTACAGTCGGCGGTGCACGGATCAGCGATATCGGCACGCGTTTCGATGTGCAGGATGCGGCGGGCCGGTTGCGGGTTGCCGTGGCCGAGGGCACGGTCCGGGTGTCCGCCGATGCGCTGGCCCGGCCGGTCGATCTGGCCGCCGGGCGCGGGCTGACTCTCGATCCGCAAAGCGGCACTGCGCTGATCGGGGCTGTAGCGGCGGAGGATGCGGGGGCATGGCGTTCCGGCAGACTTTCCTATGATTCTGTTCCCCTGACGCTGGTCGCGGCCGATATTGCCCGCTATTCCGGTGTCAAAGTCGTCGTGGCGCCACCGCTGCGGGACCGCAGATTCTCGGGGACACTGATTGTCGGTAATGGCGAAACGGCGCTGCGTGATCTTTCCCAGCTCATGGGCATTGGTCTTGCCGGTGGCGATGGCGCTTACCGGCTTGTCGCCCGCTCCCGTTGATGCGCGTGAGGAACGACTCCCAAAAATCGACATAGGCGCTTCGACCCTGCCGCGGGCGCTGGCCGAATTGTCGCGGGAAGCACATATTTCCATCGGTGCCGAAGGCGGCCTGCCGCACCGGCCGACTCCCCTGGTGCGGGGCCGCCTGTCGATCGGCGATGCGCTGTCCCGGCTGTTGGCCGGTTCGGGCTATGTCGCGCGGCAGGTCGGGGCGACGGCCTGGCGGGTCGAGCGTGCGCCGCCACAGCCGGTCGCGCGGCCGGTCGCCGCTCCCCCGCCGCCGCGACCGCTGGTGCCGATCATCATCACCGGCAGCAAGCGCGAGGAACCGCTTTATGCGCTGCCGCTGTCGGTCTCGGTCGTCTCCCTGCCGGAACGCAATGCCTTCGCCACCGAGCAGGGCAGTGCCGATATCGCCTCCATGATTGAGGGGCTGTCCCTGACCGGTCTCGGCCCAGGCCGGAACCGCATGTTTCTGCGCGGTATCGCTGACAGCGCTTTCAACGGCGAAAGTCAGGCCACGGTCGCGGTCGTGCTGGACGAGGCGCGCCTCACCTATTCCGCGCCGGACCCGGACATCAGGCTGGTCGATATGGAACGAGTCGAGGTGCTGAAGGGGCCGCAGGGGTCGCTTTATGGCAGCGGGGCGCTGGGCGGCATTTATCATATGGTCAGTCGCAAGGCCGATCCCGACCGGTTCAGCGCCACTGTTTCTGCCGGGGCGGAACTGGTGGGCGGCGGTGGAGCGGGGCATATGGTCAGTGCGGTCGCCAATCTTCCGCTGGCGTGCGATCATGTGGGGTTGCGGCTGGTCGGTTATAGCGCCACCGAGCCGGGGTGGATCGACACGGGCCCGCGCGAGGCGAGTAACGAAATGCGGGTTGCGGGCGGGCGCGCGGCCCTTGGCATTCGTCTGGGCGCGGACTGGCGGGCCGATGTCACGGGCTTTGCGCAATGGCTGGAATCGCGCGACAGTTCTTATGTTTATGCGTCCGGCGCGCGATCCCGCCCCGCGCAACTGGCCGAGCCGCATGACAATGACCTGCGGCATCTTTCCATGCGGCTGGCGCGGGATACCGGGCCGCTGCGCATCACCGCCAGCAGCGGGATGACCTGGCATGATGTGAACGATGTTCTCGACGCGACGACGGGCGCGGAGAGTTTCGGTCTGGCCGACCCACGGATAGTGCGGGAAGATCGCAGCTATCGCTTGTGGGATAATGAGGCCCGGGTGAACGGCAGGGTTGGCGGGATCGGTTGGCTTGCCGGGGTTTCGCATGTGTGGACGCGCCAGAATGTCGTCACCGATTTGCGGTCGGACAGTGCATTGTTGAGGGTCGATGATGACCGGCGGACCGTCACCGAACTCGCGGCGTTCGGCAATTTCGCCGTGCCGCTCAATCATCGCCTGACTCTGGATATCGGGGGGCGGTTGTTCCGCAGCGTCGTGACGGAGGCGCGTCTGACGGCGGATGGACGCCAATATTTTGAATTCAGGCGAACCGGCGTGACGCCCGGCTTTGCCCTGTCCTGGCGCCCGGATATGGATGAGATTGTTTTTCTGCGCTATGGCTCCGCCATCCGGCAAGGCGGGTCGGACATTTCTTCCACGGGTGCGCTGGAACGGCTTCGGGGCGATGAGCTGGCGATGGTCGAGGCCGGCTGGCGCCGCGAACTTTCCGGCGGCGGGCGGCTCGAACTGGGCGCATGGTATGGCTGGTGGAATAATGTGCAGTCGGACGTGCTGCAATCCAACGGCCTTATCGAAACCGAAAATGCCGGAAATGCGCGAACCCTCGGCACCGAGGCGGCGCTTTCCCTTCCGGTTGCGCCGGGGTGGAAGGTCGATCTGGGCGGCAATGTCACTCTCGCGCGGCTGACCCGCAACGCATTGGGTTATGAACTGAGCGACAGGGATTTGCCGGTGGTGCCCCGCTATACGCTGCGTGGCGCGATAGGCCATGATCTCGCGCTGGGGCGGGTCGATGCCGCGCTGCGGGTCGATCTGCGCTATGTCGGGCCTTCACGGCTGAGCTTCGATCCGGCGCTCGACCGGCCGATGGGGGAGGTTTTCGAGGCCGGGGCGGAAGGGCGGTTCGGCCTGAACGGGTTCACCTTGTCGTTGAGGGCGGATAATATTCTGGGGGGGAAGGGGGATGTCTTTGCCTTCGGCAATTCGCTGCGCTTTGCGACCATGCGCCAATATACGCCGCAGCGCCCGTTCCGATTTTCGATCGGCCTCACCCGCGCTTTCTGAGCTGGTTTAGGGCGGATCGACATTCAGAAGATGACGAGCCGAAAATGGTGATTTTGCGTGATCCGGAGCGGAGCGTACTCAAGGTAGGTGAGCACCGGAAGCGCGCGA
>SBGG01000070.1 GCA_006226685.1 Sphingomonadales bacterium
ACACGCTATGATCGCTGCCCGAAGGCCTTCTTCTCCGCCGTCGCTCTCGCCGCAACCGTCATCTTCTGGCTCTGATCAATGAGTCCTGACCCTAGCAACCATATATTTTCAAGCGGAAATATGGTGAGCCCTGCTGGGTTCGAACCAGCGACCTACTGATTAAAAGTCAGTTGCTCTACCGACTGAGCTAAGGGCCCACGAAGGCGCGGCGGGGCCGTGCGATCCGTCAGGATGGTTGCACCTAGTCAGCATCGACTGGCGGGTCAACCGGCTTTGGGTATTTTTCTAGGCTTTTTAAGGCGGAAATATTCCTGTCGTACCGTTCTGCCGGTGATCGGGTCGCGCCAGTCCGGGATGAGGGCCATGAGCGGAGCCAGGACGAAGCTGCGTTCGCGGTACCGTGGATGGGGGATGATGGGCGCGCTTCCGGTGCTTTGGTGTCCACCGCTCCACAGAATGATGTCGAGATCGAGGGGGCGGGCACCCCAGCGCCTGCCACGACGCCTGCCTGCCATTTTTTCCATATGTTTGAGCAATGCCAGCAGGGTTTCGGGAGGCAGGGGCGTTTCGATCAGCGCAGCGCCATTGGCATAGCGGCGCAGAGAGGGGCCAATGGGCGGTGTTTCGATGATCGGCGATTGCGCGATCAATCGAAAGGGAGGGCAGGAAAAAGCCGCCATTGCTTCCTTCACCAGAGCATAGGGCGTGTGCGTGCGAGAGCGCGGCTGGTTGGAGCCGAGCGCAATCGCATAGAGCTGGGGTTTCCCGGTGGGAGCCGAGCCGTTCAATCAGATATCCTGCGCAAGGCGGCTATAGAGGTCCGGTCGCCGATCACGGAAGAAACCCATGCCGGCGCGATGCTTGCGGGCGCGGGCAAGATCGAGCGTCGCGACCAGCGCGCCGCTTTGCCACTCTTCCACCTCGGCGACGAAATCGCCCCATTCATCGGTGATGAAGCTGTGGCCGTAAAAAGTCTGTCTGGCGTCGTCGCTGCCGGGCACCGGTTCGGCGCCGATGCGGTTGGCTGCGATTACCGGCATGCAGTTGCTGACCGCATGACCGACCATCGCCCGGCGCCACATGCGGCTGGTATCGAGCCCTTCATCATAGGGTTCAGAGCCGATGGCGGTTGGGAAGAAGAGCATTTCCGCGCCCATCAGCGCCATCACCCGCGCGGTTTCGGGATACCATTGGTCCCAGCATATGCCGATGCCGATGGTGCCATATTTTGTCGGCCAGACCTTGAAGCCGCTGTTGCCGGGGCGGAAATAATATTTCTCTTCATAGCCCGGCCCGTCGGGAATGTGGCTCTTGCGATAGACGCCCATGATCTCGCCCATGTCGTCGATCATGGCGAGGCTGTTATAATGATGCTGGCCGTCGCGTTCGAAGAAGCTGGTTGGAATATAGACCCCCAGTTCCTTTGCGAGCTTCTGCATTTCGGTGACCGCCGGGTGCTCGCCCACGGGCAGGGCGTTGGCGAACAGGGCCTCATCCTCGACCGTGCAGAAATAGGGGCCTTCGAACAGTTCGGGCGGCAGGATGATCCTGGCCCCGCGCGCGGCGGCCTTGCGCACATGATCGGCAACGAGCGCGATATTGTCATCGCGGTCGGCGGTGAAAGCGAGTTGCAGTGCGGCGACGGTGACGATGGTCATGATGGGGCTCAATCCTCGATCTTGAAGACGATGCTGCTGCTATATTCGGCTTTGACGGCTTTGCCGTTCTTGCCGATTTTCGGTTTGAACCGGGCCTTGGCCATCAATGTATCGCAACTTTTCCGGTCCAGTTCGGGGTGGCCGCTGGAGCGCGTGATGGTGCATTTTGTCGGCGCGCCACTTTCGTCGACTGACAATCGAAAACCGACTGTACCTGTCGGTGGAGTGGCGGGAACAGGCGGCGGTTCGGTTGCGTTCTGCGCCCATGCCGGAGATGCCGGCAGGAGCAGCAGCGCGGCAAGGGCGGATTTGTCCATCATGGATTTTCCCCGGCCGAGGGCATTTGCTGGCTGGTACAGTGGAAGCTGCCACCGCCGGCCAATATCGCATCCGAGGGCAGGGGCACCAGCGCCCGGCCCGGAAAGAAGGGAGCGAGGGCGTCGAGGATCGCCTTGTCATTGGGAGCGTCATAGACCGGCACGATCACCGCCTCATTGGCGATGAGGAAATTCATATAGCTGGCCGGTATCACCTCGCCATCGACTTCGATCCGCCCCGGGGAAGGCATGGGCGCAACGGTAAGACCATGGGCCTTTGCGCGCGCCGTCGCGTCGGCATAGATAGCGGTATTGGGATCGTCCGCGGTTGTCGCTTCCGGTATGGCGATCACGCCGGGGGCGACGAAGCGGGCGAGATTGTCGACATGGCCGTCGGTATGATCGTTGATGAGACCGTCGCCGAGCCAGAGCATGTCCGACAGGCCAAGGCTGCCGGCGAGCAGCGTTTCAATCTGTTCGCGACCGAGATCGGGGTTGCGATTGGGGTTGAGCAGGCATTGCTCGGTGGTGACGAACAGGCCCGTGCCGTCGCAATCGACCGCGCCGCCCTCGAAAATCAGCGGAACCGAAGAGCAGGGCAGGTCCGTGGCGGCGGCGAGGCGCGCGCCGATATCCTCATCCCCCGGCATCTGATATTTGCCGCCCCAGCCGTTGAAACGGAAATCGGCAAGCGCGCGTGAACCATCGGCGCGTTCGACGCAGATCGGGCCGGTGTCGCGCAGCCAGACATCACCGATCCGCTCGATGACGATGGTGGTGTCGGAGGTGAGCAGAGCGCGGGCGCATGTTGCGGCGGCTTCGTCATTGCAGACAAGGCGCACCTGTTCTCCCGCTCCGCCCGCGCGGACCGCATCGGCAAAGGCGGCAATCTGCGCCTGCGCGCGGGCCAGTATCTCCGCGCCGCCCCATTCGTCCGGGTTCCACGGGAAGCCGATCCACAGCCAGTCATGCGGTTCCCATTCGGCGGGCATGCGGAGGGTCATCTGAAGGCTCCTTATGGGCAAAGTCGGCAGGCACAAGAAAAAGGGCGGCACCGGGCCGCCCTTTCGCATATTTCGATCCGATCGAAAAGATCAGCGCGAATAGAACTCGACGACGAGGTTCGGTTCCATCTTCACCGGATAGGGAACCTCATCCAGCGACGGAACGCGGGTATAGGTGACCTTGGCCGGGCCGTCGGGTGCCACATAATCGGGAATGTCGCGCTCGGGCAGGCTCTGCGCTTCCATGACGAGCGCCATTTCCTTCGCCTTCTTGCCGAGGGTGATCTCATCGCCCGGCTTCACGAGGCGCGATGCGATGTTGCACTTCACGCCGTTCACAAAGATGTGGCCGTGCGAAACGAGCTGACGGGCCGAGAAGATGGTCGGAGCGAACTTGGCGCGATAGACAACCGCGTCGAGGCGGCGCTCCAGCAGGCCGATCAGGTTCTGGCCGGTGTCGCCCTTCATGCGGGCTGCTTCGACATAGTTCTTCTTGAACTGCTTTTCGGTGATGTCGCCATAATAGCCCTTCAGCTTCTGCTTGGCGCGCAGCTGAATGCCATAGTCAGACATCTTGCCCTTGCGGCGCTGACCATGCTGGCCGGGGCCATATTCACGCTTGTTGACCGGGCTCTTCGGGCGACCCCAGATGTTTTCGCCCATCCGGCGGTCGAGTTTATACTTGGCGCTGGTGCGCTTCGTCATGATAATTCCTTTCAATCGCTAACAACGGTGTTTCCGGTATCGCCTGCTTGCCATATTTCAGGGGCAGGGCCGCCGCTTCACCGGAATGCGGGGCCAATTGCGAAGGCGCGCCTATGGCGGGGAAGGCCCGGAGAGTCAACCCCATTGATCGCTGGACTAAGGGTCGGCGGTGGAATAGCGGGCGAAAATGCGGCGTGCAATATTCGGTCCCGAAGCCCGTTTCGCGGGGCTGATCCTTATCCTGATGCTGATTGCCCTGTTTCGCGGCATGGATCATGACGAGGGGCAATATGTCGGCGCGGTGCGCCTCATGCGTGAGGGCCTGCCATTTCGTGATTTTCTCTATCTGCAGACGCCGTTGCAGCCCTTGCTCTTCGCGCCGATGGCCTGGATCGCGCAGGGGTGGCTTTATCCGGCGCTGAGGCTGGTCAATGCGCTGTGCGCGGCCGGGGCGGTCCTCATGGTGTGGAAAGCGGTGCGCCTGCTGGGCGGAAACACGCGGACCGCGACGCTGGCGGCTCTCTGTATGGCCTGTTGCCATAGTTTCCTGTTCTCGGCCTCGCTTGCGCGCAATGATGCGTTGCCGTTGTTTTTGAACGCTATGGGGATCTGGTTGTTCATCCTCGGCTGGCAGAAGCGGGGTGAGGGCCAGAAAAAGCCTGTTCTGCTGCTGTTTTCCGGTCTCGCCTTCGGTGCGGCGGTGTCAGCCAAGATCAGCTATGCCTTTCCGGCGGCGGCGGCCGGGCTGTTCGCGCTGATGCAGGTACGCCGGATCGGTATCGCAGGCGTAAGCGCGTTCGCACTGGGCGGGGTGAGCGGGGTGGTGCCAACGGCTTTGCTCTATTGGCTCGCGCCGGAGGCCGCATGGTTCGGTATCATCGATTATAGTCTGGAGGCGCCGCGCCAGTGGCAGGCGGTCAACGATCGGGCATGGATGGCCCAATCGGGATTCAGTCTCTTCCGCTTATTGCTGTTTCTGGCGCAGGGGCCTGCCTTGCTGGCGCTGGTGGTGATCATTCGGAAGCGCTTTGCCGATCGCGGGTCGGCGGAGGAGAGGGGCGGCCTGACGCTGTTTCTCGATATGCTGATCCTTGCCGGGGTGCTGGCGGCCTGGTTGCCGCGTCCGGTCTATCCGCAATATCTGGTTCCAATGTTGCCGGCACTGTTCGTCAGGCTGGGGCCGTTGCTGGAGGGGCTCTGGGAGAAGCGGGGCTGGCGTGTGCTGTTCCTCGCCGCGATGCTGATTGGTGTCGGGGAGACGTTGGCTTCGGTCCTGACCAACCTCGCCCACGGGCACTCACCTACGTTGGCTGCATCGCGCACCGCAAAACATATCGGATGCCTTGTCGGAGAACGGCATGGGGCGATTATCAGCCTGTCTCCGCCGCATCTGGTCGATAGCGGGCGGCCGTTCGACCGGCGCTTCGTGACCGGGCCCTTTGCTTTCCGGATGCGTGGGCTGCTGACGCCGGAAGAGGAGGTGCGCTTTCATATCCTGCAATCGACCGGATTTGCGGCGGCGTTCGATCGCGATCCGCCCGCGGGGATAGTGGTCGGCACCGAGAGGAAAAGCAGGCCCGGACTATCCGGAGGTCTGGATGCGCTTCTTGAGCAATGGGCGCAGGCCCATGGCTACAGGCCGGTCCCGATAGCGAAGGCCGGGCTGGTGCTTTACCTATCCGATCGGGCCGGACAAGGCGGCGCCATTCCGTCCTGCCCGGAATGAAGGATCGGGGGCCTAACGTGCGCGTGGGTTGCCGAGGGCCGAAAGGACGCCGCGCAGCGTCCGTACTTCCAGATGGTTCCAGCCCGGCTTGGTCAGCAGGTTACGCAAGGTCCGTTTCGTCGCGGGCGCGCGGTCCGGCGGGAAAAAATAACCTGCCTTTTCGAGCAGCGTCTCGAACTGGGCGATCATGCCGTCCAGTTCTTCCTGCGGGGCAGGGGGCAGCAATTCCTCTTCCGTGGGCTGTACCAGCTCTGCGGGATGGGCGCGGGCCTGCGTCTTCGACCATTCATAGGCGCACAGGATCACCGCCTGCGCGAGGTTGAGCGAGGCGAAATCGGGGTTGATCGGCACGGTGAGGATTTTCCGGGCCAGCGCCACTTCCTCGGTTTCGAGGCCGGATCGTTCCGGCCCGAACACGATCGCGCAACGGGCCTTGTCGTCCAGATCGGCCGCTTCCTGGATTTCGCGCGCAGCTTCTTCGGGCGTGACCACCGGCTTGGTGACGCCGCGTTTGCGCACCGTGGTCGCATAGACATGAGCGCAGTCGGCGACGGCCTCGGCCAGCGTCGGGTAAATCCGTGCATTTTCCAGCACGATGTCCGCACCGGCGGCCGATGGCCCCGCGTCGGGATTTGGCCAGCCGTCGCGGGGGGCGACGAGGCGCATTTCGGTGAGTCCGAAATTGAGCATGGCGCGGGCCGCCTTGCCGATATTCTCGCCCAGTTGCGGGCGGACGAGCACGATGATGGGGCGACGGTTGCTGTCCGGCCTACTCACCGCCGACTTCCTTCACGGTGCTGGCGAAATCCTCGAAATCGCGGGCTTCGCGGAAATCCTTATAGACGCTGGCGAAACGGATATAAGCGACGCTGTCGAGCGATTTGAGCGCCTCCATCACCATTTCGCCGATGACCTGAGCGGAAATCTCGCTCTCGCCGCCGGTTTCGATCTGCCGCTGAATGCCGGATACCAGCTTTTCGATCCGCGCCGGGTCAATGGGGCGCTTGCGGCAGGCGATATCGATCGACCGGGCAAGCTTGTCGCGTTCGAACGCCTCGCGGCGGCCCTCGCTCTTCATCACCCAGATGTCGCGCAACTGTATGCGTTCGAAGGTGGTGAAGCGCGCGGCGCAGGCTTCGCATTGGCGGCGGCGGCGGATCGCGGTTCCGTCCTCGGTCGGGCGCGAATCCTTCACCTGGCTGTCTTCATGTCCGCAAAAGGGGCATCGCATCGTGGTTCAACTCTTCTTCTTGCGGGGCAGGCCGAGAAACAGGCCGATCATGGCGCCGGCCATCCAGCGGTGGTCCGGCAACAGGCCGCCGATAATCGCACCGATCAGCATGAACGCCATGATCCGGGCTACAGGAGCATAGCTGCTCCATTGTTCCCCCGCCTTCCGTATCTGCTCCCGCCGGTTTCGCGCGCTGTCGGTATTTCGGTCGGGATGGGAGGAGGTCGGGCGGTTATGCGGTCTGGGTGCGGAGGGCGTAACTGTCGATGGAAACAGCTCGCTTCTGATTTTCAGGCCACCGCCGAATTTCCGACCGCAATGGGGGCAGAAGGACCGGCGCCCCTCTATCACCCCGTTGCAGTCGGGACATTTCACCGCCGATCAGCCCTCGTAGATCGGGAAGCGCGCGGTCAGCGCGGCAACGCGCTGGCGTACATCCGCCTCGACCGCCGGATCGCCTGCCTCGCCCTTTTCGCGCAGGCCTTCGAGCACATCGGCGATCATGTCGCCGATCGCTTCGAACTCGGCGACGCCGAAGCCGCGAGTGGTGCCTGCCGGCGAACCGACGCGGATGCCGCTGGTCTTGGTCGGGGGCAGCGGATCGCCCGGAATGCCGTTCTTGTTGCAGGTGATGGCGCTGCGTTCCAGTGCTTCGTCGGCATCTTTGCCGCTGATCCCATAGGGGCGCAGGTCGATGAGCGACAGGTGCGTGTCGGTGCCGCCGGAAACGACCGCGAGGCCGCGCGCTTCCAGTTTCGCCGCCAGCGCCTTGCTGTTTTCGACCACGGCCTTTGCATAGGCCTTGAATTCCGGGGTGAGCGCTTCGCCGAACGCCACTGCCTTGGCGGCGATCACATGCATCAGCGGGCCACCCTGAAGGCCGGGGAACACCGCCGAGTTGATCTTCTTCGCGATCGCTTCGTCATCGGTCAGGATCATGCCGCCGCGCGGGCCGCGCAGCGTCTTGTGCGTGGTGGTGGTGACGACATGGGCGTGGCCGAACGGGGTCGGGTGGACACCGCCCGCGACCAGACCCGCGAAATGGGCCATGTCGACCATGAACAGCGCGCCGACCTTGTCCGCGATCGCGCGGAAGCGGGCGAAGTCGAGAATGCGGGGATAGGCGCTGCCGCCCGCGATGATGAGGGTCGGCTTGCACTCGACGGCCATGCGTTCCACTTCGTCATAATCGATGAGGTGGGTGTCCTCGCGCACGCCATATTGCACGGCGTTGAACCATTTGCCGGACATGGCGGGCTTCGCGCCATGGGTCAGGTGACCGCCGGCATCGAGCGACAGGCCCATGATGGTGTCGCCCGGCCTGGTCAGCGCCAGCATCACGCCGCCATTGGCCTGCGCACCCGAATGGGGTTGCACATTGGCATAGCCGCAGTTGAAGAGTTGCTTCGCGCGTTCGATCGCCAGCGCCTCGACATCGTCGGAGGGCGCGCAACCCTGATAATAGCGCTTGCCGGGATAGCCTTCGGCATATTTGTTGGTGAAGACCGAACCCTGCGCTTCCAGTACCGCCTTGGAGACGATGTTTTCGCTGGCGATCAGTTCGATCTGATCCTGTTCACGCTTCAGTTCCTTGCCGATGGCGGCGGCAACGGCGGGGTCGCGGGATGCAACGCCTGCGCTGAAGAAGTCGGCTGCGCGGATGGTGCTGGCGGCTTCGAGAGTGGCGGCAGTGCTCATGGGCGGGTCCTTTCTGACTCAGAGCGCGGGATGAGAGAGTTTGTCGACGCGGCGCTCATGGCGGCCGCCGGCAAATTCGGTGGAGAGGAAGGCTGCAAGGCAGGCCTTGGCCATGTCGGGGCCGGTCAGGCGCGCGCCCATGGCAATGACATTGGCGTTGTTATGCTCGCGGGAGAGGGCGGCGGACAGCGGTTCACCGACCAGCGCCGCGCGGCAGGCGGGGTTGCGGTTGACCGCGATCGAAATGCCGATGCCCGATCCGCACAGCGCGACGCCGCGTTCGGCGCTGCCGCGCGCGACCGCCTGAGCCAGCTTATAGCCATAATCGGGATAGTCGACGCTGCTTGCGTCATGCGGGCCGAGGTCATCGACCTCATGGCCCTGTTCGCGTAACCAGTCGGCCAGCATGGCTTTCAGGTCGATGGCGGCATGATCGGAGGCGATGGCGATGCGCATGAGCGGCGAACCTTCCCGGCTGATTCGTTTCGCGGCCTATCTAGGCGCGCTGTCATGGAATTGCCACCATCGCGTTGCCGTCTTATGCGGGAGGCCGGAAAAGGAGGGGATGCATGGCTGTGGGTGGGATGTCCGGAACGATCCTGTCATTGTTGATGCTGGCGGGAATGCTGCTGCTTGCAGGAGGTGTGCACCTGATCGCGAAGGGGCCCGAAAACCGCAGACAGGGCTGGCTGATGATCGTCGCCGCGCTCGTGATGTTCGGCAATGTCGCGATCTGGGCGGTGCCGCTCTGACCGGCGTTCCGCTTATAGCAGGCCCAGCAGGCGGAGCAGCAGCAGGCTGATCCCGCCAAGGGCGGCGAGCGAGAGCAGCACGGTGGCGGCCACGCGCCATCCTGCTCCGGCAATGGCGCGGGGATCGACACCGAGACCGAGTGCCGCCATCGACAATACGGTGAGCAGAGTCGCTGCCGTGGCGATCGGGGCGAGCAGCCCGGTCGCGATCAGGTCCATCGACCGAAGCCCCATCATCGCCAGAAAGCCGATGATGAACCATGGAACGAGGTGGGAAAAGGCGGGAATGCGGCCGCGCGGTGAGGAGGCGCCTTCGCCTTCACCCGTGACGATTATGCCTTCCACCTGCCGTGCAACGGACAGGCGCGGCGCGACCATGGCGAGGATGAGGCAGACCGGGCCGAGCATCAACACCCGCACCAGCTTGACCAATGTGCCGATCTGTACCGCATGGTTGCCCAGCGGTGCCGCCGCCGCGAGCACCTGTGGCACCGCATAGACGGTGAGCCCGGCAAGGCTGCCATAGGCCCATGCGTTCATCCCCATGGACAGACCGACAAGCGGCAGACCGAGCACGACGGCCACGCCCAGCACGGCGGTAAAGGCGATGGCCGCGGCGACATCGTCGCTGTCCGCACCGATCACCGGGGCCACCGCGGCGATGGCCGAATTGCCGCAAATTGAGTTGCCGCAGGCGATCAGCAGCGCCATGCGCGCGGGCAGGCCGAACAGGTGGCCGATGCCGAGGCTGATGAGGATGGCCATGGCCACGGTGGCGGCGATTCCGCCGAGCAGCCATGGCCCGACCGCGAGGATCGTGCCCGCGCTGACCGAGGCGCCGAGCAGCACGACCGCGATTTCCAGAAGATATCTGGCCGAAAAGGCGATCCCGTCCTGCCAATATGCACCGGGGCGCCAGAAAATGCGGACGCCCGTTCCCACCACTATGGCGAGCACCAGTGCCTCCAGCCAGTTCCGGCCGAGCATCTGCCGTTCCGCCGCCTCCAGCCCGAAGGCGGTCAGCGCGACGAGCAGGCACAGCAGCAGGCCGGGCGCTATCGCATGGGCGCGCCGGAGAGCGGTCGTCATGGTCGGAGTAAGGGGAAGAGGGAGGGTAGTCATCGGCTGTCCTTTCCCCCCTTCCGCTAAAAGGTTGAGATTAATCTCTCCAACGCTTAATATTGTTAATTCCAATCGATAAATATGATTGATTATGGGGTATCTGATGACGCTGGAGCAATTGCGCATCTTCGTCGCCGTCGCGGAGCGGCAGCATATGACGGCGGCGGCGCGCGCGCTGAACATCACCCAGTCCGCTGCCTCGGCCGCTATTGCGGCGCTGGAGGCCCGACATGATATCCGCTTGTTCCACCGGGTCGGCCGGGGCATCAGCCTGACCGAGGCCGGGGTGCTGTTTCTGGAAGAGGCGCGCGGGGTGCTGGCCCGTGCCTCGGCGGCGGAGCGGGTGCTGGACGAGCTGGGCGAGCTGAAGCGTGGGCGGCTGCGGCTGGTCGCCAGTCAGACGATCGCGGCCTATTGGCTACCGCCCTTTCTGGCTGAGTTTCGCGGGCGCTGGCCGCTGGTCGAGGTGGAACTGATGATCGGTAACAGCGCGCAGGCGGCCGCGAAGGTGCATGACGGCACGGCCGATCTCGGCATTGTCGAAGGAGAGATAGACGATCCCGTGCTGGCGCACTGGCCGATCGGCGAGGATCGGCTGGTGCTGGTGCAGGCGACGGGCGCAGAGCGTGGGCAGGCGGTGGACACGGCATGGTTGCGCGGCGCGCGCTGGGTGATGCGCGAAAAAGGGTCCGGCACGCGCTCTACATTTGATGGCGTGATGCGGCGGTCCGGTATCGATCCGGAGGAACTGGACGTGGCGCTGGTGCTCCCCTCGAATGAAAGCGTGCGAACAGCGGTGGAGGCGGGGGCCGGGGTGGCGGCGCTATCGGCGCTTGTCGTCGCGCCCTCGGTGGCGGCCGGTACATTGCATGTGCTGCCGTTCGACAGCGGGCGCCGGGCCTTTTACGGGTTGCGTCACAAGGAACGGTATCGTGGCAAGGCGGCGGACGCGCTGTTGTCGCTGATCGAAGAACAGCGGAAGCCGGCACCGGATCCGGCCCGGAACAGCTGAGGGGACGGCGGCGCCGGGCGCCGCCGCCGCTGCTTATTTGATCGGGGAATCCGGCGCGAGCCGCATGTCGAGATAATTGTCGACCGACATCATCAGCTGATCCAGCTCATGTTCGAAAAAGTGGTTCGCACCCCTGATTTCGTCATGATGGATGGTGATGCCCTTCTGCGTGCGCAGCTTGTCGACCAGCTTCTGCACCGCGCCGGAGGTCACTACCTCGTCGGAGGCACCCTGAACGATGATGCCGGAGGCCGGGCAGGGCGCGAGGAACGAGAAGTCGTACATATTGGCGGGTGGCGCGACCGAGATGAAACCGCGCACTTCCGGGCGGCGCATCAGCAACTGCATCGCGATCCACGCGCCGAAGGAGAAGCCGGCGATCCACGTCGTCTGCGCCTCGGGGTGGAAGCTCTGCACCCAATCGAGCGCAGCGGCGGCATCCGACAATTCGCCAATGCCGTTGTCGAACGTGCCCTGGCTGCGGCCGACGCCGCGAAAGTTGAAGCGCAGCGTCGCGAAGCCGCGCTTCACGAAGGTCTTGTACAGCGCCTGCGTGATGCGGTCGTTCATCGTCCCGCCGCCTTGCGGATGCGGGTGAAGGATCATCGCGACCGGAGCGCGGGGACGGGGGGGAGGGCTGAAGCGCCCTTCGAGGCGGCCTTCCGGGCCGGGAAAAATGACGTCGGGCATGGCACCTGGCTTAAGCTGTGAGTATCGTGCGAACCTGCCCTCGCGGATGAGGCTGGCGGCAGGGGGATGACGGCCTATATAGGATCGCGCTGCTTTTTCGCAATAAAATGAGTCTCTCGTCTTGGGAAAACCCGTTTCCGCGCCGATTACCGGTCGCATTTATCTCGATCATGCGGCGACCACGCCGGTTTGCGACAGCGCCTGCGCGGCGGTGATGGAGGGGCTGAGGGGCTGGGCCAACCCGTCCTCGCCCCATGCCGAGGGACGTGCGGCGCGGGCGGCGCTGGAAGAAGCGCGCATGCGGGTGAAGAAGGCGCTGGGCTGGGATGGGCATGTCCTCTTCACCTCGGGCGCGAGCGAAGCGATCGCGATTGCGCTGACGCGGGCGAAGGCGGAGCGGATCGTCACCGCGCCGGTCGAGCATGATGCGGTATTGCGCGTGACGCCGGGCGCCGCACGCCTGCCGGTCGATAGCGCAGGGCGGGTGACGGAGACGGTTCCCGGCGCGCTTCACGCCATCCAGCATGCGAATAATGAAAGCGGCGTGATCCAGCCGATCGCCGACCTTGCGGCGCGCATTCACGCGGAAGGCGGCCTGCTCTTCTGCGATTGCGCGCAGAGCGCGGGCAAGATCGAGCTGCCGCACGAGGCCGATATGATCGCGGTGAGCGCGCATAAATTCGGTGGTCCGCCCGGCATCGGCGCGTTGCTGGTGCGTGATCTCGCCGCGCTGCGCCCGACGGGCGGGCAGGAGCAGGGCTATCGCGGCGGGACCGAAAACTGGCCTGCCATAGTCGGCATGGCAGCGGCGCTGGATGAGGGGTGTGCGTGGATGGCGGACGCAGCGCGGTTGCGGGCCATGCTCGACGCGGCGGTGCGCGAGGGCGGGGGAGAGGTCGTTGCCGATGATGCGGAACGCATTCCCACCATCGCCAGCTATTGCATGCCCGGCGTTTCGGCGCGGGCGCAGCTCATCCGCTTCGACATGGTGGGCTTTGCGGTGTCGGCGGGCGCGGCCTGTTCGTCCGGCACGCTGAAGACCAGCCCGGTGCTGAAGGCGATGGGCTGGGACGATGCACGGGCTGACGAGGTGATCCGGGTCAGTTTCGGGCGGAGCACGAACGAGGCGGAAGTGCGCGCCTTTGCCGAGGCATGGCTCGGCCTTGAGGGGAAGAAGCAGGGGGCGGGGAAGCGGCGTGGGGCCGAAGACAGGCATCGGGCAGGGGAAAACGAGGAGGCATGATCTATCTCGATTATCAGGCGACGACCCCGCTGGCGCCCGAGATATTCGAGGCGATGACGCCCTGGCTGCGCGATTATTTCGCCAACCCGCACAGTGCGCACCGGCCGGGCCGGGCGGCGGCGGCGGCAGTTGAGGTTGCGCGCGGCCGGGTCGCCGCGCTGATGCCGTCCGGCGGGCGGGTGATCTTCACCTCCGGCGCGACCGAGGCGCTCAACATCGCGATCGTCGGCGCGGCGCGGCTGGCGCGCGTGCGCGATCCGCGCCGGGTGCGGGTGTTGACGCCGGAAACCGAACATGCCGCCGTGCGCGATACTGTGCTGGCGCTGGAGGCTGAGGGGTTTGAGTCGGTGCTGCTGCCGGTCGAGGCGGATGGCCTGCTCGATCCCGATGCTGTCGGGGCGGCGCTTGACGGACGGGCGGCGCTGCTGGCGGTGATGCTGGTCAATAATGAGATTGGCGTGATTCAGCCGGTCGAGCCGCTGGCCGATCTGGCCCATGAGGCGGGGGCGCTGTTCCTGTGCGATGCGGTGCAGGGGTTCGGACGGGTG
Organism: Sphingomonadales bacterium; assembly: GCA_006226685.1. Taxonomy (GTDB): domain Bacteria; phylum Pseudomonadota; class Alphaproteobacteria; order Sphingomonadales; family Sphingomonadaceae; genus Sphingobium. The sequence continues at coordinate 13,707 of SBGG01000070.1, forward strand.
ACGTTACCGCCTTCGGCCGACATGATCGCGGTCAGCGGGCATAAAATATATGGCCCCAAGGGCATTGGCGCGCTCTGGCTGCGCGATGGGCTGGACCTGCCGCCGATCCTGCATGGCGGCGGGCAGGAGGGCGGTTTGCGTCCGGGCACGCTCTCCCCTGCCTTGTGCGCGGGGCTGGGCGAGGCGGCGCGGCTGATGACGGTGCGGGCGACGGAAGATGCCGCCCATGTTGAGGCGCTGTGGACGCGGGCACGGGCGCTGTTTTCCGGCTGGATGCTCAACGGCAGCGGGGAGGCGCGCTATCATGGCAATCTCAATCTGCGCCGGGATGGGCTGGATGCGGCGCGGCTGATGTCTGAATGTCGCGATGTCGCTTTTTCGCTGGGCTCCGCCTGCGCCAGCGGATCGGGGCGGCCAAGCCATGTGCTGCGCGCGCTCGGTCTTGCCGACCGGCAGGCGCGTGGATCAATTCGTCTCGGTTTCGGACGCTATACCACCCTTGCCGAAATCGACGAGGCAGCGCACAAGATCAATGAAGCGGCCGCAAGACAGTGAACGGCCGGGAAAGGAAGACATTCATGCCCCTCATTCGGTTCATCAGCGCCGATGGCGAGCAGGTTCAGGAGGTGGAAGCCAAAGGTGGCGACAATCTGCTGGATGTGGCGCAGGCGGCCGGTCAGCCGCTGGAGGGGACATGCGAGGGCCAGATGGCCTGTTCGACCTGCCATGTGATCGTGGCCGCCGAGGATTTCGCAAGGCTCAGGCCGGCGAGCGAACCGGAAGAGGATATGCTCGACCTTGCGGCGGCGGCGACGCGTACCAGCCGTCTGGCCTGTCAGGTGACGATTCCCGGCGATATGGAGGTGCTGACGGTTCGGATACCCGGTACGTTCCATAATCTTCAGGGGATATGACGGGCGCACACCCGCAAACCCGGCGAGGCTCTCCGGGGTGCATAACCGGGGAGAAGGGGCGCTCCCTTGCAATCCGTCTCCATTGCCGCCATATGGCGCGCGGGAGTCGGGCGGACGTGGTCGTCGCCAACCTGGTCAGGTCCTGACGGAAGCAGCCACAACGATTTTGCTGCGGGTCGTTCCGGCTCCCACCCTTTGCTGATGGCCCGGCCCGGTTTTTATAGCCGCCGGACACTCTCCTCCTCCTTTGTCGGGCAAGCCCATCCTTCCTTCGGCAGCCCCCATCCTTCCTTCGACAACCATGGTCGAAGCCGTTACAAACCGATCCGATGTTTGACGAATCCCCACCGCCGCAACCTGTTGACAGCGCCTATCGTGTGCTGGCGCGTAAATATCGCCCGCAGACCTTCGGGGAACTGATCGGTCAGGATGCGATGGTCCAGACTTTGGGCAATGCCATCCGGCGCGGACGGCTGGCCCATGCGTTCCTGATGACCGGCGTGCGCGGGGTCGGCAAGACTTCGACCGCGCGTCTCATTGCCAAGGCGCTTAATTGCGTCGGGCCGGACGGGCAGGGTGGCCCCACTATCGACCCCTGCGGTGTGTGTGAGCCGTGCAGGGCCATTGCCGAGGGGCGCCATATCGACGTGATCGAAATGGACGCGGCCAGTCATACCGGCGTCGACGATGTACGCGAGATTATCGAGGCGGTGCGCTATGCCGCCGTTTCTGCGCGCTACAAAGTCTATATCATCGACGAAGTGCACATGCTTTCGAAAAACGCGTTCAACGCGTTGCTCAAGACGCTGGAAGAACCGCCGGCGCATGTGAAATTCCTGTTCGCCACCACGGAGGTGAACAAGGTGCCGGTGACGGTGCTTTCGCGGTGTCAGCGTTTCGACCTGCGGCGCATTTCGGCGGAAAAGCTGGCGGATCATTTTACCCATGTGGTCGAAGCCGAAGGCGTGGCGGCCGAACCGGCGGCGCTGCAACTGATCGCGCAGGCGGCCGAAGGGTCGGCGCGCGATGGCCTCTCCATTCTCGATCAGGCGATCGCCCATGCCGAACTGGGCGGCGATGCCGGGGAAGGCGGGCGGGCGCTCGTCACCGCCGGGCAGGTGCGCGAGATGCTGGGCCTTTCCGACCGGGGGTCGGTACGCCGCCTGTTCGGACTGGTGCTGGAAGGTGACAGCGAGGCGGTGCTGAAGGCGCTGAAGGATCAGCATGATCTGGGAGTCGAACCGCTGGCGATCCTGAAAGGCTTGCTGGAAATCGTTCATGCGGTGACGATGGCCAAGGCCGGGCGGCGCCATGACGACCCTGCGCAATCGGCCGAAGAGCGCGAGGCGCTGGCCGACTGGGCGAGTCAGCTGGGGTTCGCGCCGCTGCATCGCCTCTGGCAGCTGCTGCTCAAGGGGCATGAAGAGGTCGCCCATGCGATCATGCCGATGGAAACGGCGGAAATGGCGTTGCTGCGTATCGTTCACGCGGCCAGCCTGCCCGATCCGTCCGATCTGGCGCGGATGCTGGTGGAGGGCGGTGCAGGGCAGTCTGCCGCGCCTGCGCCCGGATCGGGGGGCGCTGCGCAGGGCGCGCCCGCGCAGCCGCAAATGCCCGGCAGTTTCGAAGCGCTGATCAAGCTGCTCTGGGACAATAGCCGCGGGATTGTTGCGGACGAGATGGAGCATTTCGTCCGCCCGGTGCGCTATGCGCCGCCGGAACTGGATTTCCAGCCGGTCAAGCCGATGGACCGCGAGGCGATCGATCGCATGAAACAGGCGATCGACGATGTTACGCGGTCCCGCTGGCAGCTTTCGATCGTTCAGGGCGAAGCCCAGCCCAGCCTGGCCGAGCGATCCGCGAAGGCAGAGGCCGATGCGAGGGCGGAAATATTGAGTAACCCCGTTTTGCAGGCAGCGAAACAAGCATTTGCCGATGCCGAACTACTGTTGCCTGTCGATGAAAATGCGAAGTGGAGCGAAAGCGCATGAAGGATTTGAATGAAATTCTCGGCATGGCGAGCCGGGTGCAGGAAGAGCTGACCAAGGCGCAGGAAAATCTCGACAAGATCGAGGTTGAGGGCGTTGCCGGCGGTGGCGTGGTCAAGGTGCGGGCGACCGCCAAGGGCCGCATCACCGGTGTCTCCATCGATGAAAGCCTGCTCGCCCCGTCGGAAAAGCAGATGCTGGAGGATCTGGTCGCCGCCGCGTTCAACGATGCCCGTCGCAAGGCCGATGAGGTTTCGGGGAGCGAAATGGCGAAGATGACCAGCGGCCTGCCGCTGCCGCCCGGTTTCAAGATGCCTTTCTGAATTTGGGTCTTTTTTGTCCCGGAATATTCAGGTTTTCTCGGCCGGATGCGGTTCATTTTACGACGAAACGGGCCGTCCCATTGATTGGCGGCCTATAGAACACATATTACGGAAGAATATTGTGGCGTCGCAACAGGCGGCGCGATGGAGACAAGATTGAACACGCAACTGCCGTTACTACCCCTGCGGGACATCGTCGTTTTCCCGTATATGATCGTTCCCCTGTTCGTCGGGCGCGACAAGAGCGTCGTCGCCCTCGAAAAGGCGATGGAGGCGGACAAGGAGATTTTCCTGGTTTCGCAGCTTGACCCGGCTGAGGACGATCCCGATCGCGACGCGCTATATGATATGGGCGTCATTGCCACCGTGCTGCAACTGCTGAAGCTGCCCGACGGCACGGTGCGCGTGCTGGTGGAGGGCAAGCAGCGGGCGCGCCTTGCGACGATCAGCACCGCCGATGGGTTCGCTACCGCCGATGTCGAACCCATGGCCGAGGAGGCTTCCACCGGGCCGCAGGTATCGGCGCTGATGCGGTCGGTGTCCGATCAGTTCGAAAATTATGCGAAACTCAATCGCAAGCTTCCGGCCGAGACGCCGATGCAGCTGCGCGAGATCGAGGAGCCGGGCAGGCTCGCCGATGCGGTCGCGGCCAACATCAATGTGAAGGTCGCCGACAAGCAGGCGTTGCTGACCGAAGCCGATCCGGCCAAGCGGCTGGAGATGGTGTTCGCCTTCATGGAGGGCGAGCTCGGCGTGCTGCAGGTCGAGAAGAAGATACGCGGCCGCGTCAAGCGCCAGATGGAGAAGACGCAGCGCGAATATTATCTCAACGAGCAGCTGAAGGCGATCCAGCGCGAGCTGGGCAATGGTGAGGGCGAGGAAGGGGACGAACTCGCCGAGCTGCAGGAAAAGATCAACAAGACCAAGCTTTCCAAGGAAGCGAAGGCGAAAGCCAATGCCGAACTGAAAAAGCTGAAATCGATGCAGCCGATGTCCGCCGAGGCGACCGTCGTGCGCAATTATCTCGACGTGCTGCTGGGCCTGCCCTGGGGCAAGCGGAGCAAGGTCAAGAACGACCTCAAGCGGGCGCAGGAAATTCTCGACGCGGATCATTTCGCGCTGGAGAAGGTCAAGGACCGGATCATCGAATATCTCGCCGTGCAGGCGCGCACCAACAAGCTGAAGGGGCCGATCCTGTGCCTCGTCGGCCCTCCGGGCGTGGGCAAGACCTCTCTGGGCCAGTCGATCGCCAAGGCGTGTGGTCGTGAATTCGTACGCCAGTCGCTGGGCGGCGTGCGCGACGAGGCCGAGATACGCGGCCACCGGCGGACCTATATCGGTTCGCTGCCGGGTAAGATCGTGTCCAACCTCAAAAAGGCGGGGACGATGAACCCGCTGTTCCTGCTCGACGAGATCGACAAGCTGGGGCAGGATTTCCGGGGCGATCCGGCTTCGGCGCTGCTCGAGGTGCTGGACCCGGAACAGAATGCGAAGTTCCAGGATCATTATCTGGAGATCGACCTCGATCTTTCGGACGTGATGTTCGTGACCACCGCGAACAGCCTCAACCTGCCGCAGCCTTTGCTTGACCGCATGGAGATCATCCGGCTCGAAGGCTATACCGAGGATGAGAAAGTCGAGATCGCCCAGCGGCATCTCGTGCCCAAGCAGGTCGAAACCCATGGCCTGAAGGAAGGCGAGTTTTCCGTTACCGAGGCGGGGCTGCGTGACCTGATCCGCTATTATACGCGGGAAGCGGGTGTGCGTACGCTGGAGCGTGAGGTGGCGCGGCTTGCCCGCAAGGCATTGCGCAAGATTCTCGAAGGCGAGGTCAAGTCGGTCGAAATCACGCCGGAAAATCTTGCCGATTATGCTGGGGTGCGCAAATATCGCCATGGCGTTTCGGAGGAAGAGAACCAGATCGGTGCGGTTACGGGGCTTGCCTGGACCGAAGTCGGCGGCGAGTTGCTCACCATCGAATCGGTTACGGTGCCCGGCAAGGGGCAGGTCAAGACGACCGGCAAGCTTGGCGAGGTGATGACCGAATCGATACAGGCGGCCTTTTCCTATGTGCGTGCCCGTTCCCCCGGCTATGGCATCCGTCCCAGCGTATTTTCGCGCAAGGATATCCATATCCACCTGCCCGAAGGCGCGGTGCCGAAGGATGGTCCGTCGGCGGGTATCGGCATGGTCACCAGCATTGTTTCGACGCTGACCGGTGTGCCGGTGCGAAAGGATGTGGCGATGACCGGTGAAGTCACGCTCCGGGGCAGGGTGCTGCCGATCGGCGGCCTCAAGGAGAAGCTGCTGGCGGCGTTGCGCGGGGGCATCAAGACGGTGCTCATTCCGGCGGAAAACCAGAAGGATCTGGCGGAAATCCCGGCGAATATCACTGAAGGTCTTGAAATCATTCCGGTGACGCATGTCGATGAGGTGCTGGCCCACGCGCTGGTGGCGCCGCTGGAACCGATTCCGTGGTCGGAAGAAGATGATCTGGCGGCTCAGCCTGCGGCGGCAGCGGGCAGTGAAAGTGATGTTGCATTGCGGCATTGATCGTGTGGAGGCGCGACGGGATATTTTGTGGCTCTAAAGGGCGTTATCCCGTCGCGTTTTTGCGCTTTATCCTTTGACAGACGCGCAAAACCTCGCCTTTATGGCGCCCTTCGTTTTACTGATTCCCAACCTAAACAAGGAAAGAAGGGGGTTCCCACGGCATGAACAAGCAGGATCTCATTGGTGCGGTCGCGGACAGCAGCGGCCTGAGCAAGGCCGACGCATCCAAGGCCGTCGAAGCGGTATTTGATGCCATCACCGGCGCGCTGAAGAAGGGCGACGAAGTTCGTCTGGTCGGTTTCGGCACTTTCGCCGTTTCCCAGCGCAAGGCGTCCACCGGTCGCAACCCGCGCACCGGCGAAACCATGACCATCAAGGCTTCCACCCAGCCCAAGTTCAAGGCGGGCAAGGGCCTGAAGGACGCGGTCAACTAATGTTCTGCCCGCGCGCACGGGCCGGTTTCGGTCAACCGTCGATCTGATCCTGCAAGGGGGCCTGTGGCATCTATAGGATGCACATGGGTGTGCGCCGGGTTTAAAAGGTTTTTCGGAGACGCCGCCTTGCCTTCACGGGCAGGCGGCGTCTTCCGGAAGCCCGGATGAAAGGGGACTTCCCGGTCATCAGGGTACATGCCCCCATGGGGCAGGCCATGACAAGGCATGACGAAAGAGCATGAGTGAGGCGATGTCCTCGCTTTTTTTTATGGGTTTTTCCCCGGCATCGGCCCGCGCAGGGCCATTGCCTTTACAGGGAATGCAAAAGGACGCTTGACGCTGCCGGTTCGCGCGCTTAAGTGGCCCTCCGCCCGGAGAACATGTTCCCGGTCGATTTTCTTGTGGCGATCGTAGCTCAGTCGGTTAGAGCGCTGGTTTGTGGTACCAGAGGTCGTGGGTTCGGATCCCATCGGTCGCCCCATTTTCCCTTTATCGCTGCTTTCCTGTGCGGCAGGACAGTAATGGGCTCTGCCCCTAAGCGACGGATCGCGTCTGGCCAATATGGTCGGCAAGACGATGCCATGACTCTGCCTTGCGTATCATCGCCATGGTGTTGGCGGGGCTGGTCGAAGGCAGGTCGATCAGTGCAACGGCACGTGCAGCGAAAGCCGCATCCCCCTCCAGTTGTTTTCGTCCCAGCCGGCTGGCGGCGCTTCCGTTGAACGCGATGGCCCGAAGATCGGGCAGGCTGGCGATGAAGGAAGTCAGGCTGTTGGGCGTTACCGCGCGCATATGCTGGTCAAGGCTGCCGGGCCGAACCGCCTGCGCCACCACGTCCCACAGGCCGATTTGGTGTTCCTGTAGCCGGGTAAGCCTTTCCTCATAAGGCAAGGAGGGCAGATCGATACCGATAAGCCCGCCCAGTAACGGCCAGAAATGATTGCGCGGATGGCCATAATATTGGCGCAGTTCGAGCGACCGGATACCGGGCAGGCTACCCAGTATCAAAAGCCGTGTTGTGGGACCGGCAACCGGGGGAAGACAAAGGGACGGAATATTATCCATCCGCCGGTCACTAGGGTCAGAATCCATTACTGACACCGTTGAGGCGTCCAAATGGCGATCCTATCGGGCCGAATTGCCCGTCGGGAAGGCTGATTGCCTTTCCAAGGGTAATTGGGTTCGAGAGGGAAGCCATTTGGACGTCCCGCAGGGATTTGACCAAAATGGCCCAACGCTGCGTCAAAAGGCCTTGAAATATCGACATATTCCTGCGCCTTTCCTCCTTGCGCTGAGCCATTTTCTTTCAAACCTCAACGGTGCCAGTAATGGGGCCTGACCCTAGAGCATCTTCGTGCCGGAGGGAAACATCCGGAAAGGCCGGGGATCAGAGTTTTGCGGTGAAAGTGACTTCAGAACATAGCACTATGGCGCGCATTGGGGGGGGGCGTGCTTCTGGTATGGAAGGAGTACAGGTGTGCGAAGTGGCCCCATGCGAAAGGCTGCAGGGGGGCAAGGGTGACCCGTCCTCTCAGACGGGTGGGGGAGCGGCTGCCTGTCGCGGGAAGGACAAGGAGGCCTTTCTTCCCGGTTTCAGCCTTTTTGCCCGTTCTGCCCGAGAGGCAGCCTGATCCGGGCGATGAATGTCCTGTCGCGCCGTTCGAAACCCAGCCAGCCGCCCTGCCGACGCACGATATGATCGACAATGGCAAGGCCAAGGCCCGTGCCGGGGCCGCTTCGCGCTTCGTCAGCACGAACGAAGGGCCGGGTCAACTGCATGGCTTTGTCGGGGTCGAAGCCCTCGCCATGATCGATCACCTCGATCGCGAGACAATGACCGGCAGGACCGGCCCGGACCCGAATGGGCGCAGCGCCATATCGGTCGGCATTAGCAACAAGATTAGTGATCGCCCGGCCGATCGCGCCTTGCCTGAGCGGGATTATCAGCTCTGGTGGAACCTCGACGGATATAGGCTGGCGTGGCGCGGCATTGTGGACCGCCTGTTCGCACAGCATCCGGATGTCGGCCGGCACCGGGGTCTCTGCCTCGGTCCCGCGCGCATAATCGAGAAATTGTCCCAGCATCCGGTCGATCTGTTCGACCTGCCGATGGGCGCTGGCGCGCAGTTCCTCATCGTCATGTGGCATCATCTCGATCGACAGGCGCAGCCGGGCGAGGGGCGTGCGCAGGTCATGGCTGACCCCGGCGAGCATGGTTGCGCGCTCCTGCTCATGGGTTTCCATACGCGCCGCAAGATCGTTAAAGGCGCCGGCAACGGCGGAAATTTCGGTCGGCCCATCAAGCGGAAGCCGGGGCGGCGGATCGCCCGGCTGGTAGGCGGAGACGCCTTCGGCAAGCCGGCGCAACGGGCGGTCAAGCCGCCGTTGCAGCACTATCCCACCGCCCAGCGCGACGATGAAGGCGATGATTGAGGCAAGGGCAAGGCTGACGATCGCGCTGGCGGGGCGGGGGGGCGTCATATTCACCCACCAAGGTGCGCCGCCGAGCCGGACCCGCATCCACAACCTGCCTTCCGGGTCAGTGCGCCAGTGCATATCTTCCGCTTTCGGCAGACGCGCGGCAAGCGCATTCATGAACATGCGTTCCATGAAATTGGGGAAATTGCGTCCTCCGGCCGAGGGCGGGTCATTGTCCGGCCGCATGCTGATGCTGCGCGGCGAATCGATCAATGCGACGAGACGGGCCTGAGCCTGCGCATCCTTGCCCTCCATTTCGACGGAAACGGCGTTGAGCATGCGCGCGGTGATATCGGCGACACGTACCGTCTGCGGTCGCAATACCAGCATCACCACCATCAGCCCGGCCAATATCTGCCCGGTCAGAACGACACCGACGAGCAGGCCGATATTCCGCCGCAACAGGCTGTGCGTCATGATCCGCCGCCGTCGGTCAGCGCATAGCCCACGCCCCAGATCGTGCGAACATAACGCGGCGAAACCGCATCATCGCCCAATGCGCGGCGCAGCCGGGCGATCTGCACGTCGATCGCCCGGTCCGTCACCTCGGCATCCCGGCCCATCGCCCTGTCGATCAGTTGTGCCCGGCTCAGCGGTCGGCCGGGACTGCGGGCGAGCGCGGCAAGCAGCGCGAATTCACGGGAGGAAAGGGGCAGGGGAGCGCCGTCCCGTTCCACCGTCATCGCCGAAAAATTGATGCGAAACGGACCGAGATCGAGCAGTTCGTCGCGCAACACTGTGCGTTCCGGCCCCAGACGGCGTAGCACCGCGGCGATGCGGGCGACCAGTTCCCGTGGGGTGAAGGGCTTGGCGAGATAGTCGTCCGCCCCCATTTCCAGCCCGACGATGCGATCGACCGGGTCACCCTTCGCCGTCAGCATGATGATCGGCACGACTTCGCCCGCCGCGCGCAGGCGGCGGCAGATGGCAAGGCCATCCTCGCCCGGCATCATCAGGTCGAGCACGATCAGATCCGGCGGATCGCGCTCCAGCGCCCGATCCAGCATCGCGCCGTTTTCGGCGGTGCGGACCTGAAAGCCATGTTCTCCCAGAAATCGCTGTAACAGGGAGCGGAGTTCCTGATCGTCGTCGACGACGAGGATGGAAGTGGGGCGTTGGGTCATGATGTCCTTATCGTCACGGGGCGTGCCGCCCGTCCTGAATATATATCCGCCGGAGGCCTCGCCCGATCTTCTTTTCTCCGGTGAAAGCGGGAGACCGGGCGAGGTACGACCCACCGGGCAAGGCCTTTGGGATCATGTCTTCGTCGATCATAGTGCCATGGGACCGAAGCGGCGGCCAGACGGGAAGATATGACAGGATATGACAAAGGGCGGTCGCCGTAACCATCCGCCACATCATCCCGTTTCCGCGACATCAGCGTGATGCACCTCCCCGGCAGAAAGGGCCTCGCCGGACGGGTTGAGCCCCCCCCTCATGCTCCCTCCCCCGATGCCCGTCCGGCACCAGAAAGGAATTAGGACATCATGACGACCACACGCAAAATCGCTTTCGGCTCCGCCTGCGCTCTTGTCGCTTCTTCGTTCCTGCTCATCGGCGGAACGGCTGAGGCGCGGCAGGGCGTCATCAAGGCGCGCGGCACCAATGGCGCCGTTACCGCAGTGCGCGGCCCCAATGGCACCACCGGCGCCCGCGCGCACGGCACGGTTCGGAACGAGGATGGTTCGGTGACACGCGCCAGCGGCGGCGCCTGGCGCAATGCCAATGGCGGCACGTCCGTGCGCGGCGCCACGACCACGGTCAACCCGGACGGCAGCGGCACCCGCACCAGCAACGCCTATGCCAGCGGCGCCAGGGGGACAGCGAGCAGTTCGGGCACGCTTTCCCGCGATGCCGAAGGCAACTGGACCGGCAATCGCAACAGCACCGCCACCAATGCGGCGACCGGCAACAGCTATTCCGGCTCCGTTTCGATCGACCCCGCCACGGGGCGGCCCGTTCGTACAGCCACCTGCACCGATGCATCGGGTACGGTAATCGCCTGCCCGCGTTGATCCCGCGCGGATGGGTGGGGCCGTGCGTCTTTCCCGACTGCGGCGCACGGTCCCTTCCATCCTGTTTTCAAGGAGGATATTATGAACCGATATCTGATGTTCGCCCTGATGCTGCCCGTTTCGGGCCTTGGCGGCGCTGCCTTTGCGCAGCCGCAGCAGCAGGTCGATCCCGCCCGTTTCGCGGATCGCATCATGGAGGCGGACGCCAATCGTGACGGCAAGGTCAGCCGTGCTGAACTGACCGCCTATCGCAAGCAACAATGGGCGCGTATCGACCGCAATGGCGATGGCTATTTCAGCAAGGATGACCTGCCCCGTTTCGCGCAGGGCAAATGGGAAACCGGCCGCCCGGCCGAGGTGCGTCGTCTGTATGACAGCAATGGCGACGGACGGGTCAGCCAGGCCGAGTTCGTCAACGGTCCAACGGTCGCGTTCGACATGGCCGATGCCAATCGCGACAATATCGTGACCCGCGACGAACTCGACAGCGCCATTGCGATGACGCGGGCGAAGAGGGCTGGGGGCTGAGGTCATGCAGTTCGTTTTGCAGCGACCCGTGCTGGCGCTGATCTTTCTTATTCTGGCGCTGGGCGAATATGTCTGGCGCCGCCATGCGAGCGCACGTGGCTATGATCGTGGTCAGGTGCTGGGAAGCCTCGGCATCGCGCTCGGACAGGCGGTGCTACGGCCGGTAAATGGGCTTGTCATTCTGTCCGTCCTGTCCTTGTTCAGCGACATCACGCCCTGGCAATTTCCGATCGAGGATTGGCGCACATGGGTGGTGGGCTTTTTCGCGGTGGAATTCGCCTATTACTGGTTCCATCGCACCAGCCACCGCGTCCGCTGGCTATGGGCGACCCATTCGGTGCATCACAGTGCGACGCAGATGGTGTTCCCGGCTGCGATCCGGCTGGGCTGGACCGGCATTGTCTCGGGTGGATGGCTGTTTTTCGCGGCGCTGGTGCTGGTCGGTTTTCCGCCTATTGTGGTCACGCTGTTGCACGGCATCAATCTTGCCTATCAATATCTGCTGCATACGGAGGCGGTGGGGCGGCTCGGTATGCTGGAATGGGTGCTCAACACGCCCTCCCATCATCGCGCCCATCATAGTCGCGATAGCGAATGGCTGGATTGCAATTTCGGCGGGATGCTGATCCTCTTCGATCGCCTGTTCGGCACTTTTCGGGCCGAACCGGAAGGGGGTGGCCTGCGTTATGGGCTGGTCCATGGCGAGGTGACCAACAACCCGTTTCGCATTGCCTTCGCGGAATGGCGTCGTTTGTTTGCCGCCCTCAGAAATGTGCGGGGCTGGCGCACGCGAGCGGGGATCGCCTTCGGTCCGCCGGAATGAAGAGGCACTGGCCGGAAAACCGGTCGGCGGTCGGAAATTCTCCTTGCTCCTGACGCTTCGCGCAGTCTACCTGCCTGCCCACAGGGATCAGGACAAGGAAGAGAAGACCGGATAATGACCAGCCATCGCCGCCATCATCACAGCCGTCGTCTTTCATCTCATTTTCTTCTGCTCTCGTCGGCATTGCTGACGGGCGGTTTTGCCTCTGCCGCCGCCGCGCAGACGGGGGCGCCCGCATCGGATCCGCAAGCCGGGGAAATCATCATTTTGGGGCGGGGCCTGCCTTTGCCGCCCGCAACCCCGGCTTATGGTTCGGAAGTGCTGGACCGCGACCGGCTGGAGCAGGAACCTTCGGGCCGGATTGAAAATGCGCTGGCCGATATTGCCGGTTTTCAGCAGTTTCGTCGCTCCGACAGCCGTTCGGCCAACCCGTCGGCGCAGGGCGTGACGCTGCGCGCGCTGGGCGGCAATGCATCGAGCCGGGCGCTGCTGTTGCTCGACGGCGTGCCGCAGGCCGACCCGTTTTTCGGTCATATTCCGTTCACCGCACTGGTGCCTGAACGGCTGGGCGCGGTGCGCATTACGCGGGGCGGCGGTGTCGGCGCTTTTGGTGCAGGCGCGGTGGCCGGGACCATCGAGATGGTGAGCGCCGACCGGTCACAGCTTCCGCTGATCGATGCGTCCGCCCTTGTCGGCAGCCGTGACGCGCAGGAATTAAGTGCGAGCCTGTCGCCTGATCTCGGCGCGGGCTTCGTCACCATCTCCGGCCGGTGGGAGCGGGGGGACGGTTTCTATACCGCGCCCCGCGATCAGCGGGTCGCCGCCAGCGTGCCCACACGCTACCGCGACTGGTCGACCAGCCTGCGTGGAGTCGCGCCGGTTGGCGATAGCGGGGAGATACAGGCAAGGATCGGCATTTTCCGCGATAACCGTACATTGCGTTTCGCCGGGGCCGACAATAGCAGCGAGGGGCAGGATGCAAGCATCCGTTATCTCTCGCATGGGCGCTGGAAAATCGATGCGCTCGCCTATGTCCAGTCGCGCAATTTCTCCAGCATCACCGTGAGTTCGACCAGCTATCGCCCGGTGCTCGATCAATATGATACGCCCGCGACCGGGATTGGCGGCAAGATAGAGGTGCGCCCGCCAGTGGGCGAGGATCATGTGCTGCGGATCGGCAGTGATGCGCGGTTCGTATCCGGCACCATGCTGGAAAATGCGATCAGCGCTGGCACCGGCAATGTGACCTATCGGCGGCGCGGCTATGGGCGGCAGATGACGACCGGTTTCTTCATCGAGGACGACTGGACCCTTGGCAAGCTGATCCTTACCGCCGGGGCGCGGGCGGATCGCTGGACGATCACGCGCGGTGCTTTCCATGAACAGAATGCGACCGGAGCGACCACGCGCGACGACCATTATCCGAAGCGGGACGGTTGGGAAGGCAGTTTCCGCGCCGGGGCATTGTGGCATGCCAATGCTGTGCTGGCGCTGCGCATGGCCGGATATACCGGCTTTCGGTTGCCGACACTCAACGAGCTTTATCGCGGTTTCACCGTTTTTCCGGTCGTGACGACCGCCAATCCAGATCTGAAGCCAGAGAAGCTGAAGGGCGCAGAGGCCGGGTTCGAACTGACGCCGCTTTCGGGAGTTCGGCTGAGCGCCACCGCCTTTTACAATCGGCTCGATAATGCGATTGCCAATGTAACCATCGGCACCAATTTGCGCCAGCGGCGCAATGTCGACCGGATCGTCGCGAAAGGCGTCGAACTGTCGGGCGAGGTTGCGCTGGGGCAGGTGCATCTGACCGCCTCCTGGGCCTATTCGGACAGCAAGGTGCATGATGGCGGCAATCTCGACGGCCAGATCCCGGCCCAGAGCCCGCACCATATGGCGACGGTCGGCCTTGGCTGGCAACCGGTGGAGGGCGGCAGCATCGGTGCGCGGTTGCGCTATGTCGGCCCGCAATATGAGGATGATCTGGGCGTCAACCGGATGCCCGATGCGGTCACTGTCGACGGCTATGCGCAATGGCCGCTGGCTTATGGTGTCAGCCTTGTCGGCCGGGTCGAGAATCTGTTCGATGAACGGGTGGTCACCCGGCAGGTCGGCACCAGTCTGGATCTCGGTACGCCCAGAACGGTCTGGGTCGGGGTCAAATTCTCGGGGTAATTCCCGGCGGGCCGGGAAAGCGGACAAGAGGCGCGGTCCGCATGGACAACGAAAAGCGGACCATTTCTGTGAGGCAAGGATGTCGGCCCGTGCCGGATTCGGTCGCCGAGGTGCCAGGTGTAAAACGTCAAAATATATTGCATAATATATTGCGAATAAATATCGGCAATCCTATAAGGACGGAGAGGCAGGTCGGGTAAAGCGATCGGCGTCATGGAAATGACGGTCGAGCGGGGAGTTCCTGATGGAAGCATTGCTTCGGATTGTGCTGTCTGTCCGCTTGGATTTAAGCGGAGCAAATGCGATGGCCGATGATAGCCGCCCTGTGGTTTTGCCGGGTATCGGGACATGAGCCTTCCTGTCATCATCGGGATCAGCGGTGCTTCGGGTGCCCTTTATGGGGTTCGTCTGCTGGAAACTCCGGCACGGCTGGGGCGGGAGACTTTTCTGGTCGTGAGCAAGGCTGGCCAGCGCACGATCGAGGAAGAACTGGATATCGACATCAAGGAGATTCGCGCATTTGCAACGCGCTGGTTTCCGATAGCGGATATCGGGGCGTCGATTGCCAGCGGCTCGGTGCGCACGGCGGGAATGATTGTCGCGCCCTGTTCGATTCGTACCGCAGCGGAAATCGCTACGGGAAATACCTCCAGCCTGCTGACAAGAGCGGCCGACGTCGTCCTGAAGGTACGACGGCGCCTCGTCCTGATGGTGCGCGAGACACCGCTTCGCACCGGGCATTTGCGGACTCTTACTCAGTTGTCGGAGATGAATGCGATTATTTGCGCCGCCGGTACCGGCTTTCTATTCCCGGCCCCGGTCGCTGGACGACATGGTCAACCACAGCGTCGGCCGCGTGCTTGACCTGTTTGACATAGACAGCGGCGAAGTGGGGCGCTGGAAATGTGAGGCCTGATGATAGCGTGATGGCGTGATGGCCGCGTGCTTGCGGTCGCTTAACTATTCCCCTTCCGAATGACAGGACACCTGGTCGGCGTGTCGCGCATGCTCATGGGGCTTCGCGGTGCGTTTCAGGAACGCGTACCGATATTGTTCTGTTCGGGCGACAGCATTTCCTTCGGTGAAGGCGACAATAAATGGGTCGGCTTTCACTGGGAGCGTTATCTGGCCGATTATGGCGGTCCGGCCCGTTTTATGGAGCCTGCGGTCAAATCGTCCTTCGGCCTGAATCACAGCGCATTGCTGGCCGGAACGGTGCAGCGTGCCTGTCAGATGGCCAAAACGGCCCTGGAAGGACCGGTTTTTCTCGCTTTGCCGTTCGAATATCTCGCGGGGGAGAGCGATTCTCCGCTGTTGCCGGTGAGCGGCTACACAATCAATGCCTGTTGCTGATGCGCGACATAGGATCAGCAGGCGCGATCTGGCCTTGTTCCCAAGCTTGAGAAAGGCTGCGGGCGCAATGTCCATGGCCAGCGAATTCGCGATTACCAGAATCTGCGCCTCGGCCGTGGAGGTGGAGGCCGCGACGATCCCGGCGAAGAACAGGCCCAGCAACGCGACCGAGATCCATGCTGTGCTCGAATTCTTGCCCTATCTTTGGTATCCCGCTCCGCCGATGCGGGATGTCGCGCGCGTGGCAGGGGATAAGCGCGTGGAACGCTTCTCTCCTGTCAGGGAATTGCTGGATGCGGGCATCCTGACCATTGCCGGATCGGACTGGCCGGTCACACCGTCGGTCAGCCCGTGGATCGGGATCGAAACACTGGTAATGCGGCAGGCGCCCGGCGGTGCTGGGCCGGTGGCCTCCCTCGTGGAATGGATCAGCGTGGCTCAGGCCATTGATCTTTTCATGCATCAGGCGGCCGTTGCATTGGGCGTGGCGGGCAAGCGAGGGAGCATCGAACTCGGCAAACAGGCCGATCTGATTATTATCGATCGCGATTCCTTCACCATCGCTGTCGGTGATATTCACAATGTTCGCGTTTTGCGCACGATCATTGACGACAAGGAAGTCTATCAGGCTGCGCGATAACGGACGCAGCCCGGCAGTCCCGGATTTTGGCCCGTGCGGTTTCGAAATCGCCGGACGGGTCAACTGAGGCGAGGGTGGCTGAGCCGTAACATGTCTGGTGCCGGGGCATGAATATGTCCCGGCATTTGGCTGCAAGACTCCTATCTCCATCGGTTGCAAGGATGGACGTCGCAGGGATGGGCGATGTCTTCATCGGGTGTCTTTGACGGTCGGTGAAACGCGAATGCGTCTATCTCTATATAGTTGAGACAGGAAGCAACCGTGGCGAGGCCGGGGCCGCTGGTTCACCTTCTACAACCACCATTGGTCTCATTCTGCTCATGCCAGTGATGGGGCCTGACCTTGGAGGTCATCCAAAGACAGGGTGAGAGGGCCGCCTTGGCGGGGGGCTCCCGATTGGCCATGCGCCGGTTTGTCTGCGGCTCAGGTGACATTTGTATGTCTGTCGCACATTATCTCAATTTCGGCATTTTCTGCCTAAAATATGAAAAATTTCTGATAAATATGCTTATATTGTGCCAATTTTTGCAGGTCTTTGCAAGGACATGAGGGCCGAACGTGCGGTAGGTTGGTGTCCGTTCTAAGACAGGATACCGACAATGGCCTCAACCACCTTACGCTCCCGGCAAGATGTCATCAGTGCACTGGAGCACCTCGATAGGCAGCTTCTCTGGCTGTCCTCGTGGATGATCCATAATGCCAACCACATTCGGCCAAAGCGCGACGGGCTGAAGGTCGGCGGGCATCAGGCCAGTTGCGCCTCGATAACGGCGATCATGGCCGCGCTCTATTTCCACGCGCTCCGTCCGCAAGACAAGGTTTCTGTCAAACCCCATGCCGGCCCGATCCTGCATGCGATCCACTATCTGCTCGGAAATCAGTCACGCGACCTGATGGAACGGTTTCGTGGTCTGGGCGGCGTTCAGAGCTATCCCTCGCGTACAAAAGACCAGATACCCGTCGATTTCTCGACCGGCTCGGTGGGGCTTGGTGTCGCGGTTACTGCCTTTACCAGCCTTGTTCAGGATTATCTGATCGCTCACGGTCAGGTGCAGGAGCAGGATGCCGGGCGGATGATTGCCTTGATGGGGGATGCGGAACTTGATGAAGGCAATATCTACGAATGCCTGATCGAGGGCTATAAGCATGACTTGCGCAATTGCTGGTGGATCGTCGACTATAATCGGCAGTCGCTCGATGCGACCACGGCCGACCGCATGTTCCGGCGCTTCGACGATATATTCGAGACCTGCGGCTGGCGTGTCGTCACGCTTAAATATGGCAAGCTTCAGCGCGAGGCCTTCAAAAGGCCCGGGGGCCAGGCTTTGGAAGATTGGATCGACAATTGCCCCAATGCCGATTTCGCCGCTCTGACCTATCAGGGCGGTTCCGCGTGGCGTGCCCGGCTTCTGGCCGATCTTGGCGCGAAACCGCATGTGCGCAAACTGATCGACAGCTATGATGATGAGGGCCTTGCACGCCTTATGACAAATCTGGGCGGTCATTGTGTCGAGACGCTTATCGATGCCTTTGACGCCGCTCAGGATGAGGTTCCGACCCTTTTCATCGCCTATACGGTGAAGGGGCATGGTCTGCCGCTTGCAGGGCATAAGGACAATCATTCGGGCATGATGAACCCATCCCAGATGGAGCAATTTCGCGCCAGCCTCGGCATTGCCGAGGGGCAGGAATGGGGAAAATGGGCGGGTCTGGGCGATAATATGGCTGCCGATCTTCAGACATTCGTGGAAGACAGCCCGATTGCCCGTGTGCGCCCGGAGGCGCAGGCACCTTCAGTGGCCGTGCCCCCGCGTCTGCCCGTGCCGGATGGCGCCGAGCAGTCGACCCAGGCCGCGTTCGGACGTATTCTGCTCGATCTGGCGAAATCCGGCGAGGAGATGGCCGACCGGATCGTCACCACAGCGCCGGACGTCACCCAGACCACCAATCTTGGCGGCTTCGTCAATCAAAGGGGGCTGTTCCGCCGCCAGGAACTGGCGGATGTCTTCCACAACGCCAAAATCCCCTCGGCGCAGCGCTGGTCGCAACATGCGGCCGGCCAGCATATCGAATTGGGCATTGCCGAAAACAACTTCTTCATCGCGCTGACATCGCTCGGCCTTGCCGCGCCGCATTTCGGGACGCGTCTGCTTCCTGTGGGAACGGTCTATGATCCGTTCATTGCGCGCGGTCTCGATGCGCTGAACTATGGTTGCTACTCGGATGCGCGCTTCCTGCTGGTCGGCACGCCTTCAGGCCTGACATTGGCCGCAGAGGGAGGGGCTCACCAGTCGATCAACACTCCGCTGATCGGCATGGGGCAACCCAATCTCACCTATTTCGAACCGGCCTTTGCGGACGAACTGGCCGCGATGATGCGCTGGGCGTTCGAGCATATGCAAATGCCTGATGGCAGCTCTGTCTATCTGCGCCTGACCACGCGCGCGATACCGCAGGTCGTCCGCGATGACGGCGCATGGGAAGCCGATGCACTGAAAGGCGGATACTGGCTGCGCAAGCCTTCCATGGGGGCAGAGGCCGCCATCGTCTTTACGGGCGTCGTGGCGCCCGAAGCCCTTGCGGCATGGGAGCAGCTGGCCGATGACATACCGGGCCTCGGCCTGCTCAATGTGACGTCACCCGATCTGCTGCATCGCGGCTGGTCGGCGCGGCGTGCCGCACGCTGGAACGGCACGGTCTCGCAGCCCTGCCACGCAGAGACTCTGTTGTCGGACCTGGCGCCTGACGCCGGACTTGTGACCATCCTCGACGGTTCGCCCGGCGCTTTGTCATGGCTGGGCGGGGTCCTGGGCATGCGCGTCAGCCCACTCGGCACCGATCGCTTCGGCCAGACCGGCGACTTGCCGGACCTTTACCGGGCCTATCGTCTCGACAGCGAAGCCATCATCGATGCGGCGGCCGAACTGTATCTGGGAGACTGATATGGATATTGAACTCAAGATGCCGGCGCTGTCGCCGACCATGGAGAAGGGGACGCTTGCCCGCTGGCTGGTGGCGGAGGGTGACCTGGTGAAATCCGGGGATCTCGTCGCAGAAGTCGAAACCGACAAGGCCGTGATG
Organism: Sphingomonadales bacterium; assembly: GCA_006226685.1. Classification (GTDB taxonomy): domain Bacteria; phylum Pseudomonadota; class Alphaproteobacteria; order Sphingomonadales; family Sphingomonadaceae; genus Sphingobium. The sequence goes on from SBGG01000070.1 coordinate 33,009, forward strand.
GAAGTCGAGGCGGCCGGGGAGGGCCGTATCACCCAGCTCGTGATTGCGGCTGGCTCCGAGGATGTGCCAGTTGGCACTGTCATCGCGCTTCTCGCGAGCGCGGGCGCAGATCCGGATCCTGTTGCGCGCGTTCATAACGGTGCGGTTGCCCTCGAACAGCCTGCGACCGGGATTGCGGAGATCGCCGAAGCAGTCCCTTCAGCCTTGACGCATTTGGAGCCTGCATATGACGAGGCCGCCGCTCCTCTTCCTCTGACAATGCCGACGGATCGCATGAAAGCGAGCCCGCTCGCCCAACGCATCGCGGGCGCAAAAGGCATTGATCTGTCAGGCATTGCCGGTACCGGCCCGGACGGGCGGATCATCCGGGCCGATCTCGGTCTTCCGTCGCTTCTCTCACCACCCTCTGTGCCGGTTTTTTCGATCCCAGCTTCGGCGGTCGCGCCAATCGCGCGCCCACCCGCTGGTGTCCCGGTCGAGACCATCAGGCTTTCCGGGATGCGCAAGACGATTGCCCGGCGCCTCACTCAGTCCAGGCAGAGCGTTCCACATTTTTATCTGACGGTGCGTTGCAACCTCGATGCCTTGCTTACGCTGCGGGCGGAACTCAACGCCAGCCTTGCCGCGCAGGATGTTAAGCTCAGTGTGAATGATATGCTGATAAAGGCGCTGGCCCTCGCGCTGGGGGAAGTGCCCGATGCCAATGTCCGGTTCGGCGGCGACGAATTGCACCGTTTCGACCGGGCAGACATATCCATGGCGGTCGCAGTGGATGGGGGGGTGGTAACGCCGGTCATCCGGGATGTCGGCGGCCTCTCTCTCGCGGCCATCGCCCGCGCCAGCCGGCTACTGGCCGGGAAGGCGCGCGACGGCAAGTTGATGCCGGAGGATTGTCAGGGCGGCACGGCGTCGATTTCGAACCTTGGCATGTTCGGCATTGATGAAATGCTCCCGGTGATCAATCCGCCTGAGGCCCTTATTCTCGGCGCTGCGGCCGGTATGGAACAGCCCTGGAAGGTCGATGGCGAGGTGCGGCTTGCAACGGTCATGGCCGCCACCGCGAGCTTCGATCATCGGGCCATTGACGGGGCGGTTGCTGCCCGCTTTCTGCAGGCCTTCCGCGAACTGGTGGAGACACCGCTCTTGCTCGTCGCCTGAGCGGTATCCTGCCCCTTCAGGCCGATCCGGCGAGAGTGTCGATTGAGTGTCTGGCCGGTCCCCCATTGGGGCCGGTCATGATAGCTCTCGCGCTCATTACCCGCTTCTGGGGCGATATTCCCGTATGAATGAGGCGGAACGAATAGAAGTATAGAGATCGCCCGAGAACTCATAGAGAACGAAGCTGTTGATATAATATCGATCGCCCTCTTTCATCGGATGAGCGGCGAAATCGGGCGCATCCATGACCGCGAGAAATTCCGATTCCAGTTCCGCCGCCAGCATGGTTCCATCCACGAAACAGCCGCGAATATGGATGGTCCGTCTGGTCTCCCTTTTGACCTTGCGGTAGAAATTGACGATTGCGTCCCGGCCGACCAGTTCGGTGCCGTTGCCGATGACAAGACGAACATCCGGTGCGTAATGGGAGATAAGGCGCGGCCAGTCGTTGGCGTTGAAGGCCTCCATATAGGCGTGGAACCGTTCCTCCTGCGTCATGACCGGGCCCCTTTCTGCGGGCTGAACCGGGCGGAGCGGATGCGCGTGAAGTGCCGGTCGGCAATGTCATACATGACGAAATTCACGCTCTCGCGCCGGGCGCCCTTTGCCATCGGTCCGGTGGGCATATCCGGCCAGTCCCGGTTGGCCGTCAATGTGGTGCGCAATGCGGCAAGGATATGGTCGCCTTCCGGCGCCCCGACAAAGGTGATAAGTTCGACCCGTTCGGCAAGATAGCGATGTGCGTTGCGATAGAAATCGAGCACGGCATCCCGGCCGGTCAATGTCGTCGCCTGTCCGTGAAATTGCACCTCTTTGGCATAAAAGGTACCGAAGACGGGGAAGTCCGAACGGTTGAAGGCGGCGAGATACACCTCGAACCAGTGCCGCAATTCCCTTTGGGCCGGTGTATGAGGGGCAGGGGGAAGTGGTTTGCCTTGTGCGAAGGCGCCCGAACCTGCCCATCCGAGTGCAGCCATCATCAGGAATGCCCGTCGCGACGGAGGGAAAAGCGGCCCTGTTTCTTCATTTTGTGTTTCTTCATTCTGCATCTGACCTCTCCTTGCCCGGGTGCGGCCTGAGTATGGCCCCTGTTCGACCTCGTCGATGTCGCAGCCATTATCGGGGGCAGGTGTCGAGACGCGGGTTTATGCCCGCGCCTCCGCCGGCACCCATGTGCCGTGAAAAGTCGCCCGTACCCGCACGGGCAGGCGAATGGTGGCGACCGGCCCGGCCGCAAGATTGCCGGCATCGAGGATCACGAGATCGCTGCGATTCTGCGATACGCGCGAAACCGGCACCAGCAGCCAGCCATCGCCTTCCGCAGCGTCGGGCGCGCGCGGAACGAACTGGCTTTCCTGAACCATGTCCCCGGGACCGGGAGACCAGATGTCGACCATGCCGTCATGCACATCGATCCGGCCCACCGAACTCGATCCGTCGCGGGATTGATAGAGGATCGCAAAGCCATGACGATAGGGACGCCCCTGATACCGATCGTCGGTGCGCGGCATTTCGCAACATATGTCGAGCAGGCGGTTTTTGGAAAAGCCGGTGTCATCGCCGGCCAGATCGCAGGTCAGCCGGGTCAGAAAGGGAGGGGGCGTCGGCGTGCTGGTGCCGTCGGGCATGGGAAAGAAGGGGAAGCAATTGCCTTCGTAAAGCACCACGTCGAGATGGACCTTGTCCCCATCCCGTACCGCGTTGAGCATATGCCCCGCACTGGAAGCCGGGCCGCTGAACCAGCATATGCCCGAGGCATCGCCATAGCGCGGCACCAGCGCGATATGGGTCTGCCGATCCGGGTGCCATTGGAAAAAGGGACCTCCTGCCTTGACCGCGTCCATGTCGGTGATGAGCGGGAAAAAGGGGAAGACGATCCATTCATCCGTTACCGCAAAATCATGGACGCAGGCCGCATAAGGCATTTCGAACCAGATCTCGTTGACCTTCCGGCCCTCGCCATCGAACAGATAATAGACGATGTCCCGGCTGCCGTCGTCTTTCGCTTGATAAGCAAAGCCGAGCAGTTCCCGGCTGACCGGGTCGACCTTGGGATGGGCGGTAAAGCAGGTGGAGGTGATCTGCCCGTCCATGTCGGTCCGCCCTATCGTATCCAGCGTATCCGGGTTCAGTTCATAGGGGTGGTCGTCCTCTTTCAGCGCGTACAGGCGGCCCGCATGAAACATTGCGGTGGTGTTGGCCGTGCCCATATGGGCGTTTCGCGCTTCCGGTGCGTTGGTGTAACGATTGCGATAACGGCCGAAAAGTGCGCGGCGGGCCTGTTCCTGCAAGGCGAACCTTTCTGTCCGGACCCAGCGGGAGCGATAGCTTACCTGCCCCTGATCGAAGCGGAACATGTGGATCATGCCTTCGCCATCGATGAAGATGTCGTCATCCCTGCCCGAAGGATATTGCCAGTCGGGACCGTTGCGATAGAGGGTCCCCTCCAGCCCTTCCGGGATCGCCCCCTGGATGATTTCCAGCCCTTCTATGGCGGTTTCCGCGCGCATCGGCGCCCCCCAGCCGTTAAAAAGCGGATTGTCGGAAAAACATATCGGTTCCATCATTCCTCTCCTGCGGCCGGCGCGGTCTGGGCCGCGATAAAGGCGGTAACGGCATCTTCCAGCGCTGAGCCGGGCGATCCGATCTCCAGAGCCGGCGACAGGTGATTATGCCCGGAAAGGCGAAGCATGGGGGCAAAGCGGCCATGGCGCCCGGCATAGGCACTGACGAAGGCAGCGGCCTGTTTCTGGAAATCGGGAATGTCGAATTCGGATATGGTCGCAAGCAACGATATGTCCGTGTCGATCAGACCCTGTAGCGTGGAACGGGCGGAATAGGCGGCGTCATCCTCGCCGAAATAGGCCTTGTTGAAATCATTGGTTTCCGCAGCCGCAATGTCATAGAGGCCCGAGATCAGCAGGGCGCCAGCCAGACCCGGACCGGCCGGTGGATGAAATGCTTTGTGCGCGATATAGCTTGCGACATGAACTGCTCCGGCGGACTGACCCATCAGGAATATCCGGTCGGGATCGCCGCCATAGGCACCGATATTTTCCCGCAACCAGGCTATCGCTCCTGCCATGTCCTCCGGTCCCGATGGCCAGCGATCGGCAGGGGCAAGGCGATAATTCAGGGTCACGCCGACCATTGCCGACCGGGCGGCGAAATCGCCCACATTGTCGTAAAAGGGCAGGCCGGGCAGTTGCTTGTCGCCCATGACGAAGCCGCCGCCATGCACATAGACCAGCACCGGGGCGTTGCAGGTTTCGTTCTTGCGGAAAATGTCGAGGCGATGTCTTTCATGCGGTCCGTAACGCAGGTCGCGCCCGATAAGCAGGTCGGAATCAAGCCCTTTGAAACTGGCCGCGAAAAACGTCTGGGTCTGCTGGATCATCATGGGCGTGAGGTGTTCGCCCAGCGACCGAAGGTGCGCGCGCCGGGTGCGATCGGGCGTCTCCATCACGCTTTACCGCTTCACCGGGGGAGAGACGTGGCGAGGGCGTTCCTTCATGAGGAACTCTCCTTGCCAGGGAACCTGGTCGGCTGCGGTCCAGGCATTTACATGCAGGGACTGGAAGCGCCAGGGTCCTTCCTTGCGCGTTACCTGATCGATCCGGGTGCCGATGCCGAACAGGAAATTGGTGCCATAGTCGGTTTGAAACTGGACGATCTGGAAAAAGCAGCGAACATCGACCTCGCCCTCTTCCTCACGCGGTTCCATGATGAAGTGGTTCATCAGATGTTGCCGACCATACCACCAATGTTGCCGGTCGTTCCAGAGGGAGGTGAGGTTCTCGAGTATGGCCTCATGCCCCTGAACACGCCCCTGCCAGAGATGATCGAACCAGGCATCCTGCGTGAAGGTGGAAAGCGCCAGATCGGCATCCGCCAGATCGATTCCCCACGCATAGCGGGAATAAAGCTCCTGAATTTCCAGTCGGTCGAGCGCCGTCAATTGCCAGGCCAAGTCCTCTTCTCCTTTTATCTGTGCGGGCAGGGGCGTTCCCCGCAGGCAGGGCTGTTATCCGTCAGGATACAGGCCTTGTTTTCATATTGTCCGACGTCATTCTATATTGGTGAAGGGCGCTGTCAAGAAGCCATGGAGAAAGCATGGCGTGGATAAGAAAAAGGGTTGAAATCCCGGGTGGTGACCCCGCTCAGCCTTGGGAAGCAGGCGGTTCGTCAGATATCGGATATGGCGCCGGGAAATCGGAGAAGGGGGCTGTATCGTCCGACGATCCTACGCAGCAAGCCGATCAGCCTTACCCGGTTTTCACGAGGTTCGGAACGGAACACAATGTCTTCGGACTCGTCCACAAGGGGGTGGACCTGCCGTAAAACATCCCGGCCTGCCTCTGTGATCCTGTACAGGCGTGCGCGTTTATCCGCTTTCGAGGGGGTGCCGGCGATTAATCCGCGCTGTGTCGGCCCTTTCAGAATGACCGCGCAGGTGGCGGGGTCCACGCCGAAAATCCGGGCAAATTCGGTTCGGGTGATCGACTGGCGCTGATCGAGCAGCACCAGCAGCGAAAACTGTCTTAACGTAAGCTGGCTGCCTTTGGTCGACAGGAGAAACTGCGCATGGAGCAACTGAAGAACGCGGCGGCACAGGAAGCTGGGTGCGGTATCGAGCAGGCCGGTATGCCGGTCGCATGCCGGTTGCCAGAGCGGTGCGCTGATATCGCCGCCGGTTCCCACCTTATATAGACAGTCCAGCAGAAACGGGCGGTCCGCCGGGTCGACCGGCGCCATGAGCTGTTGCTGGAGCGCCGCAAATTTTTCGCTGAAATGCGGGATCAGCGCCTGCCCCGAAGGGGTGAGAGACACCAGCGAGGAACGTTTGTCATTTTCGCGCGCCGTACGCGCAATCCATCCCTGCTCCTGCAGGTTGTCGAGTATATAGGCGGTGGTGGATTTATCGACGCCGCCCGACCGGGCGAGATCGATCTGGATCATCGGGCCAATGCGGTTCAGCAGCAGCAGAAATTCTGCCTGATTCAGGGTCCCGGTTCCGCCGGAGGAGGTGAAGATAGCGGTGCTGATCTGATCCACCCGCGCAAGGAGGAAACCCGGCTTGGTCAGGAAATGCGCCATGAGCTCGGCATCGCTTCGGGAATGCCCCGATTGGGATGGTTGGATATCTTTCCTCAAGTCTGTCGGTGAACGCATGAGGACTGGTCTAGCCGGGGTGGGGGGTATGATAAAGCCCGTCCCCATGCTTTGGGCGGTACAGGCATTTCTTCATGGGCCTGAGGGTGTCGGCCGGTTGCGGCCTGTCCCTGCAATCTGGTAGGCAGTCGGCATCTGGTTCCGGAAAGAGGTGCATGGACGATATAGGCGATGATATCATGGTCAAACAGGCCATGGAGGTGCTGGACAGCAGGTGGACGACAGCAGGGCCGTGGAACCTGCCCTACCGCGTTTTGCTGGTGGCTAAGCTGATCGACAGGGTTACCGCCCGGCATGTCCGCGACACTGCGCAACTGTCGCTCGCGCAATGGAGGGCCCTGACCCATGTGGCCCATTTGCAGCCGTGCAGCGCCAGCACGATTTCCGGAATTGCCATGGTGGACCGGGCGGAAGTGAGCCGGGCACTGGGCGCGCTGGAAGAGGCGGGGTTGATCCGTCGCGAGGCCAACCCCAAAAACCGCAAAAGCAACCTCGTTTCCCTGACCGAAAAGGGCGAGGAAATTCATGCCGCCGTCAGGGGGGAACGCGGCGGTTTTTACCGTGACTGGCTTGCGGATATTTCCGAAGAAGATCGGGCGACTATCGATGCAGGCTTGCGGTGTATCGCCGGCCGTATTGTCGCACGTTCGCCCGATATTCTGGATGTTTGACTATTTTGGGGAGTGGGGAGTTTTTTGCCTCGCCCCATGGCGAAACTTGCCGGGTTTTGACCTGCTTGAACCTGAACTCCAGGGCTGAATGTCGATCCGCCCTAGAGCAACTTGAAATAGTGGATGCAGTTGGCACCGGGCAATTTTTCCGCGACGCCGACGACGATATGCCTGGCCATCCAGTCCCACGGCCCTTCAGGCACGTCGAACTTGGCGCTTACCCGCATATAATATTCATCGGGACCGGCCGGTTCGTTGCGTGACATTTTTTCGGCAATTTCAGGGGAATGCGCCCAGCGATACCCTCTGTTCTGCAGGTAGATGACCGTTCCGTCCTCCATTTCCAGCAGATAGCGGGCATCAAAATCGATCACGCCATCGGGGCGCAGCAAAGGCCAGTCTCCGCCGCTCATCGGAATGACGCGGCCCTTGACGCCGGGGCCTTCGATCGTTCCCTCCGCCGCATAGATCGCCGCGCGCGTTGCGCCCATGGTGGTGGGGCGCAGCCAATAGGGCTTGGTCAGGGTGATGGAGATGGAGAATATATGTTCGAAGCGGGGAGCAAAAGGATGGGGGTGGTTCATGATCATTCCCTGTTGGATGAAGCTGTGAAGGGGGGGGGGCTTTCTATGTGAGCGGAAAAAGGAGATGGCTGCGGATCGTCACCGCCTGCCGATAACGGGAAGGAGAAGGTGGGAATCATAATCCCCGCCGCTTCTCAGAATATGGGTCCCCCGATTGCGGAGATCCTCATGACGGGCAAAGGCCAGATTATAGGCGTCATGACTATATATGTCGCTTCCCTGTATGGTCAGGCGCAGGCTTTCGCCGGTGGAAAAATGTACCGAGGTCGGCCAGATTTCGATCTCCAGTGGTACAGGCGTTCCCGGTTCGAGGGGGATTTCCCGCTCATGGCGATGAAAAGGCTGCCAGGGAGTGGACCGTGTTTCGTCCAGTTCCCGATGGGAGGCGCGCAGCCAGCCGAGCGCCAGCGGGCCGTCATCGTAAAGTGCGTAGAAGGTAAAGGGGACGCGGTTTCCCGATGTGTCGATCTTGTCCAGACCGACGAACAGGTCCATGTCGTCCGCTCCCTCTGCTTCCACCCAGAGCCGCAGTTTGAAATGCCCGGTCAGTTCGGTTTCTTCGTCGAACCGGAAGTCGAAACTGGCCTGGCCGTTCTGCGCATCATATCGTAGTTGGGAAGAATGCGCGGGCGGTTGTGCCTGCAATGTGCTGTCGCCCGCATGAAGATAAAGCGGGACATATTCCGTCCGGGCGAGCGGCCATTCCTTTTCCGCCCGCAAGGTGCCGTCGCTGCCCTGTTCGCGTATTTCGATCTGTACCCGCGGCCAGTCGGCAAGGCCGGTTTCCTCTCCTTTGAGGAAATGGTCGAAAAACTGGCGCTGTAACTCGACATTTGCCGGCGTGTAATAATGGCGCCACTTTTTCTGACCGTGAACCAGAAGCCATTTATCCTTTGACGATAGCTGCTTGAATGCTTCCAGCGTGCCACGGCTGTGCAGGCCATGGTCGGACCAGCTGGCGACGAGAAAGATTGGCAGGTCGATGGCGGCCAGATCGAACATCTTGCTGCGCCAATAATCATCGATGAGCGGATGGGCGCGAATGTTCGCGGCCGTGTCTTCCGTCCGGGTGGTGGACCAGTTGAGGCTCGCCGTCCCGCGTTCGGTGAAACAGGTTTCGGGGATGCCGCCATGGCAGGCAAATTCCCGATACCAGTCCGAAAAGCCTTCCCATGGATTAAGGGCGACAAGATGCGGCGGTTTGAGCGGGGCAACCAGATATTGGGCGCAGGCCAGATAGGATACGCCGGTCATGCCGACCTTTCCGTTCGACCATGGCCGGGTGCCGAGCCATTCGATCAGATCATGGCAGTCCTCTGCCTCGCCTATGCCGTTATGGCGCAGCTCCCCTTCGGAAAGCCAGGATCCGCGCGGATCCGGATAGCAGACGGCGTAACCATGGCCGCACCAATAGGCCGGATCAGGCGCCTCGAAGGCGGTATGGCGGGATATCCAGCCATCTTCCAGTCCGGCTGCCGGCCAGAGCTGCGCCGCCTTGCCATGTTTGCCATAAGGGCTCCAGGCGAGCAGGATAGGTAGGTAGGTTTCGCCTGCCGGGCCGGAGGGTCGGTAAATATCGACATAGATGGTGATCCCGTCGCGCATCTGAACAGGGACGTTCCGGTCCAGCACCAGCCCGTCCTCGACAATCTGCACATGGTCCGATGGTGGTAGCGGCGGCTTATAGGGGTTGGTCGCAGGATCGCGTCCTTCCCGCATAATGAGGGAAAAAGCCTCATCCATCCCACTCTCTCCCTTTCTTGTTGCGGATATATTTGTTGATTAATCATCATATAGACTCGACAGAAGCTTGCAAGCCCGCCTAAAAATATTGTTGATTAATCAATGGAGAGTGAGATGGCCGCAGCAGATGCCGATCCCCTTGGCCTGAAATATGAACATGTTTTCGATATTCGAATCAATTTCGACAAACGGTGGGGAACAGGGGCAATCCATCCGGGCGGGCCAGCCTTCGGCTATACCTCGGTCGGTACGGACTGTATCGTGAGCGGCCCGCATCTTAATGGCCGGCTGGTGGATCATAGCGGGGCCGACTGGCCGATGGTGCGCACCGATGGGGTCGTCGAACTCAACGCCCATTATATGATCGAGGCGGATGACGGCGCGCTCATATATATCCGCAACATGGGATATGTGCATGGCGCGTTGAAGAGGGAGGGTAAAGAGGCGCTGTCTCCCTATTTCCGGTGCACGCCCTATTTCCGTGCGCCGGACGGGCCGCATGAATGGCTCAACCGGACTGTGGTAGTGGGAGTCGGCCAAAGGCAGCCCCGCACAAGCACAGATGGCGAGCCGGATCATTCCCTGTTTCGCTATTATGCAATTCGCTGAATCGTCGGGTGAGTGGTTCTCAGTCCTCATTTCCATGCAGCAATATGTTCAGCCTGCCGCCGATGCGGGCCAGCATATCGTCGAGCATCGTGCATTCTTCCTCTGACAGGTCGGACATCAGGAAGCGATGAAAGGCCTGCCGCTCGGCCAGAATGCTTTGATAGCGTTGTCGCCCGTCATCGGTGATGAACAAAATAGGGGTGCGTTTGTCCTGGCTGTTCCGTTTTCGTCCCGAATAGCCTTTGCTTTCCAGCGAGGCGGCGGAGCGGCTGACTTCGGCCCGATCCACCCAGGCCAGCTCCGCCAATTGTCCGACCGTGCCTCCATCCTTCAGGCTGGAGAGCCTGCCGAGCACGCGCCATTCGGCATAGCTCAGATCGTCAAATTGAGAAAACTGCCTGTTGGTCAGGCGATCCATGATCTTGACGATCAGGGTCATCCGAAAGGTGGAATAATCCATCTGTTCCAGATTCCAGCCGGGTAATTCGGGGCTGAGAGGGGAGGGATTCTGATTTTCCGTCGTTTCGCTCTTGGCGTCCATATTTGGTTTTCCTGTCTCAAGCCGAGCTGACCTCATCTCATATCCTTAGCGGATGAAAGAATGAGCGCCACAGCCGCTTTTCCCCCTCTCACCGCGAATGGCGATGAACGGGCTTGCAAGCCTATGTTTATTGATTTATCAACGTTATGTTGATTTATCAATTAATAGAACCGCCGTTGCAGGTTTGGTCGAAGGGAGAGGTAGGGAAATGGCAAAGCAATCCATGTTTTCGCTTGGTGGAATCAGTCTTGTCGCATTGGCGGCGGCGCTTTCACCGGCATTGGCTAACGCGCAGGAAGAGGTGACGTCTTCGGTTTCCCCGCAGGCTATCCCCGCCGGGTCGATCGACGACCAGCAGACGGCCGATATTATCGTGACGGGATCCCGCATCGCCCGCACCGGTTTCACGGCTCCCACGCCGGTGACCATGGTCGGGCAGGAGGATATCCAGAAGCAGGGGGGCACCAATGTCGGCGATCTTCTAAACATAATTCCTTCTTTCCGTCCGCAATCGACGCCCGCGACCGCAGGGATTTTCGGTGCCAATGCTGGTGCCAGCAGTGCGGATTTGCGGGGGTTGGGCGGGAACCGGACGCTGGTGCTCGTCGATGGCCGCCGCTTCGTGGCGAGCACAGTGGCAGGCAGCGGTTTTTCGTCCGCCAATGCCGTTGACCTCAACATGATCCCCACGGTGCTGATCTCTCGTGCCGATGTCGTTACCGGTGGCGCGTCGGCGGCTTATGGGTCGGATGCCGTCGCCGGTGTGGTCAATCTGGTGCTCGATACGAAGTTCGAAGGGGTTAGGGGGAGCCTGCAGGGCGGTGCGTCTCAGCGTGGGGATAATGGGGAATTGTTCGGCACCCTGGCCTGGGGAACGAGCTTTGCCGATGGGCGCGGCCATTTCCTCATCGGTGGCGAATATTCGGATAATGAAGGGGTCGGCGACTGCTACAGCCGGAAGTGGTGTGCGGAAAGCAAGGGCATCATCACCAATCCCTCATCGGCGACAAATGGGCTGGCGCGCCAGATTATAGCGCCCAATGTCCGTACCGCGACCAGTTCCTACGGCGGCATCATTACCAGTGGCGCATTGCGGGGTACGGAATTCGGCGCCAACGGCAGCTATTTCCAGCATGACTATGGAACCTATTACGCCACCGCGCCCGCCTATGCCAATGGCGGCCTGTTCCAGTCGGGTGGCGGAGCCGACGGCGTCAACGGCTTTTACGACACTTATCCGATGGTTGCCGGGGTGGAGCGTTATACGACGCTTGCCCATGCGAACTACGAGGTTTCCGACGCTGTCGAAATTTTCGCCGAAGGCTCCTATGGCAAGGTGAAATCTTCCACCTATGGCGCCGCGTCGCGGAACACGGGCAATATCACCATCGCGGCGGATAACGCCTATCTCCCCGATGCCTTGAAGGCCCAGTTGCAGGATGCCGGTGAAAGCAGCTTCAAATTCGGCAGAATAGGGAATGACATCGGTGCGCCGGACATCACCACAAAGCGTGAGACCTGGCGGATCCTCGGCGGCGCGCGCGGTGAGCTGAGCGGGGGCTGGAAATGGGATGTTTCCGGTCAATATGGCCGAACCAACTATCATTATCGCGCCACGCGCGTGCAGATAAAGGATAATTTCGCCAACGCGGTCGATGCGGTCGATGAGGGCGAATTCCTTACAGGTACGAAGAACGGGAATATCGTGTGCCGTTCGACGCTGACCGACCCGTCATCGGCGCTTGATCCGATCACCGGCGCGTGCCGGCCTCTCAATCTTTTTGGTCAGAATCAATATGATCCGGCCGCCATTGATTATGCCTATGGAACGGCGAGGCAGGATACCCGGCTGACCCAGGCGGTGTTTGCGGCCAATCTTCAGGGCGATCTGTTCCAACTGCCCGGCGGGGCGCTGACGCTGGCGGTCGGCGGTGAATATCGGGTCGAGGATGCCGAGGGAACGACGGACCCGATTTCGGAGGCGCTGCGTTTCATCACCTCTGCCGGGGTGGCGATCAGCGGGCCCGCGATCAAGGTCAAGGAAGGCTATGCCGAGGTTTCCGCCCCGGTGCTGGCCAATCTGCCGGGGGTCAAGTCGTTGACTATCGACGGCGCGGTCCGGGTAATCGATTATTCGACCAGCGGATCGGTCGTAAGCTGGAAAGCCGGGGGAGTATATGAACCGACCGATTTTCTGCGTTTCCGCGTCACCCGCTCACGCGATATTCGCGCGCCGAATTTCTTTGAACTCTATTCGCCCAACAGCAACAGCTATCAGTTCCTGACCGATCCTCAGAACGGCAACAGCGTACTGACCACGGTTGTCGGTGGCGGCAATTCGGGCCTCAAGCCGGAAATCGCCAATACCTTCACCGCCGGTGTCGTGCTTTCGCCGTTGCGCGGGTTGCGCTTCTCGGCCGATTATTTCGACATCAAGCTGGACGGCGCAATCACGACGCTGGGCGGGCAGGTGATCGTCAACCGTTGCGCGGCAGGCGTCCAGTCCATGTGTGCGTTGGTGACGCGCGATGAGAGCGGGGGGCTGTCGAGCGTCCGCAATATCAACCTCAACCTCGATACGCTGAAATCGCGTGGTATCGACTTCGAGGCGGCCTACAGCTTCCCGTTGGCGGGCGGGAATGTCTCGCTGCGGGCGATGGGCACCTACACGTTCGACCTGATAACGGTCGATACGACGGGCCAGTCCATTGATCGGGCCGGGCAGAATGGTTCCCCCATTTCGCAGCAGTCAGGCGTGCCCCATTTTACCGGCAGCACGTTCATGACCTATGCCAAGGGGCCATTCAGCGGAACCGTGCAGGCCCGTTATGTGTCCAAGGGCGTTTATAACGCGACGCTCATCGGGCCGCATCAATCGGGCTATGATCCGACCCTGACCAACAGCATCAGCGACAATTATGTCGGCGACTACTGGCTGTTCAATCTCAACTTCCAGTTCGACCTGATCAATAATGGCCGTCGCAAGATGCAGCTGTTCGGTGTGGTCAACAACCTGTTCGACCGGGATCCGCCCAATGATCTGCCGTCCAGCTTCGGCGTGACCAATCCGGTTCTCTACGATGTCGTGGGTCGCAGCTTCAAGGCGGGCGTGCGCTTCAATTTCTGATCAGACGGACCGTGGCGGGAAAGATATTTCCCGCCACGGTCATGAAAAGGTTGATCCTGTCATGCAATTTCCCAAAACGCCCAATTATTCCGGCTATTTTGCGCCATCCGGCGTTGAGGCGGAGGTGCCCTGCCTGCCGCTGATCGAGGGAGAAATTCCGGCCGATCTCGATGGCAGCTTTTACCGCGTCGCACCCGATCCGCAGTTCCCGCCCATTGCCTCTGACGATATCTGGTTCAACGGCGACGGCATGGTCACGCGGTTCCGGTTCCACAACGGCAATGTCTCGCTTCAGCAGCGCTGGGTGCGGACCGATAAATTCCGGCTGGAACGTGAGGCCGGGCATGCGCTTTTCGGCGCTTACCGCAATCCGCTGACTGATGATGACAGCGTGAAAGGGAAGATACGCGGCACGGCCAACACCAATGTCGTCGTGCATGCGGGTAAATTATATGCGCTGAAAGAAGACAGCCCGCCGGTGCTGATGGACCCGGAAACGCTGGAAACTCTGGATTCCAGCTATGATTTCAACGGCCGGATGACATCGGAAACCTTCACCGCCCATCCGAAGATCGATCCGCGCACCGGCGAAATGCTGGCGTTCGGCTATGCCGCCAAGGGGCTGTGTACCCGCGACATGGTATTCTATGTGATCAATCCTCAGGGCGAGATCAGTAAGGAGGTCTGGTTCCAGATCCCCTATTATTGCATGATGCATGATTTCGGTTTTACCGAAGATTATGTCGTCTTTCACGTCGTGCCGATCATCGGATCGTGGGAACGACTGGAAGCGGGGCTGCCGCATTTCGGTTTTGACCGCGGAAAGCCGGTGCATCTGGGCATATTGCCGCGTGATGGCGAAGCCGGGGATATGCGCTGGTTCTCGGCGCCGACCTGTTTCGCCAGCCATGTGATGAACGCCCATAATGAGGGCACGACCGTCCATTTCGATGTGCCGATGGCGCCGGGCAACATGTTTCCCTTCTTTCCGGATACCGAGGGGCAGCCGTTCGAGCCGCGTGAGGCTGCGGCACGCATGACCCGCTGGACGGTCGATATGCGCGCCAATGATGACGATATTGCCATGACCCGTCTGGCCGATCTGGTCGGTGAATTTCCCCGGATTGACGACCGCTTTGCCGGAGCGAAGAACCGATATGGCTGGCAACTGGTGCAGGATATGACCCGGCCGGTCGACCTGCCCAACGCCCGCAGCGCGTCCGGCATGATGATGAACACGCTGGGACTGGTGGATCTGGAGACGGGGAAGACCGACACCTATTGGATCGGACCGGTTTCTTCGTTGCAGGAACCGGCCTTCGTGCCGCGCCCCGGATCGAGCCGGGAGGGCGACGGCTATATCGTGGTGATCGAGAACCGGCTGGCCGAAATGACATCCCGCCTGCTGTTGTTCGATGCGCTGAAGCTTTCCGATGGACCGGTGGCGACTCTGGGGCTGCCTTTCCGCATGCGCCCGGGCCTTCACGGCAACTGGGTCGAAGCCGCGGCTCTGGCGCCCGCCGCCGCACTCTGACTCCTCCCCATTTTACAGAAAGGCCTGACCTGATGACTGATTCTTCGTCCGCCGTTTATCCGCAACTCGGCATGTATATCGCTGGTGAATGGATCATGCGGGCAGACCGGACGCATCAGGTGATCGATCCCGCCACGGGCGATCTGCTGGGCGATCTGCCACTGGCGCAGGCCAGTGACCTTGACCGGGCGCTGGAGGCCGCCGAACGCGGCTTTCGCGTCTGGCGGAGAACTTCGGTCGACGAGCGCGCGCGCGTGCTGCACGGCGCGGCAAGCCTGTTGCGCGAGCGGGTCGAAACCATCGCCCGCAATGCAACGCGTGAGGAAGGGAAAACCCTTGCCGAAATGCGGGTTGAGACGCTCGCCTGCGCCGGGCTCTTCGATTATTATGCGGAAGAGGCCAAGCGCGTTTACGGCCGGGTTCTGGTGCGCCCCACGGGAACGCGGTCGCTGGTGCTGAAGGAGCCGATCGGTCCCGTCGCGGCATTTGCGCCGTGGAACTTCCCGGTTCACAATCCCGGGCGCAAACTCGGCGCTCCTATCGCGGCGGGATGCTCGGTCATCCTGAAACCCGCGGAGGAGGCTCCGGCCTCCGCCATGGCGGTGGTGCAGGCGTTGATCGACGCGGGCTGCCCCGGCGATGTCGTGCAGTTGGTCTTCGGTGTGCCTGACGAAGTGTCGCGCCATCTGCTTGCCAGCCCGATCATCCGGAAACTGAGCTTCACCGGTTCCACGGCGGTGGGCAAGCACCTCATGCGGCTTGCATCCGACACTGTGAAGGTGACGACGCTGGAACTGGGCGGTCACGCTCCGGTCGTGATCTTCGATGATTGTGACCTTGATCGTACGGTGGAAACGCTGGCGGCAAGCAAGGTCCGCAACGCGGGGCAGGTGTGTATTTCCCCGACCCGCTTCTATGTGCAACAGGGTATTTATGACCGCTTTGTCGAGGCCTATGCGGCCCGCATGGAGCGCACGCGGGTGGGGAACGGCCTGAACCCGGACAGCATGATGGGGCCGATGGCCAATCCCCGCCGTCCGGTTGCCCTCGCCGAACTGGTCAGGGACGCGGTCAGTCATGGTGCGCGGGTCCGCACCGGCGGGGAAGGGATAGAGGGGCCCGGCTTCTTCTGGAAACCCACCGTCCTGTCGGAAGTACCCGACAGCGCGCGGGTGATGAACGAGGAGCCGTTCGGCCCGCTCGTCGTCACTGCCCCGTTCGCGACGCTCGATGAGGTGGTGGAGCAAGCCAACCGGCTGCCGTTCGGGCTGGCCTCCTATATTTTTACTGAAAATGTGCGACAGGCCAATTTGATGGGCGACGCGCTGGAAGCGGGCATGGTCGGTATCAACACCACGGCCATTGCCGCGCCGGATGCGCCCTTCGGTGGCGTCAAGCAGAGCGGGCACGGTTCCGAAGACGGCATTGAAGGGCTGGCGGCCTGCCTCGTCACCAAGACCATTCATCAGATATAAGAGGAAATTCAGTCATGACGATCCCGAAAACGGGCGGAGAGCAAGGCTATCTTCGCATCGCAACGGAAGAGGCCTTCGCAACGCCGGAACTGATCGATGCTTTTCGGGATGAGCTTGCCTCACCCGATGTCGATCCCGGTTTTTTCAGCTTAATCGGCTATTATCTCGATCATCCGGCGGAACGGCCGCGGTTCATTGCCAAAGCGCTCAACGATCTGGGCGAGGGGCGCATCGCGGACATGGATGCACGCGGTATCGATCGGCAAATTCTGGCGCTGACGGCGCCGGCTACCAATGTGTTGCGCGATGTGGACCGCGCGACCATGGTGGCGGAAACCGCGAATGACCGGCTGGCCGATGCGATGCGCCAATATCCCGACCGGTTCAGCGGCATGGCCGCCTGCGCGCCGCAGGATGCAAAACGGGCGGCGAAGGAGATAGAGCGCGCCGTGACCAGGCTCGGCATGGGCGCGGTTATCATCAACAGCCATATTCTCGGCGAATATCTGGACAATCCCAAGTTCAGCGAGGTGCTGGAGGCGGCGGAAGCGCTCGACGTGCCCATTTATATCCATCCCAACACGCCGCCGCCCGCGATGATCGGTCCGATGCTGGAGGCCGGGCTGGACGGCGCGATTTTCGGGTTTGGCGTGGAAACCGGAATGCACGCCCTGCGCATGATCACGTCCGGCACGCTGGATCGTTTCCCGCGATTGCAGATCGTGATCGGCCATATGGGGGAGGCGCTTCCCTTCTGGCTCTATCGTCTCGATTTCATGCATCAGGCCGGTGTGCGGTCGGGCCGTTATGAAGTCATGAAGCCGCTGAAGAAGGGAACGGTTTCGGATTATCTCCGGTCGCATTTCCATATCACCTGCTCGGGCATGGCTTGGGAACCTGCGATCAAGTTCACGCAACAGGCGATCGGGGAAGATCGCGTGCTTTATGCGATGGATTACCCCTATCAATGCCCGGTCGAAGAAGTGATCGCCCTTGATGCGATGGATATGCCGCTGGAAACCAAGCGGAAATTCTTCCAGACCAATGCAGAAAAATTATTCCATATCCGTTGAAAAACGGTGCCGGCCATAACGTATAAACAATCATAGGATAGGGATGATGCAGGCTTTCGACGTGCAGGATTTCATCGATCGGCAAAAGCTCAAGCCGATCCACGTCGCGGTGCTTGGGATGATCGGGCTCGTCATGTTCATGGACGGGTTCGACATTTTCATGGTCGGCAAGATCGCACCCGCCATCGCTCAGGGCTTTGGTGTGACGCCCGCCCGGATGACCGAGGTCTTTCTGTTGCAGCAGGCCGGGCTGGCGGTCGGGGCCTTCGTCGTCAGCCCGCTATCCGATTATTTCGGCCGCAAATATATGCTCGTGATTTCCGCGATCATATTCGGACTTCTGACCAGTGCGACCGTCTTCGCCACGTCGATCACCATGCTCGCCGTTCTGCGTGGTCTTTCCGGACTGTTTCTGGCGGGTGTGCTGCCGACGGCGGTGGCCCTGCTGGCCGAATTTACCCCGCAGCAAAGGCGTTCCACCTTCATCGCGGTCGGCATGGCGGGATATAGCCTCGGCAGTACGGCGGGGGCGGGGGTCGCCTTGCTCGTTCCCGCCTATGGCTGGCAGATCGGCTTTTGGATTGGCGGCCTGCTGCCTTTGCTGATTGCGCCGATATTGGCGTTCTGGTTGCCGGAGTCCCTTTCCTATCGCGTTAACAAAAATGCGAAAGATCCACTTATTTCGAAGACCATTGCGAGGATAGAACCGGGTCTGGTCCTGACCGGCGAGGAGGAATTTATCCTGAGCAGAGGCAGGAAGCAGCCGGGCAAGACCAATCTTCTCGACATTTTCAGGGAAGGGCGCGCGCGGACGACGGTGCTGCTGTTCATCTGTTGCGCCTTTTCCATGGGCAATATTGCCCTGCTGGCGGCATGGCTGCCCACTTTCTTTCAGGAAATGGCGGGCATTTCGATTCAGCGGTTTGCGGTTGTGTCGATGATCGCCTTTCTGGGCGGAATGGTGGGCACGGTGAGCATCGGCTTCATGATGGACCGCATACGGCCTACCCGGTTGATCCCGGCCTATTATGTCGGGAATGCGATGGCTCTGCTCTTGTTGAGCCAGATTCCTTTCGGTACGCCGGCGTTTGTCTTGCTGCTGGCCTTCTGGAGCTTTTGCCAGACGGGTGGGCAGGCGGGCCTGAACATGCTGGCGGCGCAGATCTATCCGACCTCGGTCCGCAGTACGGCGGTCGGCTGGTCCGGTGGAGTGGGGCGTGTCGGCAGCATAGTGACGCCGATATTCGGGGGCTTTGCACTGGCCTCGGCATTCAGCCTGCAACTGACTCTGGGCATTATCGCGATTTCACCGGTCATCGTCGCGCTGTTGGTGTTGCTGTTGAGACCGCCGGCACAGGGCGAAAAATAGCAAGGGCCAAGGAGGTTGCACTGCGTCGTTCCAGCAGGAGTTCGGCCATGTCCGCAGAAGCATGGCCGGTTTCCGATCACCTTCGGCGATATAGCCGATGACACTGCTCTGCCTGCTTTTAGGGTCAGGCCCCCTTACTGGTGCCGTTGAGGCGTTCAAATGGCGAGCATATCGGGCCGAATTGCCCGCCGGGAAGGCTGGACGCCGTGCGGTGAGCCTTGAGACAGGTCACGTCGATCATCACCCCGCATACAGCCGTGGCTCTTCGGAAAATAGCGTCGAGATGCTCTATCCGCTCGTCCGTCAGCCAGCATGCATCGCTCAATTCTTCGAACTCCTTGCTGCGAGCCTGAATCGCAGCCGTTAAACCAAATCAACGGGGCCTGATCCCAGGTGTGCCCTGTGATATAAATGCGAATTGTCGGGAATAGCTTACCCGGCTTCGACCTGTGCCTGCAGGCTGGAAAAGCCATGCAAGTGAGTTGTTCATCAACCAGCGCGGTTCGGACACGCTGAGGGGCGTTGCGCGAGCAAGCAGGGCCTTTCGATCTCCAGCCGGACAAGATGCATTCCCGCGCAGCTGTGGACGCCGAAGCCGAAACCAAGATGGTCGCTATTCTTGCGATCAATGCGGAACGCATCCGGCTGTACCCATTTGCGCTCATCGCGATTGGCCGTTCCGAACAGCATCAGCACGCGGTGGACT
This sequence comes from Sphingomonadales bacterium, assembly GCA_006226685.1. Taxonomy (GTDB): domain Bacteria; phylum Pseudomonadota; class Alphaproteobacteria; order Sphingomonadales; family Sphingomonadaceae; genus Sphingobium. The sequence continues at coordinate 52,771 of SBGG01000070.1, forward strand.
TGCAACGGTTTTGTTCGTTATCGGGAGGCGGGGTCACCCGATGAGGGGCATTCGGCCAGTTCGTTCAGGATCGGGCAATCGGGGCGTTCGTCGCCATGGCAGCGGGCGGCGAGATTGTTCAGGGTTGCGCGCATGGCCTGAAGCTTCCCGATCTTATCATCGAGCGCTTTGATGTGATCGAGCGCCAGCCCTTTTACCTCCGCGCTGGCACGTCCGCGATTGGCCCACAAGTCCAGCAGGGTGCCGATCTCCGCGACCGAAAAGCCGAGGTCGCGTGCGTTGGCGATGAAGCGCAGGCGATGTAGGTCGCGCTCGTCATAATTGCGATAGCCGCTGTCGCGCCGGAGCGGGGGCGGAATGAGGCCGATCCGTTCATAATGACGGATCATGCGTTGCGAAACGCCGCTTCTCGCCGAAGCCTGACCTATGGTCATGCCGCCGCTCACAGGGATACCCGGTTGAGTCTGAGCGCATTGCTGACGACGCTGACGGAGGACAGCGACATGGCAGCGGCGGCAATGATGGGTGAGAGCAGAATGCCGAAGGCAGGATAGAGCAATCCGGCCGCGATCGGTACGCCGACCATATTGTAGATGAAGGCGAAGAACAGATTCTGGCGGATATTGCGCATGGTCGCCTTGCTCAGCCGCCGCGCGCGAACGATTCCGTTCAGGTCGCCTTTGAGCAGGGTGACGCCGGCGCTTTCGATGGCGACATCCGTGCCCGATCCCATCGCGATCCCGACATCGGCGGCGGCCAGTGCCGGGGCGTCGTTGACGCCGTCTCCCGCCATGGCCACGACCCTGCCTTCGGCCCGGAGGCGGTTCACGACGGCGCTTTTCCGGTCGGGCAGGACTTCGGCCTCGACCTCGTCGATGGCAAGCGCGCGGGCGACCGCTTTGGCCGTGGTGCGGCTGTCACCGGTCAGCATGACGATGCGCAGGCCGTCGCGACGCAGGGCGGCCAATGCTTCGGGTGTCGTTTGCTTGATCGGATCGGTGATGGCGATGATACCGGCGACCTGTCCGTCGATGCCGACATAGATCGCCGTGGCTTCCTGCGCGCGCAGACCGTCGGCCCGGTCCTGCAACGGGGCGGTTTCTATTCCCTGTTCCTTCAGGAACTGGTCATTGCCTAATATGACGGTCATGCCGTCCACATGTCCCGTCGCTCCCTTGCCCGTCGGGGAATCGAAATCGCTGACTTGGGAAAGGGGGAGCTTCCGGCGTTCGGCTTCGGCGACGATGGCCGCCGCGAGAGGATGTTCGGACGCGCGTTCGACCGTCGCGGCGATACGGAGCAGTTCCTGTTCATGCCATGGCCCGACGGGCAGGATCTGCGTCACTTTCGGCTTGCCTTCGGTCAGCGTGCCGGTCTTGTCGATAACCAGCGTATCGACTTTTTCGAGCCGTTCGAGCGCGTCGGCGCTGCGGATCAGCACGCCAAGCCCGGCACCGCGCCCGACGCCGACCATGATCGACATTGGCGTGGCGAGGCCGAGCGCGCAGGGGCAGGCGATGATCAGCACGGAAACTGCCGCGATCAACCCATGGCTGAAGCGGGGATCGGGGCCCCACAAAGCCCAGGCCACGAACGCGATGGCTGCGACCAGCAGTACGGCCGGTACGAACCAGCCCGCCACGCGATCGGCCAGCCCCTGAATGGGTGCGCGCGATCGCTGCGCATCGGCCACCATCTGGACGATGCGGGCCAGCATCGTGTCGCGGCCTACCTTTTCGGCGCGGACGATCAGTGCTCCGCTCTGATTGATCGTGCCGCCGGTAACGGGATCGCCGATGGCCTTGGTGACCGGCATGGGCTCGCCGGTAATCATCGATTCGTCGAGGGACGAGCGCCCGTCCTCCACGACAGCATCGACCGGCACCTTTTCACCGGGGCGAATGCGCAGCCGGTCGCCGACGCCGATCTCCTCCAGCGGCACTTCTTCCTCGCGACCGTCGCCGGAGATACGGTGGGCGGTCTTGGGGGCGAGCCGGAGCAGCGCCTTGATCGCGCCGGACGTCCGTTCCCGGGCGCGCAGTTCCAGAACCTGCCCCAACAGGACGAGTGTGACGATAACGGCGGACGCTTCGAAATAAACCGGGACCGTTCCATCCGGGTTGCGGAAGGAGGGGGGGAAAAGGCCCGGGAGCAGCGCCGCTACCATGCTGTAGGCCCAGGCCACACCCGTGCCCATCGCGATCAGCGTGAACATGTTGAGGTTGCGCGATTTCACCGATGCCCAGCCCCGCGCGAAGAAGGGGGCGCCGGCCCAGAGCACCACCGGCGTCGCGAGCAGCAGCTGAATCCAGAGGGAAGTCCGTGCGGGCACGAGGTGATGCAGAGCCGGGATCAGATGTCCGCCCATTTCCAGCAGGAAGACCGGTAGCGCAAGCAGCAGCGCAATGACGAAGCGACGGCGCATGTCGGTCAGTTCTTCGCTCTCTCCCAGATCGAGCGAGAATGTTTCGGGTTCGAGCGCCATGCCGCAGATCGGGCAGGCGCCCGGATGCTCCTGCCGGATTTCAGGATGCATCGGGCAGGTCCAGATCGTACCGGGTGGGGAGGGGTGTTCCGGCGCCTCTTGCGGGTTCAGATAGCGTTGAGGATCGGCGAGGAATTTGGTCCGGCACCCCGCGCTGCAAAAGGCATAGCTTTGCCCGTCATGATCTCCCTTATATTTTGCGGTCGCGGGATCGACCGCCATGCCGCAAACCGGATCGCGCACGGCGTCATGTGCCGCGGGAGCAGGGGGGTGGTGATCGTGATTGCACAGCGCCATCGGACGTCTCCTTCATGTGACGTCTCCTTCTATGCACCCTGACATCATGGCAAAGTCAAGGCGCTTATGACCTGCCGTGCATGCTTCATCATGCGGGGCTTTGTTTCGCTTCTGACGCCGAAGCCTGATGAAGTGTTGATCGTGCGATGACGGATATGACCAGAAGGGCGGCAATGGCTTCGAGTGCGGGGAAAGCGAGAGGAAGCGTCGCGATAAGCAGGGCGAAACAGGGCAACACCCAGCGTGCAATGCCCCGCAGCACCAGCCGGTCATGCACGAACCACAGGCCGAGCATATAGCTCGCCAGCGGAAGGGCGACCGCCATGTCTCCGGCCGCGAGCGTAATGGAGGCGTGGCCGGTAACCACATCGACCAGCACCGCGAAACCTGCCCCGACCGCCGCGCCCGAGGCAAACAGGATCACATGGCCATAGCCCCATTGCAGCGCATGGTGCAGTTCGTCGGATTGAAGATGATCTTCGCATGAAAAATAGAGCCACCACATGGCGAAGGTGATGACCAGTGCGGAGAGCGCCACATGCACCAGCCGGATATCGAAATGCTCTGTCCCGGCGGCTTCAAGGGCCAGAGCGGAGGCCAGCAATATTTCGCCCAGCACGATGATCGTCAAAAGGCCATAGCGTTCGATGATATGATGGCGGTGCCATGGTGTCTGCGCTGTTCGTTCGGCGAACGCGGGTACAGCCAGTTCGATCGCGAAGCCCAACAGAACGAGCAGGGGAAATGCCATAGTGTCAGGCGTAAACAAGAGGAAAAGGCCGATCCAATAGGCCTGCGCCAGCGTAATGCCGCCCGCATAGCGCAATGTCGTCCGCCGCCGGTCCGGATCATGCCGCGCAGCGCGCAACCAGAGCGGGACGAGGCCCAGCCGCATCACCACATAGCCGCCGACCACCAGACCGATGTCGAGCCTTTCGAAAAAGGGCTTTATTCCCGCGGCGATCAGCAGCGCGCCGCCCATCATCACCATCGTCAACAGACGATAGGGCGCGTCGTCATTGTCATAGGCCGAGGCGAACCAGGTGAAGTTCATCCAGGCCCACCAGATGGCGAAGAAGGTCATCAGATAATGGGGCACGCCTTCGGCGGCATGCCCCGCGGCAATGGCATGGTGGAGGGAGGCGGCTGCCGCGGCGATCGCGATGACCGTGACCAGATCGAACAACAGCTCCAGCGGTGTCGCCGCCCTGTGCGCCTCATGCGGATTTCGCGGCGGCATCGGCCGGATGGCCGCATGTGGCTTTTCCATTATCGTTCCCCGGCTGGAATCATGTCGAACGGTCTGACCTTAGGGTCAGGACCCATTACTGACACCGTTGAGGCGTCCAAATGGCGAACCTATCGGGCCAAATTGCCCGCCGGGAAGGCTTGTTGCCTTTCCAAGGGCAATTTGGTTCGAGAGGGAAGCCATTTGGACGTCCCGCAGGGATTTGACCAAAATGGCCCGGCGCTGCGTCGAAAAGCCTGGAAATATCGGCATATTCCTG
>SBGG01000029.1 GCA_006226685.1 Sphingomonadales bacterium
CAACCAAACCCAAAAATGTAGTGGTAACACTCGCGCCGGTGCGTGCATGTCATTGAACAAAAATGCCTTTTCCAAAAGCACTGTTCAAGTTGGGTTTGACAACAAAAAACGTCCATTCTTCAGCGCGCAGATCATCGTTCACCAACCCGAAGATCGGCGCGCCTGATCCTTGCAAATTCCCGGTCACGCAAAGTCCCGACCGCCAAATCGCAAGAAGTGGCGCGGACCCTCGTTCTATACGCAGCGCCAGCAGGCTTCGTCGTAAGGACTTCAACCTACCCGCCATTACCCGAATAGTCGGGCACTCATCCGAAGGTATATTTCGGATTAACACAGTTGTCGGATCACGACTCGATCATTTTCCGACAATCATATGCTATCGAGTCTAAATGACAGTTTTGTTATAGAGAGATTTTGATTGCGATTTTCGTGAGTATATATTCTGTCCATTATGGTTGGACATTATTGATATAGTAAAATACGCAATCGTGAGGGTGAAACTATACTGTAGCAATAGGAAGATATAACTTGTATCCAATTAGTTCCTTTGGAACTTTCCCTTACCCTTCACTAGGGGCCGCAACAGGAGGCGTGGGTAGCGATAGCATGATCCGAGCGGCAAATATTGCACGATCCTGGCATAAAGTTCGGGATGCGCAGGAAGTGGGCGAAGCTGGCTCAGCCCCCTTGAATCCTTCTGGATTCGAGGAAATGTTGCGCGCGCGCGCGTTGCTCTCGGACGACGCCCTGCAGCGTGCGCTTCTGGTTCACGCCGAAACTGGAGAGCGGCTGGACGCTGTCGTCACCCGCCTGGGGCTTCTCTCGGAAGACCGAGTCGCAACCGAGATGGGCGCCTATACCGGGCTGCCGGTGGTCGATGGCGCAGCCTTCCCGTCCCAGGCGATCGAAGGACCGGATCTGCCCCCTGATTTCCTGAGGGAGAATCGGGCTGTGCCGATCGCTGCTGATACGACTTTCGTGCGCGTCGCGGTCAGCGATCCGTTCGATTCCTTCGTCGAGCAAGCCTTCGGCTTCACCTTCGGGTGTCATGTCGAGCGCGTCATCGCCCGCGCGAGCGATCTCGATGCTGCGATAGAACGCCTCTATCATGGGGCAGCCCCCGTCGCCGAAGACGCTGATGGGGAGATCGACAGCGACGATCTCGAACGGCTCAAGGACCTCGTCAGCGACGCCCCTGTGATCCGCGCCGTCAATCGACTGATTGCGCGTGCGTCCGACGAGCGTGCATCCGACATTCATATAGAGCCCAGCGATGACGGCCTGTCAGTCCGGTTCCGTGTCGATGGCATGTTGCGTGAGGCGGCAAAGCTGCCGCTCGCGATGCGTGCGCCCCTGGTGTCACGTATCAAGGTGATGGCGGGGCTGAACATTGCTGAGCGGCGCCTGCCCCAGGACGGTCGTCTGCGCATCTCGGTGCGCGGCCATGAAATCGACCTTCGCGTCGCAACCTCGCCCTCCATCCATGGCGAGAGCGTGGTCATGCGTATCCTTGACCGGTCACGGCTAGCCCTTGATTTTACCACGCTGGGCTTCGATCCCGAACTGACAAGCCGGATGCGTGAAGCGATCGCACGCCCGCACGGCATCGTGTTGGTGACCGGGCCAACCGGCAGCGGCAAGACCACGACCCTTTATGCCGCGCTTTCCGAGCTGAACGCCCCCCACCGCAAACTCCTCACTGTCGAAGATCCGATCGAGTATCGTCTCCCGGGCGTAATCCAGACGCAGGTCAATCCCGCGATCAGTTTCACCTTCAGCACCGCGCTGCGCTCGTTCCTGCGCCAGGATCCGGACGTGATGATGGTGGGCGAGATTCGCGACACCGAGACGGCTCAGATCGCTGTCCAGGCCGCGCTTACCGGCCATATGATTCTTTCCACCCTCCACACCAATACGGCCGCGGGCGCTATATCGCGTCTTCTCGATATGGGCGTTGAGCCCTTCCTTCTCGGATCGGTTTTATCCGGTATTCTGGCGCAACGCCTCGTGCGGCGCCTCTGTCCTGATTGCCGTCGGCCCTACGATCCGGACGACGACATCCCCGAAATCCTTGTCCCCTTGCTTCATACGGTTGGGCCGAGGCAGTTCTATCACGCTGAAGGATGCAACCGGTGCGGGGGCAGCGGCTACTCCGGCCGTGTCGCCGTTCTCGAATTTCTGCGCGTCGACGATGCGGTGTCCAAGCTTATCCTGCGCAGCGCGGATACCCCTGAAATCCAGGCAGCAGGCGAGGCCGGAGGAATGCGCAGCCTTTTTGCCGATGGCGTTGCCAAAGCGGCTATCGGCCTCACCACGATTGAAGAAGTGCTTCGCGTAAGCAGCGGGGAGGGGGGATGACCACTTTCCGCTACCGCGCCGTCAAGGATGACGGTTCAAGCCTCACAGGCGAACTTGAGGCCGGTGATCGCCGCGATGCCGTCGCCGCCCTGCGGCGCAATGGAGCGCGCCCACTCGACTTGGTCGCGATGCCCGCAGAGCGCGGAAGGAAGAGGTCGAAGGCGGGCGGGAAGGGACGTGAGGCAGCGGCAATCAGCGTCGGTGAGCTTGCGGTTTTGCTGGAAGCGGGGTTGCAGCTCGATCGTGCGCTCGCTCTCGCGGTGGAGAATGTCGAGGACAAGGCGGTTGCCGCCCACCTCGCCGATATCCTGCGTGACGTGCGCGAAGGCGCGCCTCTGTCGCGCGCTATGGCCCTGAAGCCCGACCTGTTCTCTCCCACAGCTGTCGCGATGGCGGAAGCCGGCGAAGCGAACGGCCGTCTCGGCGAAGCCTTGACCCGGCTTGCCGGCGCACTCGAGCAGGAGGCTGAATTGCGCCGCCTGGTTGTATCGTCGATGATCTATCCGATCGCGCTCATCGTCATTGCCGTCGGCGTCGTTCTGCTGATGCTCCTCTTCGTCGTGCCGCAATTCGAGCGCATGTTCACCAGCACGGCCCAGAAGCTACCGACCGCGACGCTGGTTGTCATGACAGCCAGCCAGATGGTCCGGCAATACGGCCTTGTCATGCTCCTGGCCCTCGGGGGGGCGATCATCGCTGGCGCCTTCGCGCTGCGTCAGCCAGCAATCCGGCTCGCTCGCGACCGGATCGCGCTTCGTATGCCGCAACTGGGCGAACTCATCCGCCGTATCGAAACCGCCCGGTTCGCTCGCACGCTCGGTGCGCTCATCGAGGGAGAGGTCGGACTCCCTGCGGCTCTGGCGCTTTCTCAGCGAACCCTGTCCAATCAGGTGCTGGCCAGCGCGATCGGCAAGGTCGCCGACGGCGTCAAGGAGGGTGGGGGCCTCACCGCACCATTGGCGGCTTCCGGTGTGCTCCCCAGGCTGGCGATCGGCTTCCTGCGGACCGGTGAAGAAACGTCGCAACTCGGCATGATGCTCACGCGCCTCGCCGACGTACTCGATCGCGATGTTCGAACCCGCCTCGAACGCCTGATCGGCATCCTCACCCCCGCCATTACGGTTCTGCTGGGCGTAACCGTCGCGGCGATCATCGCATCCATCATGTCGGCGATCCTCGGCTTCAACGACCTGGCGCTGTCTTCATGAAGGGAGAAAGCAGAATGAGAAAGAAACCCGGAAAAGACACCGGACAGGAAGCCGGCTTTACGCTCCTGGAGCTTCTTGTCGTGCTGGCGATCCTTGGCTTGCTGGCTGCGATCGTCGGCCCGCAGGTGATCAAATATCTCGACAGTTCCAAGTCGAAGACAGCCCAGGTCCAGGCGAAGAATGTCGTTGCCGCGCTCAACCTCTTCAAACTCGATGCCTCGCGCTATCCCACGGAGCAGGAGGGCCTGGAAGCCCTGGTAAAGGCCCCGCAGAACCTGCCGAGCTGGAATGGGCCATATCTTCCCGAACAATCTGCGATCATCGACCCCTGGGGGCGGCCCTATCTGATGCGGATCCCTGGCGAGCATGGTGAGGTTGACGTCTACAGCCATGGATCGGACGGGAAGGCTGGCGGGACGGGGGAGGCCAGGGATGTGGGGAGCTGGTGAGCATTCCTCGATCCATTCCCACGCGGAAGCTGGTTTCACGCTGATCGAGGCGCTGGTCATTTTGGCGGTGCTCGGCCTCGCCGCAGGAATCTCGTTCCCCACCGTTGGCGCAGCCCTACGCTACCAGGCATTCATGGATGGCGCGACGCGCTTCGAGGCGTCGTTACGCAGCGCCCGGATGCAAGCATTGCGCCGGGGCATCATTGTTCGATTTGAGGTGTCTTCCGACCAGCGCGGCTTTGGCATCGGCGAGGCGAGGGACCTCCTCCCGGACCGGCTACGCGCCATTCCGCGTGCCGGGGGGATCACCTTCTATCCCGATGGCACCGCCACGGCCGGCGAAGTGGCGGTCGAAGACGGTGTCAGGACGCGGCGCTGGCGTGTTCGCCCGACAACCGGCCTGATTGAGCGCATATCATGAGCGGCAGGAATGCAGAGGCAGGCTTCAGCCTGATCGAGGTATTGGTGGCACTCGCCGTCATCGCCGGCATGTCCTCGATGTTGTTCGACTCGATTTCGACTCACGCCCAAGCCGCGAGCCGGACCGCACAAAAGCGCGAGGCGGTTCTGCTCGCGCGTTCGCTGCTTGCCCAGGCCAGTATCGCACCCGGACCCGGCGAACTGGCAGCTACCGGTCATTGGCGCGATCTCTCATGGCGTTTCACGCGACATGGCGTCGGAGGCGGCGCCCGCGATACCGCAGTAGCCCTCCAAAGGGTTCGGATCGATGTCCTGGATCGCGGGACAGGGCGCAGACTCGTTCGCGTCGAGACGCTGCGGTTGGATCAGTGACCGATGGCGGCACGGGACCATATCCGCGCAAACTGCGCCGCAAAGGAAGATGGCTTCACACTTGTCGAACTGCTGGTCAGCCTCGCGCTGATGGGACTGGCGGCCGTTCTTCTCGCGCAGGGGTTGGCTAGCGCCGGGATCATTGCCCAGCGCAGCCGGGCGGTGAACAACAACTTCGAGGAAATCGTCGCGGTGCAAAATGTGCTGCGAACCTCGATGGAACGATTGCGCCCGATCACCCGCACAGATTCCGCGATTCCGATCGTGGAAATGCGCGGAACCGCCGGTGTGCTGACCTTTGTGGGCCCATCTTTCGACCGCGAAGGCGCGGATGCGCTGCAACGCTATCGCCTGACGCGCACCGCAAATGGCGATCTCGTTCTTTATACGGCCCACAGCCGAAAAATGGGAATTGATCGCAGTGGAACGGAGCTCGTTGGCTGGACTCCCAACAGGCTGCTCTCGGGCGTGCGTGATCTTTCGATCAGCTATTTTGGCCCGCCCGAGCCTGGCGCGCAGCGGGTCTGGCAGGACAGATGGTGGGACCGTTCGACGACCCCCGAGCTTATCCGCGTCCGGCTTGTTTTCGGAGAAAGGGACCAACGGGTCTGGCCGGACCTCGTCATACGGCCTCGATCAACCAGCTACGGCCCCTGCCGGATCGATGCCCTTACCGGAAAATGCGGAGAAGAGCGATGAGCGCGAAGCGCATTCTTGACGCCGATATGACGACGATCGGCAGCTGGCTCTCGCAGGGGCTGCGCTGGTGGGTCAGCGAACTGGAACAGTTGCTGCCCACGCGCTTGCGTCAACGCCGTGTCGACAGTCTGGCCCGGTTCGCTTTTGCGGAGGGAGGTCTGACACCGTTTCCGAACGGAAAGAAGGTCAATCGGGAGAGAGAGCCTCAGCCGGGCGAACGGATCGCCGTCGTCGTGCAACCCGACCGATGCCTCACTCGGACGATCGAGCGTCCTGCCTTGAGCGACCGGGATTTACAGCGAATGGTAGCATTTGAGGGCGAGAGCCTGCTGCCTTTCCCGAACGGTACCATCATGGTCGCCGCACGGAGGCTTGGCCCGGCCGCGGATCCCGCGCGAGTGCGTGTCGAGGTTGCCGGGCTTCCGGCCGATACGGCCCGCGCGATCGCGGATGCCGTCGCCGAAACAAAGGCGGTCGCCATGCGCGTCCAGCTTGAGGACAACGGCACTGTGGCGCCGATCGATTTTGCACCCGCCATGCGTGACGCGAACCTGATTGCACGGCCCCGCAGTGCCACGCCGATAGTCTGGGCGGCGGTCGGCTGTTTTGTCTTGCTCAACATCGCCTTGTTCATCTGGAAGGACGTGCAGGCAGTGGAGCGGCTCGAGCAGATCGTGCAGGAACAGCAGCCGGCCGTCACCGTCGCACAGACCATCATCAAAAGAACCGAACAGGACCGAACGTTGGTTGCGCGATCCCTCGGGAAGCGCCGGCACCATGATGTGCTCGGCGGGCTCGCGGCGACCAGCGAGGCTCTGCCGGAAGGAGCCTGGCTTCAACGCTTCGTCTGGGACGGCGCCACGGTGAAGATCACCGGCTACAAGCCGCCCCGCACGGATGTCGCGAGCGGTTTGCGCCGGTCCGGCGCCTTTACGGATGTTCGCGCCCTCAACGACGAAATCCAGGCCGAGGTTCCGGCAGGCGAGCCGTTCGACATCGGCGCAAGGATCAATCGCCGATGATGCGCCCGGTCTCTCCTCGCGAGCGCCGTCTCGTCGCGTTGCTCATTCTGGTGGGGCTCATCGCGCTTGTCTGGTTTCTGATCGTGGCGCCCATCGCTGCCGGCTTTTCCGCCCGGGCCGAGAAGCGCAACGAGTTGAACCTTCTCTACCTGCACAATCAGCGCACGATCGCGGCCGTTCCGCGGTTGCGGCGCCAGGCCGAGGAGGCTCGGCGGCGGATCGATACCTATGTGATTGCCGCGCCCAATATCGAGCAGGGGCGGGAAGCCTTGAAGCAGCGCCTGCAGCGCGTCGTCGAGCGAAGCGGCGGCGAAGTTCGCGCACTTGGCGATGCCGAGGGCGACGCGGGATGGGCCCGGGCAAGCATCAGTGCGCGGATGACGCTGCCCCAGCTCGTCGCGACCCTCGACCAGCTGCAGAACACGCCACCGTGGCTCGTTGTCGAAACTCTTTCGGTCGAGGCGAACGACGCCCTCGTCACCGGCCAATCCTCCATCATGGATGTTCAAATTGAAGCTGCGATTCCCTTCCGCGCTGCCGCCGCTCGATAAGACGGCGAGCCTGCCTCTGGTGCTCTGCGCGCTGCTGGCGGGCGCTGTTGCTATCCAGTTGGCGGGTGGCGGTGACGTAGAGCTGCCGCCCCCCGGTCCAGTCGGCCGTGGGGCGCAATCAGCCTTACCCGCTGGCGAGCCTGAACGCGCAGAGGGCGGCGCGATCATTCTTGCCCGATCGATGTTCGCTCCCGCGGGCGGTCCCGCCGCAAGCGGGGCAGGGCAGGTTGGCGATCGCAAGATCGTTGGATCTGTCCGCGTCGGCCGCGCCATTTATGCCGTCGTGCAAGGGGCTGACGGACGCGCTGTCAGCGTGCCCCTCGGAGGACGCATCGGTGACTGGAGGCTGATGGCGGTTCGTACGAACGAGATTCTCCTCACGCGAGGCGAAGAGAAGATCATTGTCCCATTCGGTGCAGGGGCCCCCCTTCCTGCAAACGGGGCGACGACGGGGAGTCCAAGATGAAGATCAAGCCGAATTTGCTGTCAGGTATTGCCCTGATAGCCCTCACTCTGACCGGATGTGCAGCCCAGCAACAGGCACTGCCGATCCAGATGCCTCAGCCGCCCGCAATCGTCGCGGAAGCGGAGCGGGCGGAGCCACAAGTGCGTTCGACCCTCGTTGAAGGGGAAGGGACGATTCCACGTCCCGGCGCCGGGGCACCGCCGCGCCCGGTTCGTGGCGGCAATGTCAGCCTCAATCTCCCTCAGGCGGACGTCCGCGCCGTGGCATCGTCTGTCCAGCAAGTGACGGGTATTCCGGTCAGCGTCGATCCCGGTGTGAATGCACAGGTCTCGCTCGTGACGCCGGGATCGGTCGCGCGCTCAGAAATCATCGGTCTATTCGAAACCGCGCTTCGGTCCGCGCAACTCGCGCTTGTTCCCATCGGTAATGGGTTCGCGGTTCGACCGGAGGCAAATGCCCGTGTGCCGGTGGCGCCCGACGCCCTGGGATTTGGGACCGAAGTCATCACACTCCAGTTCATCAACGCGGAAGAAGTGCGCAAAGTGCTCGACAGCGCAATTCCAGGCGTGGTGTCGGATATCGACCCTGCCGGCAATCGGGTCACGATCGCGGGCACGACCGGCCAGCGCAGCAGCGCGCGTGACATGCTCAAGCAATTCGATGTGAACTGGCTGCGGAATATGAGCTTCGGACTCTATATTCCGGAACGCACCGACGCCCGACTGATCGTTCCCGAACTCGACAAGCTCATCAATGCCGAGAACGCGCCGACACGCGGGCTTGTTCGCCTCATCACCATGGAGCGGTTGAACGGCATCCTCGCGGTCAGTGCGCAAGGCCAATATCTGGAAGACGTCCGCCGCTGGGTCGAAATCCTGGATCGCGAAGGCGAGAATGCCGAGAAACGCATCTTCGTCTATCATGTCCAGAATGGCCGTGCTCGCGATCTCGCGCGCACCCTCAACCAGGCCTATGGCAACAGCAGCGGAGATAGCGACGATCTCTCCGAGCCATTTGGTGGAACCGATGACGGACGAGCGCGCTCCTCGGGCAGTTCGTCCTCGCAGACGCCTCGCCCCGCTGGCACCGAGGGTTCGTCCGGCAATCGGAGCGGATCCCGCGACGGTGTATCGGACGCGGAGCGCCAACAATCTTCGTCGAACGGCAGCGGCGGGAAAATCACAGCCGACGAGATCAACAATGCAATCGTCGTGCATGGGACGCCGCGCGAATATGCGATAATCGAAGATGCCTTGCGCAAGCTCGACATCGCGCCGCTGCAGGTCATGATCGAAGCGGCGATCACCGAGGTCTCCTTGACCGACACCTTGCGCTACGGTGTGCAGTGGAACTGGCTGACCGGCGACAGCAACTTCCGCGTCACCGATGGCGCGGAGATGCCCACCGGTCCCACCCAGTCCGGCTTCAGCTACTATCTTGCCGGAACCAGCATAAACGCCGCGCTCAACGCACTCGAGCAACGCACCAATGTTCGGGTCGTGTCAGCGCCCAAGCTTGTCACGCTCAACAACCAGACGGCGGCGCTTCAGGTTGGCGATCAGGTTCCCGTCTCTTCGGGCAATGCTGTCAGCGTCACCAATCCAGACGCGCCCATCGTCAACGCGATCGAGTACCGCGATACCGGCGTCATCCTGCGCGTAACGCCTCGGGTCAACGGGAGCGGCACGGTGCTTCTCGACGTCTCGCAGGAGGTGAGCGACGTCAATGTCAGCAGTGCGGTGGCGAGTGCTGGTGCCGCGATCGCGACGCCGACGATCTCCACTCGGCGGATATCGACCACCGTCGCGGTGCAAGACGGGCAGGTCATCGCACTCGGTGGCCTCTTTCGGGATTCGCAGACATCGGGCAAAAACGGCATCCCGATCCTTTCGCGGATTCCTGTCATAGGTGGTCTGTTCGGCAGCCATGACAACCGCCAGAACCGGACGGAGCTTATCGTGCTGCTGAAGCCCCAGGTCATTCGGACGCCGGACGACGGGCGTGCGGTCACCGAGGAACTGCGCATGAAGCTTCGGACACTGGAACCCTTCCGGACTCATGGCACCATCCCGTGAACAAGGGGGAGGAAGGCTATGCGCTGGTCGCAGCAGTCGCCAGCATCGCTGTTTTTGCAGCCATGGCGTTGACTGTTCTGACGGCGACACGGATGGGGATCGATGAAGTTGCTGCCGAACATGATCAGCTTCAGGCTGGTGCCGCGGCGGACGCCGGCGTGGCGCGCGCGCTCAGCAGTCTCATGGCCACTGATATTACGCAGCGCTGGCCCATTGACGGTCGTGAGCAACGATTCACCTTCAACGACGCCCGCATTCGGGTAAGAATCGAAGACGAGCGCGGAAAGGTGCCTATCGGCCAGCTTGACGAGGCGATGGCGACGCGCCTCCTGGAAGAGGTCGGTCTTGAAGGAGACAGGCTGCTGATCGCGCGAGATTCGCTGCTCGACTGGACCGACGGCGACGATGAGGTTCGCCCGTTCGGCGCGGAGAGCGCCTATTATGAACGGGCGGGAATTCGTCCCGCGAACGGGTTCCTTGCATCGATCGAAGAGCTCGGCAGCATCCGCGGTTTCGATACCCGGCTCGTGGAACTCATCCGCCCGATAGCGACCGCCTACACCGCGAGGGCGGCGTTCGATACAAAATTTGCCGATCCGCGCGCGATCGCCGTCATGGAGGCAGGAGGGCAGGTGGGGAGCCCCGTCGCCATCGATCGTGCCCGCGAGCGCGCCGGGCAGCGCACCGCTCTGGCGTTTACCGACGCCACCGATGTTATCGGCAGGCCGCTCACGATCATTGTCGAAGCGAGATTGCCAGATGGTGCGCGGGCTGTGCGCAGGGTCGTCGTGGAGATAACAGACCGACCTGAACGGCCATATTTGATCAGGGCATCGAACTGAACGAAAGGCACGTAGAGACACCCTCGACACGGTCTGCGCTGGTTTACGCATTCTCGATAAGGCTAAGTTTGGCTTAGCAAATGTCGGAATAGGTTATACCGACCGCAACAGAAACTCCCAGTTCCAAGACTTTCGTACCCGTTTCTACGTCTGCACCGGAGCCCCGCGTCTTGGGAATTCGCTTGCGTTCCCGCTGCGCTAACCCGCAAGCTGGGGCGCTATGAGGTTCCAGTCTTTCGCCTTGGACGTTTTGCTGTTGCCCACTCCTTTGATAGTCACGATTACAGCGCAGATTGGTGGCCTCGCCCTGGTGATCGACGCAAGGGAAACCGCCGCCGCCCGCTGGTATGGGCGTTTCGGCGCAATGCCATTGCTGGACGGAACGTCGCTGAAATTCATTCTGCCGTCGCAGACGATCACTAATGCTTTGGAAGCAATGAAGGCCGAAGCCATATCGCTGCAATGACAGGAGTTATGCCGATGAACTGCGGCTCATGGGGCTCGGTATAACACTCAAGACTCCCAACAGCTCGGGAACCTCCAACACTGACAGCAGGTTCCGATAAGACACCGGTGTGGGTCTTGAATTTGTCGGTATATTGCCGTACATGGGTGGCGAAGGAGTATTGTTATGGTCGCCGGGGTTCAGGAGCGCCGTTCGGAAAGACTTGAGGTGCGAGTGCCGCCCTCGCTGCACAGCCGGGTAAGCCATGCGGCAGCGTTGCGCGGGCAAACCCTGGCAGCGTTCGTCACCGCTGCGGTGCAGGATGCCGCGCAGCGTGCGATCGACGACGCCGAGGTGACACGACTCAATCGAGATGATTTCGCGGCGCTGATACGCGCGCTCGATACCGAGGCGGAACCCAACCAGGCACTGAAGGCTGCCGCAACGCGGCATCGCGCAATTACAGGTCATGTGTGAAGGGTGAGATTGAGGTCCGGTTCGAACGGTTGTCTGCGGCGCATGACCGAAGCGGGTTCGTCTGTGAACAACCATCGCTCACCGACTATCTGTTGAAATTCGCTGGCCAGAACGAGCGCGGTGACATTGCTGCCTGCTTCGTGGCGGTAGCGCCGGATTCCGCCAAAGTTGTAGGCTATTATACCATCTCGGCACATGCGGTGCTGGAAAACGAACTATTGCCTGAACAGAAGAAAGGCTTGCCGGGTTATGATCGGATTCCGGCCTTTCTCATAGGCCGGCTCGCGCGTGACGTCACGATGAAGGGCAAGGGGTTGGGCGAACTGTTGCTGATCGACGCGCTGACGCGTCTCTGTTCGATTGAGGCAGCTGCGCGCATGATTGTCGTCGACCCGATCGACAAGAATGCCGGGGCCTTCTACGACCGTTATGGGTTCACGCCGCTTGGGCAAGGAACGACTCGACTCTCCTTGCCGATGAAAGTCGCGCGCAAGGCGGTAGGCGCATTGCGATCAGGACCCGCCAGCTAGCGAGGTTCAGGTTCGGAAATCGCAAATCAGTCCGACATCTGCGGCAGTCGAACTTGCCAACGATGTACATGCCGAGATCGCGGCGCTCGTGGAATTTTGGTCTCGGTTTGAAACGCGCCGATTATCGAAACTATTCACACCGAGCTTGTCCTGCTTCCTGCCTGATCGCTGATTTACGGCTCCTGGGCTGCCATTGCATCCAGACCGAGTCCCCACGGAGCGAAATTGGCGGGCGCCGCCTTCAATGTCTGTGTGTTTGTGGACGAACTGCGATAGGAGCTCGCCGAAATGGGCGTGCCCGCAAAATTGACCGGACCGTAGGGGGCGGGTTTTCCAGGTGTATGGTAGAAGATGTGCGCCCCGATCTGAGTTATGCGGGTGAGGCTCGGCGCCCAATAGGGACTGACATAGTTCGCATGATAATGTGTCGCGCCTGGAGCGCGCGCGGGAATGCGGTTTGCAAGCGCGTCCTCTGCGACCATTCTGGCTTCAATCATCACGCGCTCCGGCAGCCTGCGCCTGAGCGAGCCGTCGCATGTAAAGCTGAACTGGCAGCCCGTGCGCCGGGTTGATCCCTCGAAAACCACGTCGCAGACGGTGCCCTGGAACGATCCGCTTCTCAGCCGGTTGAGCACAACCTCCGCGACGGCCTGCTTCCCTTCCAGGCTCTCATAGCCGGCTTCATAGGCAACAGCGAGCGTCAGGCATTCCAATGCCCGCGGATAGTCCTCCATGGCTGGCGGAACGGGAAGCTGGGCATGGGCTGGAATAGTGCTGGCAAGCGCGACCCCGGCAGCGAAAGCGCCGATGGTTCTGCTCGACTTTGCGATTGCGCTCGAAACTCGATGCCGACCACCAGCCGCTCGGAAACTGGGAAGGGCGATCCGGATGGTTTCGCGGGGTACGGCATATCCATCCTGCATAGTCAATCAACCCTAGTGCAACACGCCTCCTCAAAGAAGTCCGCGTCTATTCGAGATTTTGTGATTCGATTTTCTGTAGATGTATTTATAATATACATTGCCATTTGCGGCAATTTATATAGTAATAGTTACAAAAAATGCAGTTTATTTTGAATCTGTCATCTAATTGAAAGAGTGAATTGCGATATGTCTCGACCACTATTTCATGGAATCGTGATGTAATCGACGACAGAATGATGAAATTTGTAGAATCCTGGCATAAAATTATCTCCATTATGGCTGCTTGCGGTGGCCCATTCCGTCATGACTGATCCTGGGAGCAGAAAAATGATCTTCAAGTTGGGCGCGATCGCGGCGGTGTCGGCTCTCGGGCTGTCCCTATACGCATTTCAGTCGGCACCTGATGCCCGACCCGTTGAAGCGCAGGGCGCTGCATCGGCGGGAACCGCCTCCCAAGGTGCCAAGATAATCCCGGCGCGTTTGCTCGACTGCACGCTCGGACGGATTTCGAATTTCGACACACAGCGAGAGCAGGATCCATCGGAATATACCTATTCCAGCCGCCACAAGTTCAGCCTTTTCCTGCCCGAAACGCCGGTTCGCACCACACCGCCGCCTGAGGCGACCGAGCGGCCAGAACCGGTTAATCCTCAGACCAGGATCGTCGCCGATCCTGACGGAATCGCGCGTGATGCAGAGGCTCACGCCTTTGATCGTGTCGTCGATTTCTGGCCGCAGCGTGTCGAAATGACCAAGCCCATCAGCAATATCGCGGTGAAGCTGGTCATCATCGATGGCGTCGATCCAAGCCAGTCCTCGGCGACCATGTTTCTGACGAGCGCCAACGACGCGGTCACCTTCGATCTCAAGAATCTCTATTATGGTCGTTGCAGCGTCAAACTCGGGAAACAGGCGCTGGTCCCTCAGGCATCATAGATTTGAAGCCCGATCAGCTTTGCTAACCATGCATCTGATACACCTTGCTCTAAGCAGGGCGTGTCCGATGCATCGGCGCTCAGTTACATCTGGGCATGCCGGGAGTATCACGGGGGCGAGGCCATGTCCGCTTTTCAACAATCACTGAGGATTGCGGATTTTTTCATCCCTCATCGTGCACCATTGTCGAAACCGTTGCGCGATTCCCCTAGAAGCGGCGATTCCAGCGGGTTGGCGGGAGTGCGTCGCAACCTGCTAAAATATCAGGATAATTATAAAATCCGATTCTAAGATTGCCAGTTCGCCGCGCTGAAGTGTCTCTAAATTAGAAGCATGTGCGGAATGAAGCCTCCAAAGGTCTGCGCCCGCCGGATTTGACGAAGAAGTCGGGTTTGACCGACCGCGCGGGCCTGTACTGGAGAGCGGCCGCCCATTGCATCTAAAGGAGATGACGATGGACGAGATAGGCATCGACCTCGATGCGCTTTCGGCTTCCAATGTCGCGGCGGCGATCCCCAGCAGCGCCGCGCGTCTCGCGCCTTGGCAGGTCAAACTTGCCAAGAAGGGCATGGCGCGGCAGCTCGCTACCGGATTGCGCATCGCCGACATTGCGGCGAACCTCGATATTTCCGTGACGCATTTTTCCAAGGGCTTCCGGAACTCCGTCGGCATCGCGCCCTATCGTTGGTTCATGAACGCCAGGCTTGCTCATGCCCTCCATCTACTTGCCGAAACCCGCACCTCTATGGCGGAGATTGCGACCGCGTGCGGCTATTCCTGCCAAAGCCATTTCACCACGTCCTTTTCGAACGCTATGGGGACAACACCGACACAGTGGCGCCGCCGGCGTCGCGAAAACGCCACTGGGCCGCTCATCGGCGTGCCGATCCTTACCATCCCGGAGATGTAAGCAACCTGAGGCCCACTTCAGTCGAATGGCCCGCCATGGGCGCTATTCCAGATCATACCTGCAAGGTGACAGCGCAAGGTGGTTGGCAATGATCCGGGCGGTGACCTGGGGTGTCCGCTGCTGCCGCGGCACCCGCAACAGCGGAATGGATAGTGCCAGGCGTCATCAATCAGTCAGTTTACCGACCCTGCGCGCGGCAAATATTCACGCCGTCGGATCGTTATGTGCATCGGATCCTTCAGACGATCGCAAAGCCGAAATTCGCTTTGCCAAGTTTGGCCCTTCAACGTGTCTATTGAATAGAGGCCGGCGCACGGGTTGCGCGGAATCGCCGTGACGGTTGCTGCTGGCAAGGAGGGGATATCGCGCTCCGGGCGCTGATCGAGTTGCCGAATTCCCGTCCATCCTTTTTCACAGGAGATGCTGATGGTCCATGGCGCTTTGCCGACAGGCGATAGAGATTTGACCGACAATGCTGATTGCCAACCAGCGGCTCCGGCATCGAGCCATGCGGTTCAAAGCCGTCGAAGCCACAAGGGGATGAAGCTAGCTCCCTGGCAGCTGAAACGGGCGCAGGAACTGATGTTTGAACAGGTGGCCAGTGTTCTTGAGGTTGCGCAAATCGCTCAGGGGTTGGGAATGTCGACAGCGTATTTTACGAAGGCATTCAAGAATACTGTCGGTATTCCTCCCTATGGCTGGCATCTGCGCCAGCGTATCACCCGCTCTGCCTCCCTTCTGCATGATCAAAAGCTGACGTTGGCACAGATCGCCACCGAATGCGGCTTCTCCGATCAAAGTCATTACACGAAGGCATTCCGGTAAGCGATGTTCTCAGAGCACGGCTGTCCAGGGCATGAGCTCGGATAGGCGGTTAGCCGGGTGACCCTTAGCTAGAGCGACGAGAGTTCGGGTCAGCCATTCGTGCGGGTTGATGCCGGACAGCTTGCAGTTTTCGATGAGCGTGGCGATTACCGCCCAGTTGTCGCCGCCTTCGTCTGAACCGGCGAAGAGGGCGTTCTTGCGATTTAGGGCAAGAGGCCTAATCGACCGCTCGACGATGTTCGTGTCGAGATCGACGCGGCCGTCGTCGAGGAAGCGAGAGAGCCCGTCCCAGCGGCTTAGTGCATAGCGGATCGCATCGGCCAGTTTGCTCTTGGCGCTCACCTGCCGGAGCCGCGCTTCCAGATAGAGCTTCAGATCATCCACCGCCACACGGCTATGTTCAGCACGCATGGCGCGGCGCTGCTCGGCCGACGTGCCCCGGACCTCATCCTCGACGGCATAGAGCATGGCGATGCGACGCAGAACTTCGGTCGCAACCGGCGATTTAGCCGCGAGCTCAAAGAATTTACGCCGGACGTGCGACCAACAGAAAGCGAGGCGGACCTGCTGGCGGCGCTTGGCAAGCGCCGTATACCCGCCATAGCCATCCACCTGCAGGATGCCTGCGAAGTCTCCGAGATGGGCGTCGGGCCGTTCGGCCTTGCGGTCAGGGGCGTAGACGTAGGCGACCATCGGCGGATCGCTGCCACCCCATGGTCGATCATCGCGGGCATAGGCCCAGATCTGGCCGGTCTTGGTGCGCCCACGTCCGGGTTCTAGCACCGGCGCCGTCGTCTCGTCGGCAAAGAGGCGCTGCGATCTTCGTAGTTCTTCGAGCGTGCAATCCCGCAGGGGTCTCAGGTACCAGGCTGCTCGGCCGACCCAGTCCGCCAAGGTGGAACGGTCGAGCTTGATGTCTTGGCGGGCGTAGATCTGCGCCTGCCGGTACAGAGGAACATGGTCGGCGTACTTCGATACCAGAACCTGAGCTATCAGCGCCTCAGTCGGAATGCCGCCCTCGACTATCCTGGCCGGTGCCGGCGCCTGGACGACCGCCCCTTCGCAAGAACGGCAGCCGTAGCGTGGACGACGCGTCACAAGGACGCGGAATGTGGTTGGCACGACGTCGAGGCGTTCGGAGACGTCCTCGCCGATCACATGCAGCGCGCCGCCACAGCAGGGGCAGGCCTTGTCCTCTACATCGACCACCTGCTCGATCCGCTCGAGGTGGACGGGAAGCGAGCCGCGGTTGGTCTTGCGCGACTCATGGCTTTGAGCGAGCTGCGAGACCGCATCGCGGATCGCGCGTGCTTGACCTAGCGCCGTCTCGACATCCTCCAGGCCAAGCTGGAGCTGGTCAGGATCGAGCTGCTCGGAACGGGGGCCGAACCGGTGGCGCATGAAGGCGTCGATAATCGCCTGTAGCCGCTCGATCTCGGCATCGGCCTCACCTTTGGCAAGGGTCAGCTCAGCGACCTGGGCCTCCTTGGCGACCTGCACCTCGGCAAGCATCCGGGACTGCTCGAGGACCAACGCACGTAGCGTGGCAACGTCCTCGGGTAGGTCCGCTTCGGTGAGCATGAAGGCAGTGAATCAGTACGCGAGAGCCCCGTCAACCGGCAATCTGCGGCGCCTGTGGCCGGCGCCCACCATGTACGCGGCGCCAGTCCAAACCTTCCAGCAAAGCGCCGAGTTGGGCCGCCGTCACACGCATCACGCCGTCCTGTATCCCAGGCCAACGAAAGCCGCCCTGCTCGAGCTTCTTCGCCATCAGGCACAGACCAGTGCCGTCCCACCAGATCAGCTTGATCCGGTCGCTTCGCTTCGCCCGGAAGACGTAGATGACCCCGGAAAAGGGATCGCCGCCGTACTCGGCTCCGACGAGTGCAGCCAGAGCATCCGGCCCTTTGCGAAAATCCACTGGCCGCGTTGCGATCATGACGCGCGCGCCAACACCAGGTCCGATCATCGCGTAGCCTTGAGCGCTTCGATCACTGCGGCGATCAGCCCTTTATCGGTACCGCGGGCAATCCTCACCGCTACACCATCTATCTCCAGCTCCACCGCGCTCGAAGGCGATCGGCGCTGACGCCGCGGACGCTTGGCAACGGCAGGCACCTCGCTTGGCGGCGACGGTTCTATCACAGCGGGAACGAAGAGAGATGCGGGCGCCGGGGCAACAGGAAGCGCGAAACCTTGGGCTTCCATCTGCTTGCGCAGTTCGCGGCGCCAGGTGAAAAGCTGCGAGGGGATCATGCCGTGCCGCCGAGCAACGGCGCTGACGGACTCTTGGCCGGAATAGCTCTCCGCGACGATCGAGACCTTGACCTCGGGTGGCCAGTCCCGACGCTTCCCCGCGCCGGTGAAGACCTCGAACCGCTGAACCTCGCTAGTGCCAGCATCGTCACATGACATCGTCATAGCACTAACGACCTCCGCCTGATCAAAGGCGGTGAAACTCGGCCATGCGCCTCACGCCCGCAAGGTGGGGCTCAGGCTTCGCTTACGCATTCCGGCGCCTGATTGGCATTACGCCGGGGAGGTGGCGCAGAAAACTCAGAGCCGGAGCGCTTCGTATCGAGGAAATGATCAAACTGAACTAGCTGGAAGGTTCAATGGGGCTTTTGCCTGCCATGCTCGCCGGAACGCCCTCTCGCCGTAATATCCGGTTGTTGGCCGAGCGTCCGGTCAATGGCCAGTTGCAGATGGGCGGTCGCCTCGTCATCATGGACACTGTCGAGCAGGCCGAGAGCCTCGATCATCAAGGCGATGGCCTGCTGGCGGGTTTGGGCGGACATCTCCGATTGCGGGTCGCGCTGAAGGCGCTGCTTTTTCCGATCGAGATTCTTTATATCCGTGTCGAGTTCGCGCAGGCGGCGCTCCACGATCAGATCGATCGCCATCGGCGAAAGACCGGCCCCGACGATGGTGTCTTTTGTTCCCGGCGCTCCTGTCGCTTCCGCGCGATCAACGCAGATATGCCCATCATTGACCAGCAAGGTCAGCGCGCGTTCGAGATGGGGCATTGCGATCGACGTTCCCGCGCGCACCTCCCGCAGGAGCAGGATCGCGTCGTTTACGGACTCAGCGGCAACCGCACAGAGGAATTCGTCGTTTTCCTCATTGTCTTCGGCCGGGGGCCCAGATTCAGGCGACTTCTCCATGATCAATCCTGCATGACTTCAAGTAAACACGTTCGTCCGTCTCGATTGGGCAGCCGGAAGCACGTTCCGAAATTGGAAGTGCTATAGCCCCGCGAAACCGGGCATTGGAAACCTGAGACTCAGTTCAGGCGCGAACGCCTTTAGGCCGGGGCCTTGGACATACGCGTCCGCTGCCCGGTAGCCAAAGCTGGCCGGCTCTGAGTCATGAGGAGGTTTCCACGCCTCCGCTCGCGTCTCCACGAGCAGCAAGGTCGGTAGGCAAAACCACGAGTGATTGCAAGAAGACGGCGTCTCACAACTGTCTCGCGGGGGTACACCGGAAACCCGACCGTGTCGCTGTGGCATCTCGAAGCTCGAGCGCGCTGCTTACATCCCGCACCTCCACCGGTTTACGATGCAAAATCCCCCTAGGAGAATCCCTAGCGGAAAATCTCTAGTGGGCTGGTGTGTCGCATGGATGACTTGGAGCGATCGCGACCGGCCAAGTGGCCGGGCCATCTCCAATGTAGTCGGATTTCGCCGTCTCGCGCGCTGCCGAACGGCTCTCCGAGGCTTTGAAGCACCGCCTCATAGAGAAAGGCAGGTCAGTTTTCCCGCCGAATTATTATCGGATTGCGGGAACCCGCAAATGGAAAGCTGACAAGAACCTGCTTCAACAGATCCCAGTTAGGCGTGCGTCTGTCGCCGCCGGATCTGGACAGGCGAGCAGGGGGCGTCGTGCGAGATGTAACGCGACATATGGAACTTTCTTGGCAAAGACGTGCCGCGTCAGCGCGTTCTTCGCTGATTCCAGGCGTGGACCGCCAGTGCTTCGTCAATAGTCTCGTAGAAGGACAGCTTGCTGTCAGCGAGGACAGCACCGCGCTGGCAATATTCGCGCAGCGTTTCGGGCGCGTGGGAGGCCATGATAAGCGTCCCCTCGCGTCCGCGGCTCGCCAATGCCTCCTGCGATCGCTGGCGGAAACGTTCATCTCCGGCAGCGGTTACCTCGTCGACGAGGTAGCAGTCGAAGCGGATGGCAAGGCTGATTGCAAAGGCAAGTCGAGCCTGCATGCCGCTGGAGTAGCTCTTTACTGGCTGATGCAGATAGGCGCCGAGCTGCGCGAATTCCTCCACATCAGCGAGCAGGGGGGCTGTAGGACGGCGATAGATGCGCGCGATGAACCGCGCATTGTCAGCACCGGTAAGGCTCGACTGGAAGGCGCTGGTGTATCCGATCGGCCAGGAAACGCTCATCTGCCTGCGAATCTTGCCTGCGGTCGGATATTCGACGCCCGCAATCAATCTCAGGAGCGTCGACTTGCCGGCGCCATTGGCTCCGCAAATGCCGATCGATTCGCCGCGTCGGATCGAAAAATTGGCGTCGCGCAGGACCGTTTTTCGCAATTTCCGTGCGTGATAGGTCATGCCGACGTTCGAGAAGCGGATCATTGCACCGGCCCCTTGCAGAATAAACTGGGCTCTCTTGCCCGATCCGGGTTGATGCTACAACAAAAAAATTACCGATTTGGATTGTATGGTAAGTATAAATTCACCGGAGAGGTGAATTGACACAAGATCTCAGCAATATCGAACGACTCTCTCGTCTATATGACCCGACCTATGTTCATCGCGTCGAGACACTCAACGGGGGCGCGCCGGTCCAGGTCTGTATCGAGGGCAGAATGCTCAAGGATGGCCAGGGAACAGGTGTCAGCAATTATGCGCGGACTCTTAGCCAGTGCTTGAGCGAAGCGGGCGCAGAACCCTTGATTCTGGGTGATGGCGACAGCGATCGGCCACGCTCGCGCGCACTTCGCTGGCTCGCGGCAACACGGCGAGCGCCACGACTTGCACAAGCGCCCGTCAACGCACCCAATATACCCGCGGTCCCAGACCTCTTTCGGGAAGCGCAGGTCTTCTTCAATCTGCATGGTCGCACGCTGCCGGTGGCCTTCAAGGAGCCCCCGGTCGTGATGCACTGGACCTATCCGGTGCCACTTCACGTCATGGGGGCGCGAAACCTTTACACAATCCACGATCTTATCCCGCTCACCCACCCTGATTTGACGCCTATCCCACAGGACCGACACGCACGTATCCTTAAGGCGATCCTTGAGCAGGCGGATCTGCTTGTCACGGTGACGGAAGCGATGCGGGCGGAGATAATCGACCATCTCGGTGTCTCTTCGGATCGTGTCGTCAGTACCTGGCAAGCGGTCGATACCCCGCTCCAAGCCGATCCACCTTTGCCCCCAGGTATCCGAAGTGGGCGCTATTTTCTTTTTTGTGGAAGGGTCGAGAGCCGGAAGAATTTGATAGCCCTTGCCGAGGCTCATGCGCTTAGCAACGGAACATTGCCTCTGGTCGTGGTCGGGCCTCGCGTTCCCGGCGAGGAGGCGCTTGAGGAGATGCTAGGGACGTATCCCAGGGTTCGCCGGCTCGATTATCTGCCACGCCCTGATTTGCTTGGTCTGATCCGCCGGGCCAGAGCATTGCTATTCCCCACACTCGCAGAAGGGTTCGGCCTCCCGATCGCAGAAGCGATGACACTGGGTTGTCCGGTTTTGACCAGCGCACGCGGTGCAACGGCCGAAGTCGCTGGCGGTGCCGCCCTGCTCGTAGAACCCGACCGAGTGCCTGCAATTGCAACGGCTGTCGCCAGGCTCGAGCAGGATGATGCACTATGCGCGCGCCTCCGGACGGAAGGCTTTGCGCGAGCACGCAACTTCACGCCGGAGCGCTATGCCCGAAGATTGCGTGCCCTTTATGCGCGAGCGCTCACACAAAGCGACGAAAGCACATTGGTGCAATGACCGTTCCGCCAAACCTTCGCGTCGGAATAGACGGCTTCAATCTGGCGCTTCCGCATGGCACTGGCGTCGCGACATATGCGCGGACGCTTGCCGAAGCGATGCGCGGGCTCGGACGGCGTATCGATCTGGTTTATGGCTTGACCGTCAATCCCAATAGCACGCCGAACCAGCGGGAAACCCTTTTCTACGCCGCACTCGCCGAAGGTCATTCGGGGGGCGAGGCACCCGAACGAGTCACGCCCTGGGGGCGCTTGCGTCGCAACTTTCTGAACCCGGCGCCACGTGATCTTATCGAGATACCGCTTTCTGGTCGCGTGGTGCGGCGCGGTGTCGCCACACGAGTGCCGGATTGTGACCGGTTGTTCACGTTCAGCCGCTTGTTCTATGTCGGTCGCCGCTATCTGCAGCGTTATGGACGGCTGATGCCGGTTCGTATGGCTGAGCCGCCGGCGATCATGCATTGGACTTATCCAGTTCCCGTTCGGCTCCTCGGCGCCCGTAACGTCTACACGATCCATGATCTCGTACCGCTGCGACTTCCGTATCTGAGCCTTGAGGACAAGAGCTACCACGAACGTCTTCTGCGAGCTTGTATTTCCTCCGGCGATCACGTTCTCACTGTGTCGGAAAGCTCTCGGTCGGATATATTGACCTATCTGGAAGTGCCGGCCGAAAAGGTCACGACAATCCACCAAGCCGTAACAGGTCTTCCGGGCCTTGCCGCTGTAGAGGAAGCCGATAGGCGGCGATTGCGCGCGCTGTTTGATCTCGAACCGCAGGGCTATTTTCTTTTCTATGGAGCTACTGAGCCGAAGAAAAATGTTGGACGGCTTATCGAAGGCTATTTTGGTGCCTCGATCGACACGCCATTGGTGATTGCCGGGCCGACGGCATGGCTAGCGGAAGGTGAGCTGCGCCTGCTTGGGCGCGGAAACGGCACAACCCTTACACGCTCTGAGCGTGTACGCCGGGTCGACTATCTAACTCGAGAGCATCTTGGCATCCTGTTGAGAGGCGCTCGAGGTCTCGTATTTCCGTCGATCTATGAGGGCTTCGGCCTTCCGCCTGTCGAGGCGATGCAAGCGGGCGTCCCCGTGATCGCCGGCGACGCCGGAGCACTTCCTGAAATTCTTGGTGACGCCGGGCTGCTCGTCGATCCCTATGATCCAACCGCCATTGGCGAGGCCATGACCCGCATCGACGTCGATCCCGATTTGCGCGCAGAGCTCATATCGAAGGGCCGGCGTCGAGCCGCAGCCTTCGCTCTCGAACCATATCAGAAGGCCCTCGCGCGGTTCCATGCCGAACTGATGCAGATGCCCACAAAGAATCGTTCTTCAGTCTCAACGGGAGCCAGTCAGTGAATTTACCCGTCAAGCGTATGACAGGCCAACTGGCGATCATTCTCCTTCCTGTGTTGCTGGCAGGCTGCGCTTCGCTTTCCTCAAGCGGACCAACGGCCCACGAGATTACGAGGGCACAGCGCGACCTTGGACAATTCGAAATTGTCGAACTCGATGAGGCCGTCGTCACCGAGTTGGAAGCGTCGCCGTCGAGCGGGAGAGGGCGATTGGCGGTCCTAGCTCAATCCGGCGACGTCGACAGGATCGGTCCCGGTGATATCCTTCAGATATCGATTTTTGAGGTCGGCGCCGCATTGTTCGGTGCCCGGAGTGCCACGCTCGACCCTGCGGCCCCGGCAACCGGTTCAGGGGAAACCCTGCCACCCGTAATCGTCGGTCGCGACGGGATGATCACGCTTCCATGGGTCGGTCGAATCCAGGCGATGGGATCGACCCCGGACGAACTCGGTATGGTTCTTACCGGGCGCTATCGCGCAAACTCGGAAAACCCCCAGGTGATGGTCGCCATCAGAGAGAATGTGAACAACACGGTTGTGGTCCAAGGCGATGTGAAGAAGCCCGGACGTCTTCCTCTCACACTTGCCCGCGAACGCGTTCTGGACGCGATCGCGATCGCCGGAGGTCTTGCCAATCCCACAGCGGACTCCCTGGTTAACGTCAGCCGTGGCGACCGTAGCGCGGAAGGGCCGCTGAGCGCGATTGAACCTGGGTCGGCCGACGACCTCGAACTTCTTCCGCAGGACCGGTTGTCCATCACATTTCGTCCTCGCACCTACACGCTGCTAGGCGCGGCAGGAAAGCCGGCCGAAGTGCCGTTCCAGAATCTTCGTGTCTCGCTTGCCGAGGCCTTAGGCCGTGGTGCGGGCCCCAATGACAATCAGGCCGACCCGCGCGCCGTGTTCGTGTTTCGCTATGAACCCGCCAATCTCGACGGCTCTCCCGCCGAAGGAGCCGTGCCAGTCGCCTACCGGGTAAACATGCGCGATCCCATGGCCTATTTTCTGGCCCAGCGCTTCGAGATGCGCCCGCGCGATGTCGTCTATGTCGGCAATGCTGCAGCCAACATCCCCACAAAGGCAATGCAGATTCTCAACTTGTTTTTCTCGCCTTTCTATACCGCAAAGGTCGTGACCCAATGAGCCAGGAGCATGGAACGGCCGAAGCTGTCCAAACGCCGCTTCAGAACCAGCGGCGGCCGACACTCCTTGACGTCGCAAGGGGTTATAGAATGTTCCTTGGGCGCGAACTCGAAGGCACGGCTATTGCGGGTTTCCATATCTCCAATTCGCCCGACCTTTGGGACCTGATCGAAACGATCTGGCAATGCCAGGAAGCCCAGAACCGCCGCTTGGCGGATGCGATGCAAACGGCCCGACGTTATCAAGAGGCCGATATCGTCAACCTTGACGTCTCTCCCGAACAACTCGACCGACTTTACCAGATCACGTTTGAAGCGTGGCGTTTACGCGGGCTTGGATCTTACAGGGACGAGTTCCGGCGCAACACGGCCAGATTTTCGGACAGAAGCGGACGGTGGAACCGCGCTCACATCTTGGAGGCGGGGCGGTCTGAATTGCAGCAGCTGGCTACGGCTCTCTTCCGCTTTGGCTGGGAAACCGCGCCAGGTTCCGTCATCATGACAATGGGCCCGGAAAGCTTTCGGTTGTTGTACGGGGCGTCGGATATCGGGGCGAGATTGATCGGCTTCGAAATGCTCGCGAACGACCTGGCAGGTGCAGGTCAAACTCAGCTTGCCGAGGGCCTTTCCTCACCCAGTTTCCACCCGGTTGCGGACTTTCGCGATCATACGGACACGGCCGATCTGTTCTACTCGGTCGGTGGGCTCCAATATGCACCGCCGCCGATCGCGATCGATATCCTGCGGAACGGTATCAATCGCCTCAAGTCTGGGGGCATGGCGGTCTTTCAGGTTCCGAGTTTCCTGCATGAGTACAGCTTCAGCGCGGCCGAGTATCTTGCAGGGAAGGGCCAAGCTCTCAGCGGCGAACTGCACGCCGTACCGCAACATGCAGTTCTGAACCTGCTGGACGACGAGGGAATGCGGCTGCTCGAGGTGATACCAGATGCCAGCATTGGCATTCATGGTCTCTCCTACCTCTACTACGCGCGGAAGATCATTGGTCATGACGTGCAGCAATCCACGGGATCGGTGCCCGTGAAACTTCCAATCAAGAAGGACAACGACGTGGAACAGACTTTGACGGACAATGGACTCGAACAAATGGTTCAGTCGCGGCCCTGGTTTCATCGCATCGATCTGGGAAACGGCGTGAGCACACCGGGATCCGATGATACGCCCCACAAGCTATCTGCGATCGCCCTGCCAAGTGACCTGTCGGGGAAAACCGTGCTCGATGTTGGCGCGTGGGACGGCTTCTTTTCCTTCGAATGCGAGAGACGTCGCGCCAGTCGCGTTGTTGCCAGCGATTCCTATTGCTGGGATGGAGACGGAATCCAGGATGGCGGCGGTTTCCGCATGGCTCATGCGGCGCTTAATTCGCAAGTCGAGCGTCTGAATGTCAGCGTGGAGCAACTGGATCCAGCCATCCATGGCACGTTCGATTATGTGTTGTTTCTTGGGGTACTATATCATGCGCGTGATCCCCTCGGTTATCTTGCAAAAATGCGGTCATTGTGCCGCGAGGTGACCGTCATCGAAACCTGGGTCGACGGGCTTGAGATCGAACGTCCAGCGATGATCTTCTACCCCGGCGCCACCCTCAACAACGATGCGTCCAACTACTTCGGGCCGAACGAAGCAGCGGTGATCGCTATGTGCAGGGAAGTGGGCTTTTCCGAAGTCGAGGTTGTCAACCGCCACTATTATCCCAATCGGATGGTTTTTCACGCACGCGTCTGAATCCCAACATCGCTTCGCGTTGATGCCGGCCGAAGGGCGTATTGACAATCATGCTCCGGAATCCAACCCCAGCAGCCTGCCGCCCCCGGATGCGGCGGGGCCAACGGAATTCCGGAGCAGGTTGCCTATTCATTACCCGGATTGCGCGGAACTCGCACCAAACCACTACGCAGCCTTGTTGCCGCCCGTGCCGGTGCGAGAGGCTGTTCCAATATAGGTCCGAAGCATTGCGTTTGATGAAGGGATCATAAATCCCAAGTGTCTGACCATGTTCGTCGCTGCCAGTGGAGGCGCAACGCCTCGGATACGAAAGAGGATATGTGACACATGATAGCTAGTCTGGGCACGCACTGCTTTACGGCTCACCTGTTCAAGTCGTTGCCGTTCCAGAGAGTGAAATCGCCGTTTGACTGGTTGTTCTCTTGCCCGGCAATGGTGACTCATGTCTTGAGCGATAATTTCAATCTTTTGATGGATCCGAGCCAGCAAGTGACGGTACCCATAGAGCGCCGGCCAAATCCGAACTTCGGTCTATCAGATCACCCATTTTATAGACGTATGGGTGTGCCAAGTGCGGTGTTCAATCACCATGACGTCGTCGGTGATGCCAGTGATAGAAAATATCTTCGGGACGTTGTCGAACAATTCCGTAGTATGCCGCGAAATGTCAAAAAGTTGTTCGTACTTGTTACTGTCTGGCCCGCCGATATATCGGTTTATCGATCTATACAGAAGGCACTGGAGCAATATGGGGATCACAGCCTGCTGATTCTGGATGTTCTCGGACCCGGGGAATCTAACCTTCAGAAGGTTGTAGACGAGGAAGCCTTTGAGCTGTTTCGATACGTGCCACATACCGATCTGATTGGCATCCATTTCGGTGATGATCGAGACTTTCAAATGCTTCGTGAGATTGTCATGACTCGCATTCCCGAAGGGACGCCACTTCACGATCCCTCAGTTGAGGATGATACACCCTATTTGCCGGTCACAGCGTCGCCAGCGCCGAACCAGTAGTCATTTGGGGTGAGTGTCCGCCCAAGGCCATTGGCCATTGGGACGGGTCGTTGAAACGCCGAGGCCACGCGCCAAACGCTGATAACGAAAAGCTCGGCTGTCAGGTTCTCAGTCGGATAGCGAGAACTCATAGACGGTCGCATAGTGCGAATTGGCGCACGGGTGTTTCCTGAAGCGAAAACCAGCAGCTTCAAACAAGCGCACCAGAAAGTCCTCCTGGAAGCCGAGTTCCATCCAGCCACGGGCATGGGTCACCGCGACATTTTCCCCATCGAGGCGGATACCCCACGGATACGGCATGATATCAGGCGCGTTGGTGACGATTGGTTCGCCGGCGAGCAGAACCTTACCGCCAGGCTTTAGAAGTTCCACAAGACGATGAACCAACAATTGGAAATCGAGAC
This sequence comes from Sphingomonadales bacterium, assembly GCA_006226685.1. GTDB lineage: Bacteria > Pseudomonadota > Alphaproteobacteria > Sphingomonadales > Sphingomonadaceae > Sphingobium. The sequence goes on from SBGG01000029.1 coordinate 27,134, forward strand.
AATGGTGGAAACTCTCGTAGAAGAAAACGAGATCATAGGCATGCGGTTGACCAGCGGGATTGTAGCCGAATGCCCCAATATGCGGAGTGAGATCGACCTTATAATGTTCTGATGAGGCCGCCACTGCATTGCAGTAGTTTGCGCTGATATCGACAGTCTCGACGCAAAAGCCGATTCGAGCGAACGTGAGTGCAATCTGCCCAAAGCCAGCACCATATTCCAGAATACGAGGGCGCTGACGTGCCGTGAGGCCGCTAATCTTGAGAATATGCCCCATTGCCATGAGATGGTCACCGGCAACTGCGGCATCATTTGCCGAATAGAGACCCGGACGCCGTAACGGATCGAGCGACGCGATCTCTGGGGTCTCTTCATCGCGGTCGGGTTGATATTCCGACCGCCCAGTGATCGCTCGCCAAAGGGCAAGCTGCTGATCCCTATATGGTGTATCGAGCGGATCCAGATCGTCCCTGTACCAGGTCGGAAGTCGAAAGCGTGCTTCCTTGATCTGCTGACTCGATGCGGGGACATTAAGCAGGTGCCACGCTTCGCTGGCTTGCTCGATCTCAAAGAGATGCGGTTGTGAACTCATTATGCACCCTGATGTTTAAGCGCGTCCGCCGGAACGCCCAGGATAGCGTTCGGAAACTGCTGGTCATCGAACCAGAAGCGACCTTCGCAAACGAGCGCCACGCGGGCTTCAAAACCGCGGGCAATCGCTTCTCGGGGCAGTTCCAACCGGAAGGGCAGGGTCGCGCCAGCCTCAAGGGCACCGCTACCGAAATAGAAGCGAGCACTGCCCGGCTGTGTGGGATCGTCACCGGGCGAGATGATCCTTGCGCCGATCCGAATCAAGTCTCGCTCGAACTGTCCGATTGAGAATGCTTTCGGCGAGCTATTGCGAAGCGTCCCATGCAACGCAAAACCGCCATCATTGGAAGGTGAGAGCCCCGGCTCGAGAACAATTTGATGTGCGAATGCTGACTGCCATGACCGCTGCAGATGATGAGGCTTGGGAAGCGAACGACCATGGTCAATCGCCGTGATCATCCTTGAGAGATAATTGGTCTGCGCCAGTGCTTGCTCCAGTGCAGAGTATGGGACTTCCTCAATCCTCTCCAGCCTGATCCCGACTGCGGGCCGCAAGCTCCGTGCAACTGCGATGTCGGTATCCACCGTGTCGGAACAGCTCGTGATGTGGACAGCAGGCGCGGAGGGTGAGGGTAAGTGGGGAGAGGGCGGTGGGGAAGCGGTGGTGTCGTATGTTAATGCAACCGCTTCGGCATCCAGTTTTCCAGCACCAGGTGCCGCCGAGGGCGCCCATGTTATCACACGTTCAGCGCGCAACACGCTGCCGAAAAGCAGCGCTGCCCTCGCACCTGCACCGATACCGAAGCAGATTATGCGGTGCCGATTGCGGACTCGCTCGATAAGGCGGGCACGCACCGTTGGCAGTTCAGAGGAGAGCCATTCCTCCGCAATCAGGAGGCGGTCGCCCAGCAATCCATCCAGATTCGAGAAGAGGGCGAGCGATGGGCGGCCCAACGGGTCGCTATCTGGAAAGCCGACCCACAATGGTCCCTCTCGGTTTTGCATTGGGACCCGAACCGCTGGCGCTGCTTCACCCATGGCGTTCATGCTTTTTTGCCGATCAGGATGACGCCGTAATGGCCACCATGATTGGTGTGCTGAACCGTCAAACGGTGGATACCAGCCTTGTTCAGAATGACCATGAGCTGACCGAGATCGTAGTCGTACATCGTCATGCCGCCGGCCGGCGCGTTGAATATGAGGGGGCGGTAGTGCTCCCCATCCCATCGGATTACCTCAGCGCCATCGTCCTGCGGCCGGCAGATGCCCATTTCGCGGCCAATCGTGACGTGCAAGGTGATGGCGCCACCGCTGCATAGCTTTGCGACGAGATCCGCGATGATCTTCGTGCCCCGGCTTGGATGAATGTGCTGAAACACGATTAGTGAGTTGATCCAGTCGACTTCGACGTCCGGCACCTGGTCCGTGTAGATGGTATTCTGGGGAGCGTTCTTCCGTGCGATCTCCAGCATTCCCGGCGCAACATCGATGCCGTAGACCTTCTCCGCGACCGTCGCCATCATGCGGGTGAGGCGGCCAACTCCGCAGCCGAAATCGATCGCGCTCCTGGGTTTGAAGGCGCCATATTGCGATTCGAGGATTTCGAGCTGCCATTCAATATCTCGGCGGCCACTTTCCCAGAAGCGTTCCAAGGCTTCGTCATTGATGTTGCCGCGCAAATAGGCCGGATCGGTGAGCACGCCGAAATAGGGCTCAGTTGCCGCAATTTCTGCCCAATCTGAGTCGGTATCCTTCATGTCTTTCTCTCCGGCAGGGATATTGTGCTGCATCGAGTTCCAGCCAGTAGAGGAGCTTGAGCGGCACGGTGCGACGGATGGCCAGCACCATCCAAAAATGCTTCATTCGGTCCAAGCATAGAAATCGACCTTCTCGACCTGAAGCTTGTCCGGCAGGCTTGCGAGCATAGCGATGTCCTGGCCGCACCCTATCGGCGGTTGATGGTCAGGGATCGCAACGAAGTTTGAATATCCGAGCTGGCGTAGTCCCCGCAGATAGTCGGGTGCGGCAATGCTCGAATATTTCGTGAGCAGTTTCGGTGCATAGACGGCCAGAAGATGTGGTCGCCACCGGGACAGCGTCTTCGACGCACCTTGAAGAGCGCGGTTGTCGAACCCGTCCAAGTCGATCTTGAAAACATCAACACGCTTGTCGATGGGAATGAGCGAATCGATCGTGCGCGCATATACAACCGTGGCGTCATCGCTGGATGTCAGATCGCTTTGCGCAACATCACGAGCCGTTGCGACGCCATCCTCGTCGATGAGCGTGATGAACCCATCTCCGTCGGCCGCGCCAAACGGTACCGCATCGACGTTGTTGGGAGCGTGCATCAAAATGTTCGCGAGAAGCGAACGCAAAGAGCCGGGATGTGGCTCAAGGGCCACGACGCGTCCGGAAGGGCCAACCTTCTGTGCAGCACGAACGGCAAACTGGCCTGCGCCGGCACCAACGTCCAAAACGTACATTGCTGGCTCCAGGATGCTGGAGATGACGCCAGCCAGATGTGGCTTGTGATAGCCTGTCGCCCGCATGGTGAAATCCGCAATGGTCCGCGGTGCGGGAAGGTGCAGTTCGATCCCATTGATGGCCATCTGCAGTGGCCCTGGTGGGTCAGGTAGGCGATAAAGGGCCAGAAACTCATGGCCGAGCACGAAACGCTCGACAAGTTGATGGATCGAAATGCCATCCCGGATCGCATCGAGATGATGCGGTGTGCCGATTGGATCAGGGACCCTATTCAGGAGAAGCCGATAGCAGTTCCATATATCAGCGAGCGTCGCAGGCGTCGTCGGGTCAATCTCGCCGGCGCCGTCGGCAGCGGTTTCACGCCATATTTTAACCAGACGAAGCATACGGTCTTCGTCATCGGTCAGGCTTTTCAATCCGGCCTCATTCAGTGATTCGAGGCTGAGATCAGGCGCGGCTTGGTCCTGTGGAGCGTCGCTATGCTGCCGATCTGAACCCTCTCCACTGCCCATCGGCAGTTTGCGGGTCACGCCTCGCACGGCGCACCCGCTTCGACAAGCCGCTCACGATTGAAGGCAAGCTCGTCGAGATTACCGAGCGCGAGGGCTTCCAGAAATTGTGAACGGGCCTCTGCATCTTCCGCACGGCATAGAAAAAAGCCAGCCACGCCAACCGACACGATCCTTGGATCCAGCCCGCCAGTGACCGTTGTGAGATCCAACGTCCCCTCACCTTCAACCATGACATGGAGACAACGATCGAGCGGAGGAGCGTCGATCGTCAACGATACCCATTTGAACGAGCCTGGGTCGATGACGCCATGCTCCACTGTCCCGCCCGTCACCGAGGCTTGCCACGCGCAACTGCCAGTGGGTAAGCCGTGTAGTCTCAGATAGAGGCGGAGAGGGCCGTTGACGTTCTCCGGGACTCCTATGCTCAATGCGCCGCCCTGCGCTTTCGTCCAGCAACCCCAGTTGTCAGGTCCCCACCAACCGGAACCCGATCGGAATATCTCGGCAGAGCGCATGCCCGGCCAGATTCTCGTCTCGAAGTTGCGTACCATCGGATGATGAGCGCCGAGTGTTGCGATTGGTGCACAATATCCCCCGTTGTCCACTAGGGGCGAGGTAATAGCCCGTTCAGCGGTGGCGCCTGCGATGTCCGCGGCAATGTCCCCCCATTTCCGGGGCAAGAAGTCCTTGCGGATTGCCGCTTCTTTGTCAGCCCGAAAGCTGCCGTCGAAGATCAGCTGCTCCAGCGCTTTTGTAAGGCGAGGGGTCGACCCTGCCTCGAAATAGTGGGCGAAGGCCCCACCTGCCTCCGGAAGAGAGGAAGCATCGGAAAGGAGCGGTACCTTTCCGTGGCACAGGGATTCTGTGACCGGCAGGCCCCAGCCTTCGTAGTTGCTTGGATAAAGGGTGAAGAGGCAAGAACGGTATAGAAGGTCGAGCTCGGCATCCGACAAGCCCGATAACATGACGACTTTATCACGCAGCCCTTCGTGTGACGCGAGACGCGCATAGACGGTGTCGTTCAGCCAGCCCTTGTTACCGACACATACGAGCTTGGGAACTGACCGCGGTCTGTGATTGCGCAGAAGACTGATCCAGGCATCAAACGCACCGATATGATTTTTTCGGGATTCTATTGTCGATACAAACAGAACGAATTCCGACCGTCCCAATCCCCATTTCGACAGGTCGCGCTCAGGCAAGGGTATGGTGGCCGGCTTGCGGAAGTCGGCATCCAGGCGAACGACGATGATAGCTCGTTCATCAACGGCATGTTCGAGCAGCGCCGCCACGCGCAAAAGGTCGCGTTTCGTCGCTTCGGAGTTCACCAGAAAGAAATCGGCATGGTCGAATGCGCCAAGCGCCCAACTGATGAAATCCTGCGTCAACTCGCGTGTGCAATGCTCGCTTGCCATGACCGGGATAAGGTCGTGGACGAAGGGCACATATCGTATGCCATATGCAGCCTTTGCCTGGCGCACATAGAGGAAATAGTTCTGCAACCACCAGGATGTGCCGAGGTTAACCAGGAAGGCGCCACGGGGAAACGCCATTGCGTCTGAAATGGTCATCGCCAGGCGCAGCTTCGTAAGGAAGGCAACCCATTCTGGTGCCTTGAGATCGCCGCTCATGAGACTGAGGCGGCATCCCATTTGGAACATGGCAGGTGTGATTTCTACCCACTCGTCACGATGTTCGAGAAAGGCGCAAATCTTTACCGTCCGCCTCTCTTGACGGAGCGCGGCCGATATCACCTCGATTTGCACGCGCTGAATGCCGGTCGGCAATCGGGCGTTATCGAAATAGGAAATGAGATCAGAAACGTCAAAAACGATCGCCGCCGCCGTGTCATTCCCATGCCCGCCTTCGGTCACGACATCGACCTGTGACCGTAAGTTTTCAATCAATTCGCGGGTGTCCTCGAAACGGACAGCGTCCTCCTCGGCCCCGTTTTCGCGCAGCACCGTTGCCAGAGTGTCGATCGCCGAACGTGCCCGGGCGGCGGCGGGCGCGATTGGATCACCGGTTTCGAAGATTTCGTCCGTCGTGTTGTCGGTGATTGCCATGATGTCCTCTGGGGTGATTTCGATGCCGCAGGCCATGAGCCGGTGAAGTTCGGCAAGGGCATCGCCATTCGTTGGATCAGCACGAGCTGCGGCAAGGTAGCTCTGTGCCGCTTTGCTGAACTGACCCCGGACCTTGTAGAGGTGCCCGAGATGCAGATGGGGATCGCTGGTTGAACCCCGTTTGAGCGCTTCCTTGTAGGCGCTTTCAGCCGTGGCGAATTCGTCGGTTTCGCGCAGCATGTGCCCATATTGTACCCAGACATGCGCCAGGGACGGATCCCGATCGAGCGCTTCACGGAACAATATCGCGGCTCGGGAAAAATCGCGAGAATCTCTCGCGCTGTTGGCTGCAAGCAGCACTTTATGGACGCGCGGCGTTACCGCGACCCCGGCTGATTTTCGATATTTGAGGAGATGCGTCAGCATGAAGGATACTCGTTACTCAGCATGTTCGCGGAAACCGGAGAGGATCAGCCATCCAATCGCGTAGGCGAACAGAAGCCCAAAAAACGCGGTTGCAATGACCATGAGCCGTTCGGGATAGAGGGACTTGCCCGGCAGATTCGGCTCGACGACTGAAATGATGAAGAGCTGCTGCTTGACCAGCTGCTCCCGCGCCGATTGAAAGCTCGCTTGCGCCGCCTCAAATCGCTTTGCCGCGAGTTGTTGGCGGACTTGGAGTTGCTCATACTCACCTAGTCCCGCGGCGACTGAACCCTCCGAGCCGGCGAGGCGGCCTCTTACCGCTGCAACCTGCCGTTCCAGTGCTGCGACCTTTCGCACCGTTGCGGAATATTGCGGCGCGCTCGGTGGAAGCACCGCGGCCATCGCGTCGAGCTGCGCCCTGGCTTGGGCTGCACGCTCCTGAAGCGACGTGGCAAGTTGGATTTCGGCACTGCTGGTCCGCTCTGGGTCGGCATCCCTGCGGGCCTGGCGGAATTGCGTCATCTGACGGTCGGCATTGTCGATCGCCGCTTCGGCTTCTTGGACTTGACGACTTGCCGCCGCTAACCCGTCCTCGAACATTCGCTGATTGAGCAGATTGACGCGCTGCTCCCCGAGCTTGAGCAAATCATCCGCAAGCGCCTTTGCATCGCTCCGCTCGAAACCTCGCACGGAGAGCAGCGTGATACCTGTTTCGGATGATGTCGTGACGTGCACTTTGCTGCGATAGTATTTGAGCAGCGTCTCAGGCTGGGGATCAGCATACCAGAGCCGTGTGACCGGATCGGCGTTTTCTCGACGGAACATCGAGACCAGTCGTTCATGGCCGAGTGCGCTCACCGCCTCATGCGATAGAAGATAGGCATCGACGCTATGTACATCCGCTGGTGCGCTCCCCGCGCCGATACCCAGCATCTGTCCGAGACTGTTCACGGAATTATTCTGCTGAGGTGTGCGTACGATGAACTGCGCGCTGGATTCATATTGATCTGCTGCGATCAGATACTCGAAGCCCGCAATCAGAAGCGTGGGCAGGACGACGACCAGTATGAAGGGGTGCAAGAACCATCGCCAGCCAACCCGCGGTGACGGCTCATTACTCGCGAAGTCATCCTCATCGTCAGCCTCGACGAAACGTTCGCTTCGGTCGTCAACTCCCGGAAAGGGTGAGAGTAATAGAGGTCTCAAGCTTTGAACACGAGCCTCGGTCGCATCCTCTTGCTCCTGGTTGGGAGATGGCGCGATTGGTTCAGGGGATGATTGGTTTTTCATAAGCATCAGCTCAAGTGGAGGTGACGGCGAAGAACGCGCAGAAGAAGGAAGCCGAGCACGGTCAGGACCATGCACCAGCCAATGATGTAAAGCGGATCGAAATAGGGGCTGTCGTAGCTCTTGAAGACGCCGCTATGCACCATCTCGAAAATCTGATTGAGCGGTGACCAACTCAACCATGTCCGATACGGTTGAGGTATCCACTCCAGAAGAAAAAAAGCGCCTGAAAGAGGCATGGCGATATATGTCGCCGGATGGACGAACTTGCTGAACGCTTTGCTGAAATGAACGCCCGTCGCGATACCCATTGAGAGTGCGAAAGCGAACCAGGCAAGCAGCACAATGGCTGACATCAGTCTGAGCGGACGTCCCGGCGGTTCTGCTAATCCAGTCGCGACGGCGAGACTGAACAGCAATGCTAGCGCCCCTGCCGTTGCGATCAGTTCAAGCAAGGCACGGGAAAAAAGCAGGTCGAAAATTGTGACCATGTGATGGAAGAGCAAAGGCCTGTTGGCTTCGAGCGCGGATTCCGCCCGTGTTACGATCGAGCGGAAGATCATGAAAACCGTGTAACCGGTAAGTGCGAAGGGAATGATGCGGATGTCCGAGCCAGGATGCCCATTTCCGCCATTTGCATGTAGAAACGCGACTGCTACGGCGAGCAGAAGCGGTTCAAGAAACATCCACATTGAGCCAATGTTGTCACGTCCATAACGTGTGTGAAGCTCTCGAATGAGTAGCGCCCCGATCACGTGACGCTGCACGTCAAATCCATCCAGCGTGCTGGAGCGAAAGCGCCGCGTCGGTCTTGTGTTCAGCATGCGACCACCTCATCGGCGAGATTCAGGACAGCATCGATGTGGGAGTCCCATGGCGTCGGTGACCAGGCCGCCATCCGATCGATCTGCGCACGCCGGCGAGCGTGGCCGGGGTCAGCATAGGCCAACACCGCCTGCTTCCAAGCCGGACCATCGAGGGGATCGATATAGTCCGGAACGTCACCGCCAGTCTCGCGATGAACGGCAAGATCGCTTGCGATCACCGGAATGCCGGCAGCTAGCGCCTCTGCGATAGGAAGCCCGAAGCCCTCTGCAAAGGATGGCATCAGGAGTGCTTGAGCTCCGGCAAGAATTGCTCGCAGTTCCTGGTCGGGAAGACGGTCAAGCTCTCGCACCACACCATGCAGGACCGCACAGCGATCAAGCATATCGATCACATTCTCGTTTTCCCAGCCGCGACGCCCAATGATCAGAAGCTGCGGGACGCCCGCCGGCCCTAGGCGCTCGCATAAGTCGCGCCAGATCCAGAGCAGCAGCAGATGGTTCTTTCTTGGTTCGATCGTGCCAAGGATTACGAAATATGGACGCGCAGAGGGCATGGGAGCCGGCACGCGAGGCACAGGCTCCACGCCGAGCGGCGCGACGCGAACCGGCTTACCTGCAAACGCCATGCCGCTACGTTGCATGAACGCATGAAACGTCGCCTGCGAGTTGACCAGAACACCGTCTGCTTGGGCTACAATCGTGTTCAGTCGACGCTGATGACAATCGCCACCACCTGGCCTCGCATATTCGGGATGACTGACGGGTATCACATCATGGACGAGGCATATGAAGCGGGACTGCTCACGCCGGATTTTTGCTGCCATCCGGCGTGGGCGATCGAGGTGGTTGGGCGAGGGCTGAATCAGAACTCGATTTCCAGTTCTGCCTGGAACCGCCCCTGGCCTCAGGTGCCACAGCCACCGCAACGCTTGGTGATAGCACTCGACCGGATTCTCATAGGTGCCATAGCGTTCCCAACGCTGAACGGTGTGATCGATGAACGCGCGGACCTTTTCGCCGCAAAGCCGGCCATAGACGCCGCTCGGATGAACAGCCGCAAAAGCCGTTCGGTGGCCGGCCCGGTCGAGCAGTCCGCGCGCATAGGCCATTTCGACTCGATCCACGCCCGTTGGAGCGGGATGCAGAATACGGGATATCAGCCGTGATAGGTCGAGAACGAGTTCGGGGCGGATTTTCCGCAAACCGATATTTTGGACAAAGCGCCCGCCACCGCCATCCAAGGTTTCGTCGATCATCTTCATGCCGCCACCTTTTTGCAAGGTGTGACGGCCAGATGCGCCTCGTGCTCTCCGCCAAGGCGCGCAATCGCTTCGGGAAGCAGCAGTGAACGTGCTTTTGCGTTGCTGAAACCGCCATGAAGTAGGCAGCGCGCGACAATGACACGGCAAAAGGCATCGTAGACGTTCCTGGAGGGGGCTGTTGGTCCCGTCCAAAAGTCATCGAGCGACTGCTGGTGGGTAACACCGGGCAGATCATAGATGGCCTTGCCCAGCACAATGACCGGTATACCGGAGCTAAGGGCCAGTGTTCCAGTCGTGCTGTTCACGGTCACCACACCGGCGGCCTGATCGACAATCGTGTAAAGATCGCCCTCAGCAATAAACAATATCCGATCGGCGACTCCATGTTCCCGTGCCAAGTCCGCCACGATCCGACGCCAAGCCTGAAGGCCATTGTCGAGGGGATGCTCTTTCACGAGAAGAATAACGTCCCCAGGTGCGTGCGCTGCGAAGGACTGCAAGATGGACCCAAGTGCAGCCTTCATCCCAGAAAACGGGGAATGAATGCGGATCTGGTGGTCGGAGTCCAGTTGAAGAGGCACGAGGAAGTAGGGGCGCGATCCGAGGTTGGCTAAAGCCTTTCTCGACCGCCAACAGGCTACTGGCCGCGCCATCATGCGAGCGATCCAGCCGCGCAGTTCCGAGAGAACCGGGTAAGGCCGGTGCGACCGATAATTGGGGTAGCGTGGCGCCAACAGCAGGCTGGCGAGGAAATAGGCTACGGCTTCAGTCGCACGTTGCCGAAAATTGGGGGGAACCGGTTTATGACTGGGAACAGGCGGCAACTGCTTTGCCAGGCCGACATAGGCTTCCGGATCGCGTGGCAGATTTGAATTGCCATTCACACCGTCTCGCTCAAGTGTAACCCAGTCCGGGCGGATATATCCTTCCTCAAAGACATGAACGAGGATCCCTCGGCGGATTGCACACACCCGTGCGCTGAGATGATAGTGGCGACAGTCGCCAAACAGGACGATGTCGGTCACCTCATGGTGCGCAATCACCTCGTGAAGGTAACCCGGCCAACTATCGAGCGTGCCACTGAAATTGTCGGATGACCCTCGCCAATCATACCAGTCTCCACCGTTCAAATTGATGCGGTGGCAACGATGCCCACGTGCGCGCAGGCCAGTGGCAAGCTGCTTGAAGAAGGGACCAGGCGGACCCTGCAGGAAGAGAAAGGATCGTGGCATCATAGGGCTTTGGCCCGTTGCCGACGAACGAGGTTGAATTGCCCCTGCATCGAACGAAGCGTCTGAAGGAAGCCGGACTTGGGCATCATGCCCACCGAAAGGCGTTGCGTAAGAACTTCGGGCGGGCAGGGGAGCCGAGTCACCGGATCGACGTAGCGTGGGTAGAGTATCAGAGTCGCGGCAACGAGTTGTTCGAGCGTGAGCAGCCGATTACGACGAGCAATAGGCGCGGCAAGATCGCGTGTCAGGCCCCAGCCGGCGTAAAATGGCTGCCCGTGGGTGATCACTTCTCGGCCCCGAAGCAGAGCCTCGAACCCTGTCAATGATGTCAGGACATGAACTGCGTCCACATCGTTAAGCAGTGCATCGATGGGCGTATCCGGCAGAACCAGATCGACATAGCGCCCGGCCTCGATCATGGGAACGTCCCCAGGTCTCAACCCGGCGACCACATCTGGATGTGGCTTGAAGATGATGTAGGCATCCGGTTCGATCTCACGAACGCGGCGCAAAAGGTCGAGTGGGTTGGCGACATCCGCATGTCCGAGCCGGACACTCCGGTCATCGGCCACCTGTCCAGCAACGAGTACCTTGCGCCTGGCACCCATCAAGCCGAGCAAAGTGCCACGCTCACCGCCATATTTTGTAATGCCGTGCCGCGTGACGAAGCGGATCAGGTTTGCGGCCCGTCGGCATAGATCCGGGCCGAACTCGGCGTCTGCAAGAAGACGTTCAAGATCGCTTGGTTCGCGCGGATCATAGTAGATGCCCGACCAGTCGACCACGATGGAGCACGGTGGAACCAGTCGCGCTCCAAGTCCGGCCGACCGGATGAAACCGTCTTCGATCTGGACGAGCCGACCATCTTGCACACGGACCCGCTTGCGATCCGCTCGTGACACACGAGAAGGCCAGACGGCGACCGCCTTTCCGGATGGGGAGGGGCTTTCAGGAGGTCTTTTTGAGAATTTCGGAGCCTCACCGCACCAGAGATGCTTCGCGAGAGCAGAGCGCTTCCACGCTGCAATACCACAGACGACCGAGATTTCGCGATTTCGATCGATAGTACGCCGCCAGTCCGCGAGAATATCAATCCAGTCCGGTATGGATATGGGCTGCCCATTCCACGGATCGAAATAGTCGAACGCGGAAATGTGAGCGCTGAGCCTGCGCAAGAGATCGGCGCGTGAATATAAATGGTGGTCACCAGAGCGGAGAACCGAACGTCCGGCCGCAGCCGCAAGCAATGCGATCTCATCGTCACAGTGCGCTACAATCGACGGATTTGCTTCAATCGTTGGCCAAGGGTCAAACGCGACGGAAGCCTGCGCGGATACAACAAATGGACCCGATCTCATTTGCGGCGTTCGCGGGAGCTTCCAAAAATGCCCTCCTATGCGCGATCTCGTAATTTGCTCGGCGATTTCTTCGATATCAATCGCCTGCAAATTCGGCGGGATCAAGCCTACAGACTTCCGCAACAGGGGCTGTCCGATGGGCTTGGAAGCAGGGAAGGGGGGCATGCGCAGCACTGGCCGACAACCCAACCCAGGGCCGCGCCATCTTCGGTATCGTCCGAAACCCGCAATGCTCTCACTGCCCAGAATTGCTCCGCCCACCCTGTTTGATGCGCACGTCCATATGTGCAGGGCAGAGTGTCGCCAAAATGCGTCGCCGATAAAATTGCGGGAATCCGTAATCGTTAGCGATTGATCGAGGCAATAGAAACGGGACCAACGGGCAGTGAATTTTCGCTGCCTGCGCAGAGCGAATCGAGAGACCAGCCATGGCCGTATCCGAAACGAGTACCCCGCCAACCCTGCCGCTGTTCTACCGGTCTCTGCGGCCGCTTGACGCGGCTCTCCATTCGACGCTGCGACTCAAAGAATGCGACTATTCCTTCACCGCCGAAACATCGTCGATTCCCATCGTGGTGAGCGAATTTGCTCGAGCCTCGCGGCACTATCCCATAGTTTTCGCCAGCTCCGATTCTACCCCGCACGCAATCCTGGGCATCGAAGGACGCAATGTATTCCTCGAAGCAGGGGACTGGGCGAAAGGGATTTACATACCGGCCTACGCCCGGCGATATCCATTCGGGTTCCTTCGTATCGAAGACAGCGATCGCTACATTCTCTGCATCGACTCTGAATGTGACGGCCTCGGCGAAGAAGACGGTCAGCCTCTATTCGAGCATGGCCGTCCCACGATGGTCACGGAGCGCGCACTGGCCTTCTGCGAGGCTTTTCGCGGTGAAGCCGAAGCCACCATCGCTTTCATGCGAGCGCTCGAAGGTCGTGATCTGCTCGTCGAGCGGCGTATCGAATACGCTCTGCCCGATGGACGCAATATTGCGCGCGACGGCTTCAAAGTTGTCGACCCTGAGCGTTTTATGGCCCTCGACGGACCAACAGTGGCGGAGTGGCATCCCCGCGGGTGGCTGGGACTTATCACGCAGCACCTAAACTCGATCGACCTGTTTCCAGAGCTGTTGTCGCGCAGGTTTACAGAACCAAAAGAGGCGGTTCCGCCGACTGTTGGCGATGAACCTCCATTGCATGAGAAGGACTGATAATGTCACGCTTTTCCATTTTTCTCGCCATTCTTGCTGCTGGTGCGGCTCCCGTATCACTCGCAGCACAGACGGCTTCGCCGGCGCCAGGACTTGGCGGGCCGGTAATCCCAGGTGTTTGCCTGTTGTCGCGGGAAGCGATTTTTGCGAACGCAGCTGTCGCGAAGGCAGCCACCACACGCCTTGCCGAACTGGCGAGGACAGCGCAGTCGGAAATCGACCAGCAACGAACGCCTTTGGAAACAGAGGTCAAATCGCTGGAAGGCCAGCCAGACAACGCGCAGACCAAACAGAAGCGCGACGCACTTGCCACCCGTTGGACGGCGCTTCAGCGCAAGGCTGCTCACAACAGTCGTGAAATTGAAGCAACCCGTGCCAAGGCCATGGAGCGGATTTTGACTGAGGTGCAGCCCGTAATCTCCCAGGCGTATACGAACAAGAAATGCGGACTTCTCCTCGACCGGAGCGTGACGCTTGGCGGTAATTTCGCCAACGATTTGACTGCGGATGTCCTCAAAGGGCTCGACGCCAAGATTCAGACGATCACGTTCGAGCGCGAGCGACTGCCGGAGCAGCAACCATAAAATGTGCCCATCCTTGCGTCGGCACAGCTACTCGGCCGTGACAAAGGGCAGGGGAACGTAAGGCCATGACAAGCCGGAAACGCCATGCGCCCTATGTTGCGGTTGCACAAAAGCGTGCAGCATTGCGCGGTTGGTGGGGGATGATCTGCGGGCTTACAATGGGCGCGATAGGATTGGTTCTAGAATTTTACTATCTCGTCGCTTTGCTTAATTGGCATAATCAACTCTCCCACCCTGAGGAGGCGCGTATCGTCTTAAGAGGGCCGATCAAAGAATTCTGGGTGCTGCTGGTGTTCCCGAGCATCATTCCTTTCATGGCGATGGGCGGAATAATGCTGAACACTGTTATCTGGTTAATCCCCCCGTTGCGTCGAGTGTCGGAAAAACCGGGGAAAATAGATCCCAATCTCCGCTTTGGACCTATGCAGAAAGGTCTTTTCCAAGGGTTTATCTGGACCTGGTGGACGATCCCTCTAGGAGCTGCGGTCGCATGGCTTGCTCACTAGTGGGCCTTTGTAGCCAGTGGGGATTTTCATCCATTAGATCTGCGCTGGTAATTGCCAGCCCTGAGGGCTTCGCTTACCTATGAGCCAGTGGCTACGCACTTTCAGATCCGCAGTAGCTGGCATCCAGCGGAGCCGTCGCCGACATTCTGCCTGGTCACAATCAACGGCCTACCTGGGCGACTATATCGCGCTCACGCGTTTGCATACAGGCCATAAAATATACGTAGATACCCGCGATATAGGCATCGCTTCTCATTTGATGATGGACGGGCGCTGGGAGCCTTGGGTCGAGCGTGTCCTGGTAAAAGCGTTAAAGCCTGGAATGACATTCTGCGATATAGGCGCGAACTTCGGTTACTATACCTTGATAGGGGCCAGCGCAGTCGGAGCCAGAGGGAGGGTTTTCGCGTTCGAATGCAATCCACGCCTTTTTGACCTGCTGAACCGCTCGGTCCTCGTGAACGGACTGCATGAGATCGTGGAACTGTCACCATTGGCCGTATCAGGTGGGATGGAGCAGGCCACGCTCACATATGACAACAAATTCAGCGGTGGCGGAACGATTCTGGAAGCTGGGCCGGACTCTTCTGAAACCCATAATAAAATCACCGTTGGATGTGCTTCGCTGGACAGCCTGCTCTCTTTGCAGACTTCTCCAAATGTGCTGAAGGTTGATGTTGAAGGATCGGAACCCCTCGTATTCGAAGGCGCCCATCGCATCCTGTCCGACCGTCGTCTTCAAACGATAATTTTTGAATATTATGCGCCGTCTATCTCGCGCTCAATCTCACCAACCGCACTTCTCAATCAACTCTCTGGGCACGATTTCCATTTGCAGATGTTGCCCCCGACCGGCCTGTTGCCGCCATGCGGTCCCGAAGAGTTGGTGGAGGCAATCGGAGACAAAATGGTCTACGTGTTAGCCACGAGGCCTTAAGCGAAGCACGTCAGAACTACCGCTAGGTTGAGAGGTGAAGATGTTTTCCCAATTCTAGTTCCAAGAACTAACGCCCTGTTGAAACTGGATGCTGAAAACGCCGGCCCCGAAGCACTTGCTAAACAGCTAGGGCCACACGGGATAGTGTGCAACGCTCTTTTGCGCGTGTACGAACGCAACTATGGGTGGGAATAGAAGTGATCAGACATTCCCATTTAGGCGCTGAACGTAAGCGTCAATTGCATTAGCTCAACCCTTATTTTCGATTGTCACTCTAGATTCCACCACAACTAGGTGAGTCCGCTTCTTGGCGCAAAGCGTTATCGGACCATGCGTGCACCAGCATTGATTTGCAGCGAACGATTGGCCGTCAATCTCCCCTTCGCCGGACAGCACGACCAAACATGCCCGTTCAGGGGCCATAACGATACGGGCATCGCTTTCGATATCGATTTGTGAAACGGTGAACGAGCTATCGTCGGATGGCAGACACTCGACCGCCCCACCAGTTCTTGCCTCGAACAGACCCTGGTTGAGATGTAGTTCGCGATCACGTCCGTAATCGAACAGGCGATAGGTAACGTCGCTTGCTTCCTGCACTTCCAAGACGATCAGCCCCGGGCCAAGCGCGTGAATCGTGCCGGCCCGAATAAAATATGAGTCGCCGGGTTTCGGGGCGATGCGATTGAGCAGCGACGGCAAGCTTCCGTCATGAGCCGCCTCGAAAAGCTTGGAGCGCGTCGCCGGCGCCTTCAGACCAATATCAATATAGGCCCCGTCCTGAGCCTCGACGACATACCACCACTCGTCCTTGCCATCCTTGCCTTGCGGATGCACCTGCACGGACAGTGGCTCGCTCGTTTGCAGCCATTTGATCGTGAGGCCGAGATCAGGCGCCTCGTGGACAATTTCTCCCAGAGGCCATGCGTCATCGGACATACCGTGTGAAGAGGTTCTACGTCCCCAGGGTTTGGGAACATAGCGTGGAGTCAGCAATTCGGCCGAGCCGCGCCTCGCGATCGAGGCAGCTCTGATCTCGCCGCTCTCGACACACATTTCCCTCAGCATCGGTCTTGGCTCCCACTGATCATGCAACGGGTTTACCGGTCGTTCTCGACGGCTTTGGGCGTGGTTCCCGCCTGCTCGGCAAGCCGACGTACGTCCTGCGATTGTCCGCGAGGAGCGATCAACACCGCATCTGCGGTGACGATGACAATGAGGTCGGACACCCCAATTGTTGCGATACGGGTGCCGGTGGTCCTTAATAGACAATTACGGCTGTCGATCGCGGTTACATCGCCATCGACCACATTCTCCGCCGCATCGCGTTCACCAACGGCATGAACCATGTCCCAGCTACCGAGATCCGACCAACCCATGCTGACTGGGACAACCGCTACCTTGGCGGCTTTTTCCATCACAGCATAGTCGATCGATTTCGCAGGGACGTCGGAAAAGGCGATTGGCTCAGGTTCTACTATAAAGCCATGGCGATGTCCCAGGGCGCGCGCCTTCACGGTCGCTTCCAGAATGTCGGACGCATGTGTGCGCATCGCTCCAAGCAGCGCATCAGCCCGAAACAGAAAAATGCCAGCATTCCAGAAATGCCCCCCTTCGGCGATCATTATCGCGGCATCGACGGCATCCGGCTTTTCGACAAAAGCCTCGACCTCTTGCACGCCGGCGGAGATGTCCGCTCCAGCGCGGATGTAGCCATATCCAGTCTCCGGATACTCCGGTCGAACCCCGAATGTGACCAGCCACCCTTTCTCGGCATGCGGTACGGCTTGTCGTATCGCCTCGCCAAAGGCAGTTGCATCCTTGATGACATGGTCACTTGGCAGCACCAGCAGCAAAGTCTCCGACGTCGGCGCCTCAAGCGCCGCCAATGCGATAGCTGGGGCCGTGTTGCGCCCTGCCGGCTCGCGTATAAGCCGGAAAGGCGCGCAACCTACTTCCTTCAGCTGATCATCAAGCTGATCGCCATGGATGACGTTCGTGACCAGGATCGGATCATTGACGATATCTGCGCGACGCATGCGAATTATGGTCTGCTGCAACAAGCTATGCGAACCCAGCAGGGGAAGGAACTGCTTCGGAGTCTGGCTTGTCGACAGCGGCCAGAGGCGTGTCCCGGCGCCGCCCGATAGAATGACAGGAACTATTTCCATTATCTGTCCGCTGCCATGTCGGAGGGATACCGGTTTTCAATCAAATTCTGCCGCAGCATAGAGCATTCCACCCTTTCACTGCGCCGACGGATAGGCAGCCAGACTGGCTTTGATGGAGCGATCGAGCCCAACGAGCTGCTCTATCAACGGATCGAGAAGATCGAGCGGCCATGAGTTGGGACCGTCGGAAAGCGCTCTGGACGGATCGGGGTGTGTCTCGATGAACAGTCCTGCAATTCCCGCAGCAACTGCTCCACGACACAACAACGGGATATGACGACGATCGCCTCCCGAACAGTTTCCAAGGCTCCCGGGTTCTTGCACGCTGTGGCTTGCGTCGAAAACAACCGGAGCTCCTGTTTCAGCCATTACTGAAAGGCTACGAAGGTCGGTGACCAGATTATTGTAGCCAAAGCTCGTCCCCCGTTCGCAAAGGAAGAACGAATTTGGGTCATTGCCGGCCGCTACCGCCGCAGATCGCGCTTTTTCAAGCACCTGCGTCATATCCCACGGCGCCATGAACTGCCCCTTCTTGATATTGACGGTTCGGCCTGATCGGGCGGCTGCGACGATCAAGTCGCTCTGGCGTGCGAGAAGGGCGGGCGTTTGTAGGACATCGGCTACCTCGGCAACCGTCATGACCTGATCGGGCTCGTGAACATCCGTCAAAACAGGCAATCCGGTCTTCTCGGAAACTGCACGAAGAATTTCCAACCCGTCGTGAAGTCCGGGACCTCGATAGGATGTAAGTGACGTTCGATTGGCTTTGTCGAACGAACCCTTGAAAACAACCAGGATATGATGCCTGTGCGCGATTTGCGATAAGTAATCCGCGACGCGCAGTGACAGTTCCAGCGACTCCAACACGCAGGGGCCAGCGATCAGAAACAGGGGTTTGTCCTGACCAATCGCGGTATCGCGAACGATCATAGCCGACCTCCACCCAATCCCATCACGCGATACCCCGCAATTCGAGTGCTTGCTCAACAATGGGAATGTCGCCCGGGTTGTTTACCTCCCAGAGACCACCGGGAGGCTCGCTGATTTCCACCATACGCACCGGAATGCGTTCATCCAGAAAACGCAGTTGCTCCAGTCCCTCGGCGGCTTCGAGCGGGGCGGGGGGAAGGGCCGCATAGTGCAACAGGGCACGGCGTCGATAAGCGTAAAGGCCTAGATGGAGGAAAATCGGGCAATCCGCGCTGCCTCCGCCATAAGGCAGTATTCGTTTCGAGAAATATAGGGCATCGCCAGCCCCGTCCGCTACGACAGTGGTGCCCCCAATACGGCCAGCCGCCTCATCCACGCGCAGCCTCGCAACCGTGTCGGGACCACACCGTGTCATTGCAGTGGCGACCAGTACGGCGGGGTCAGTGCTGATCTCGGAGATCAACGCAGAGATAGCGCTTGATGGCGTGAGCGGGGCGTCTCCCTGCAAATTGATAATGACGTCCGCATCAACAGCGCCATCTTCAATCGCCGCAGCGCAACGCTCGGTTCCATTCAAGCACAAGCTCGACGTAATGGTTGAGCGCGCTCCGGCAGCACGCGCGGCGTCGGCAATCCGTGCATCGTCGGTTGCCACCACAACATCGATCGAAGGGCCCACAGCCATGGCCGCATCTACGGTACGAGCCAGCAGCGACCTCTCAGACCCGCCGGCTCCCCTGAGCCGAGCGAACGGCTTTCCAGGAAATCGGGTGGATTCGTATCGCGCCGGAATGACGATCGTAATGCGCATATCAACCGATCTCGAGACGGAGCAGATCGTGGATGTGAACGAGGCCAACGACCCGGCGATCGTATTCGCTATTCACCACGAGCAATGACGTGATGCGCGCTCGAGAGAGCATTTCCAGGGCATCGCGAGCGAGCATATCCCCACAAAGAACATGCGGTTTGCGCGTCATTATTTCACTCGCCAGCCCGTCGCGAAATGAATGCGCGTGCCGCCTGAGGTCGCCATCGGTGATCACGCCCTCAAGCGAGCCTTGGTCATCGACAACCGCGGCGATGCCAAAGCCACCTTCGCTCATTGTGGCGACGACAGTCTCCATTGAAGCGCCAAGTGGAACGAGTGGCAATTCCTCTCCCCTGTGCATGAAACTCTCGATCGTCACGAGATCCAGACCCAGGCGTCCGCCGGGGTGGAAGAAATGCAACGTCTCAGCCGTAATTCCTTTCACTCGCATCAAGGTGATCGCGAGAGCATCCCCCAAGGCGAGCATCATCGCTGTCGATGTTGACGGAGAACTGTTGTGGGGACATGCCTCGGGACGGTTAGGAAGAAACAGGCAGGTCTCGGCCGCATCAGCCAGCCGCGAACCTCGCGCCGAGGTGATCGCGACAATCGGAATATTCATATGATCTGCCCGAAGAAGGATCGTGCCCAGTTCGCGGGTGCTGCCCGAATTGGAAAGGATGAGAAGTGTATCGGATTCGTGCAATGTGCCGATATCGCCATGGACGGCCTCGCTTGCATGAAGAAACAGAGCCGGGGAGCCGGTGGCGGAAAGCGTCGAGGCGATCTTTCGCGCAATATGCCCGGATTTGCCCAGGCCGCAGACACAGATGCGCCCCTTTGTCTGCTGGAGCGTCGCGATGGCATGGCCAAAGGATAGATCGAGCTCGTTTCCCAATGCCCAGAGTGCTTCCGCTTCCGTTGCAATGACGCTTCGTCCCATCGCCACAAGCCTCTCTGGGCCTGCGGAATAGGCCAAGCTTGGGAAGGGGGGGCAATCGGACATGGATGCTGTTCCTTCGGCAACACTGCCTGAAACGCCTATCCCGCAGACTTGCAGCCAGTAATTACGGCTTTCCGCAGTTTTGCGCCGCTGATGATTCTTGAGTGGTGCAGCGCCTCAGGACGTTGCGGCACGATGCATCGACGCTGTCGCTGTCGGCCTGATGTTGGAACCTGGATCGGCCTCGAAGCCTAGGTAGTCGCCATCCTGATCGGTATCCGCATCAATGCCGATTTTGGGAACAAAAAGCCCGGCAAGAGCGATCGCTCTTCCGTTCAAGCACCGTGATTTTCCGTGAAAGCTGCTGTGACTATCGGGTTCGAGCCGAACGAATCCGCAAGAACGGATGAGATCGTCAGCAAAAAAATTGCCCGGTCATTGCCAGAATCACCGGCTCAAAGTGTCTAACGATATATGATGACATCGTTTGATTGCAAAAATGTGACTCCCATCCTGCCCGCAGGCACGCCCATGCCGCTGCGTGCTTCGCGTCCACTCCTAGAACGCACGATGGCGTTGACCGTGAGTGGGCCATGCCGTCGCCAGGTCGACGCTACCGACAGGATTGCGGAGTCTCGTTCCAGCAAGGAGGAATCCTGTGTTTCTTGGACCTCACCTGCGCGACGTTCTCTCTCAGCTTCTGAAAGCGACTTCCTTCGATACGCTATGCGAAGGCCTGGCCCACGCTGCTAGAGAAATGGGCTTCGACCACGTCGCCCTGGTCCAGCATGGCAGTTTACCCCGTTTGGCCGAGCACGCGCTGGTGGTGACGAACTACCCGACAGAATTCATAAAATCCTATATCGAGAATCATCACTATGTGCTCGACCCCGTTTATGAGGTCAGCGAATTGTTGGACCGTCCCTTTACGTGGGACGAAATACCTGGACTTGTTCCGCTTCGTGAACCCCAGCTGGCGTTGTTCGGCGCAGCGCGTTTACATGGCATTTCGCATGGTGTGACGATCCCCTTGCACATTCCGGGAGAACCACGCGCCTCCTGTACCTTTGCGGCTTCGCGGGTTGTCGAGGCGACACCCGACCTATTGGCCGCGTTGCATGTCATCGCTTCTTATGGGTTCAATATGGCTCTACGCCTTTATCAACCCAAGCGGCGGGTCGCCGGGCCTAAGCTCACGCGACGAGAGGCTGAATGCACGACACTGGTCGCACTCGGCAAAACTGATTGGGAAATCGGAAAGATCCTCGGCCTTGGTGGAGCAACGGTCAAATACTTCATATCGGTCGCTATGCAGCGTTACGGCGTTTACAAACGTTCGGCTCTCGTCGCCCGAGCCTTATTGGACGGGCAAATATTGAACGAAGTGAACGACGGAGAATGATCTCATCGCGATCTGAAACGAGATGAGAAACGCCACGACCCACGAGACAATAACCGGGTAAATTCAATCATCGAGTGACCGCAGCGCGGAGGGTCGGGGTTGAGCGGCGAGGGTAGTGCGAGGTAGGAGGGGGAGGGTTAAGCTCGATAGACCTGATAAATTTCCTTGCTCGAAGCCATCTTCCGTGGAGAAAGAGGGCGGGGCTAGGTCCTGTCAGGCCTCGATATCATATAGACCTGACAATCGCTCAATGGCTACCTGTTGCGCCCTCAAGCCAATTGTATCGGTCGGCAAGCCAAGAAAATTCAATGGTCCGGCCCGAACAAGCCAAGAGTGCGTTGCCCGACGCGATGTCAACGCGACAAGTGTATGCACATAGGTCCGTGTGTCGATTGATGGTGAAGGTTCCCCATCCCCAAAGCTGCGGATGTTGAGCGGCGGATCGAAGTTCGGTCCCTCGAACGTGTCGGTAAGAGCAACCATGCCTTCCGTGTCGTGCAGCAGGGTGTGAATCGGGCTCGCCACGACAGACGGATAGTGATCCCGAAGGATGCCAAGGTTCACTCCAGCTTTGGCCAGGAAAGCGCGAATGTGGTCTGAGGGTGCCTCCAGGGCATCTTGCGCGGTTTGGGGGATGGAGCAGAAAGCGCGATCTTTAGCACCATCGCTGATACCCGCACGTTCGACGAGCCGATAGCGTTCTTCCTCCCACCATTTCAGCGGAGGACGCCCATCGATCTTGCGAACATCAGGCGTGAACCCCTCCAGCGCAGCGACGAGTCGCTCGAAACGGCATACAGGATGGAAATCGTTCCATTCCGCGCCCAGAGGCGAGCCATCGTCCGGAATTCTCGGATTGAGGGCAATGTCGCATAGCAACAGCAGTAGTTCGAAAAAGCGATGGGGATCGGATAGGGACGCCTGCTTCGCGTAGAACATCAGTGCTTTGGTGTAGAGAGACTGTCGATCATCAAGGAAGCGCTCGAGTGACCACAGCGAGGTCTGCTCGGCATATTTGGCCTGCCGCTCATCGCTAAGCATTTCCGCCAGGCTCGCCTTTGTGATGAGTTGCAGCACGAGGGCCGCGGTTTCCTCGATATTGCGGACGGTCAATCCCGAAGTGGTCCTGAAGGCCGGGCTTGAATCACGCGGGCCAAAGGCTCGGGTCGTCTCCATGAACCCTTCATCCGGGGCATTGAAGACATCGATCGGTCTATTGCCGGCAACCGCATAACGAAGGCTCAAACCAACCATAAAGCGGGGATCGATAGGACCGAGCAGTTCGGCCCCAGAATCCACCAGATAATGCTCTAGGGCAACAGTCGACCACCAGTGATCAAACAAGGATTGTAACGTTGGGGAGTACCCCATCTCGTGGGAGAGCCTGCCGGTGCTATCACGCAAGGCAGGTGGGATCGAGCGCCGCCTTGCGTCGATGAGCATGTCCAGCTCTCGGGGAGTGGCGGTGGTCAATATTGCGTCCGCGAGATCCCCGGTCGTGACACGATTGGTCGCCAGAAACCGGCCGAACGTTGTGCCGATTGTTTGCAACCAATGCAGCTGCTCGTGCATCCTGGCCGCCATGGCGACCAGAATACCCAGATCGCAATCGTCCCAAAATGTCAGCTCGCGATGATCGTAGCTTTGCACCTCGTCGGGATAGGCTGACAGGTCGACGAACAGAGTATCCGGCCAAAAGCGAGCGCCTTGAACCTCCTCATGCCGGGAACCGGGTTCGAAGGGATCAGTCTTCAGAAGGCGGTCTGACAACGACACGATCCTTTCCGAACCGTTCCACGAGAGCGCTGGATGCCTTGCGCATGATGTCGTAGGCCATGCCGCTGGCGGCGGCTTGAGAAAGCCAGACAAGGATCGTCATGAATGAGATCGTTTCGCCGCGCTGATCGGCTTCGAACGGATCCTGCGGTTGTTCCTGTTCCTTGATGTCGAACATGGACAATTCTTCGGGAGCGAGTACGGATGCAAGCACCTCGCGCACATCTTTTTCGTTAGCATGCACAGTAATTTGATTGGTCGTCATCACTCTGCCTCACGTTGAATAGACGCATGCCCAAGCGTTGATAATAGCTGTGCTATCCTCAATGGTTCGTGTCGGCGCTGCTCCCGAATTCCTTGGGGGTCGCGACCGTCAGGTCCGGGAACAGATCGCGCATATGGCCGACGTTCCATGTCACAATGACCGGAATATCATGGACCACCGCAGCCTCACCGATCAGCAGGTCGTAAAGCCGCGCACCAACTCCGCCACTTTGTGCAAAGCCCCTGATAGCATCGAAGGATTGCGCGGGTGTCAGCCCGACCAGATCCGTGACGGCGCGAACGCTTTCGAGCGCCGCCCAGGCTTCCTCCGCGGCGAACCGGAACGGCGACCGCTCGCCCCGGCGCGTCAGCGTGCTGTAGGCTTCCGCATAGCTATGGGCCGCTACAGCAAATCTGCGGCGCGGTTCTCCCGCGACCAGCGCGAGCGACTGCTTGTGGTGTTCATGGGCTTCGGCCAGCATTGCGATGATCACATTGCTGTCGAGCAGCGCCTCGGCCTTCAATCGTCACGCTCCCGGGCGGCCTCAAGCGCGGCATTGGCCTCCTCGAGACTGACCCTGGCGCCGCCGGACGGGCGCACCAGGATCGGCCCGCGCTTGACGAGCTTTCCGACCTTCGCCGCCGTGCCTGGCGGAACATAACCGCGCAGGGCGTCCTCGACCACCTGCGTCGCGGTCATACCGGTCAGGCGCGCTAGTTCCTGCGCGCGGGCGCGCGCGAACGCGGAGCGGACATTGAGCTGGATATGTTCGGTACGGGACATGGCGATTCTCCTGCGGGCAATATAGCGCACCGGGGCGCTTGCGGCTAGCCGTATCAGAATTTGGCTAGACAGGCCTGTCCCGGTCTCAACGCTAGGCTCTACGCACGTCCGTCTTGTCTCAGGCCCGCGCGCCTAGCCGCCGCCAAAGTCCGGGAAATTTCCCGGACAGTCGCCCTTGTCGATGCCGAACCACCGCAGGATCGCACCGAGAGCGATGGCGCTCACGGTCCCCCAGACACAAATCCATCCCTCGGCCTGATACCAAGCGTGCGTTCGCGGCCGAACAGAAAGCAACGGACGGATCATAAAATTCCGCACCAGGATCGTCGTTCAGTTCGCCAATTCTGCCGATGTCGTTGTCATGGCGATCCCAAGTAGATGGCACACGAAGCGCAGCGCCTTTTCCTGGGCGTCCTGCAACCGATCATAGGAGCTCCAAAACCCGGCTTCGTAAGCAACATCGCCGCGATAGAGCGTGTCAGTGCCAAGTGTCTCCCAAGATCGAGTATGGAGGGTATCGCCGCACCCGATGCCGGTCTCATCGTCCAGCAATTCAACGACTGCAAAGCCGCTATCGTGCTGCACGACCACAAACCCGTCATGGGGTGTATAAACGACGATACCTAGCTCACTCATAGCCGTAATTTCCCACCCAGGAGGAATGTTTGCAAGGCACAATGCCCCGATACGCAAGGTGTGCAGTCGAGGCGGAACAGGAAGCAGCGAGCGCGCGACGATAAGACGGCAAGCAGAAAGTTGCCTCAGCCTAGTCGGGGCGGATTTTTCTAGGGAGAGGGGGGCGACCCCGGAGACGACAATAACGAAATGAACGACGGCGAATAACCTCATCGTGGCGACAAACGAGGTCAGGCAACGGCTAGAACGCGCCAGATTGAGCAGGTTGCATACCGCACTGAGTGTTCGCAGCGCGGGGGGGGGGTGGGGTTGGGCAGTGAGTGTAGTGCGAGGAGGGAAGGGGAGGCTTGTGGTGGAGAGGCTCGGAAAATGCCCTTGCGCCAAGGCAGGCTCATAGGCGCAAAGAGGGCCGCCGCTTCAAGTGTCGCAGGAAAGCCAGGAGAGAACCGGACTTGCTGAACGTGTTTGCCGGCCAGCCCATCCATATCACTCATCCTTGATGTTGCTGCTAGTATGAGCTATTTATTTGCTCAAAGGAGCAAATGATGACACGCGCTGGAACCGCCATCACGACGAAGGTCGAAGCCCCCACTGGGAATCTTGTGCCAATTGACCTCTTCCGTGCCGGAGCGGCCGAAAAAATCGCCTTCATCAAGAAGGGGGTGCCCGCACGAACGGCCAAATATCTCATCAGGGGATTCAACCTCGACCAGAAGGTTATGCTCGATGCCCTGAGTCTGAAGACGGCGACGATCAATCGGAAGGCGACGAAAAATCAGGTACTCAGTGCCGATGAAAGTGAACGCGTCATCGGCTTGGCCGAGTTGCTTGGGCAGGTCGAAGCGATGGTCGAGGAGTCCGGCAATCCCGAAGGTTTCGACGCTCGTACCTGGCTCGCCAATTGGCTGCGACGGCCTGTTCCGGCCTTAGGCGGTGCGAAGCCCCTGGAATATCTCGACACCATGAAAGGGCAGATGCTCGTATCAAAGCTCCTTCAGCAGATGCAGACCGGAGCTTTTGCGTGAGCCAATCCCTTTGGCGGATTGGCACGGATACGCGAAGCTATTCTGCGAGCGATCTCTCAGGCACTGGGGCAAAACTCAGTGGAGGACGCTGGAACGATGAAGGTGTCGCGGTGGTGTATACCGCCAGCACCCGGTCGCTGGCTTGCCTTGAAACGGTCGTCCACCTCGCCGCTGACGAACTTCCGCTCAACCGGTATTTGGTGGAGGTGGTTGTCCCCGACGACATCTGGGGTGGGGCTGAGCGTCTTGATCATCGTACTGCTCCAGTTGGGTGGGACGCCCACCCCGCAGGCATCGAGAGTACGGCTTACGGCACGGAGTGGGTGATCAGTCAGAGAACAGCGCTTCTCTTTGTCCCGTCAACGATCGTCCCCGAGGAACCGAACGTTCTCATCAACCCAGCCCATCCGGATACCACGCGTATAACCGCCACGAAGATACGCAAATGGATCTACGACCATAGACTGTAGTTTGAGTGCGGTATGCACGTTGCACACGTGTGCGATATTTTTGCGGAAATATCGCATTTTCAACTTCTCTTGTTCAGATAGGCGTGATATCCTCCAACGGAGGATTTCTGTCGTGGATAATTACTCTAATCACACTTTCGCAACTCTCGATGCTTTACGAGCATCGCGCAAGCATGTGTCCGATTGGCTCTGGCGTCCGTGGTACGCCAAGCTCTGGTGGGCGGCAATCCCGGCATGGTGGGCGGGCATGGCTGTATCGACGAAGGTCACGCTACTGACCGCTTTCTACGACAGCGCATTGGCGGGTTTCCTGAATGTCCTGTTCTCCCCGCTGACCGCGCTGATGGTGTTGGGCGTGGGATATGTGCGGCATCTGCTAGCTAGACCTTCAGTCGCAGGGGTTAGGGGTTCCCTTTCTGACGATGCTTCATCGAATATCGCCGATTTTTGGGAGGAGCATGACCGGGCATTTGAGGATCTCAATGCATCGACTGACATTCACGACCCACGATCGGGTGCGCTTTACATCGGCAATCCGATAAGTCCCAACAACGGGGCTCGCATTAACGTTTTTTGAAGCTGCTATCGCCATCACCGAGGCTCCCATCGACATCAGTCGAAAATCTGCCATTCTTCAAAACGGAGTTTTGTTCGATTGAAGTGAAGGGGCCGGTGATGTCAAAGGTAGCACGGCCTGCATCCGCATCGTGCAAATAGCGATTGCGCATACCCGTCGGCCCCAGAATCCGTTCCGACAATTCGCGAGAGAAGGCTTCTTCTGGACGACTGGAGCGAGCAGCGGCGCGCTCAGCTGCGGCTATAGCGTTGCGAACATCGTGATTGACGATATCCAAAGACGATTGCGCATTCTCGGTCGAGATTCCGACGTCTCGGCTCGTGAATCCGACATTTGCACCGACACGACCGCTGGTGGTGTGCGCCTGCTGAACTGTCGGTCCCTGGGATCCTTTCTGCCCCTTTTGAGGCCCTTTGCCTCTACCGCCAGTCGTTTCCGCTTCGGTTTCCGAATTGGAAATGCCGCCACCCAGTTCAAGCCCGACATTCGTTCCCATCGTCACCTGATCCTGCGCGGATCGTGTCAGGCCCCGCTGCCAACCGGTTTGCCCAATGATCGACTGCACATCCCGCGTGAGCGTATCGGCCACCTGGGGTTTGAGGCGCCAGTTGCCGTGACGATCCATCTCGAACCCACCCTGCAGCCAGTTCTGCATCATCGCCCGGCCTTGCTCGCCGCCACCCAGGAAATGTTCGATCGTGTCGGGGCCGGCTTGCTTGCCAGCCTCGAAGCGCGTGCTGGTGTCGTTACGGGCCGACTGCTGAAACCCGACCGAACTCGACACCAGCACATCGTTGTCGGCAAAGCTGAACCGGGCGCGTCCACCATTGGCGACCGCGCCGAGCTGACTTTCGTTGATGAGGCCGCCACGCCACATCTGCGCCGCTGTCTCCGGCGTCAGGTTGAGGCTGAGGTCGCCATTCTGTGCCATGGCGATCTCGCGCTTCGACATATCTACGCCATGATCGCGCAGCAGGTTTTGCATACGCGTCAGTCGTTCATTGTCCACGATCCGGGTGAGCCGTTCGTTACGTGCGCGGTCGGCGATCCCCGCCGCGCCGCCCTCGGCCATGTCGGTCTGGTTGCCGACGCCCTGGCTCAAAGTGCGAATGAAGCTGTCGAGCCGCGCCGCCTGCCGCACCGACATGCCCGCAGCGGCCGCGCCCTCGGCATAGCCAGCATTGTCAGCTTGCCGCCGCTGCTCGCCGATCCGGGCGGCTGAACGCGTGCCGTCGTGGCCGACCTCTCGTTGTGCATCGAGCTTTCCTGATCGCTCGGCGAAGTCGTACCCCGCCGCTTCACGCGTGCGTCCATAGACACTCGTGCCCTCGCGCGCGGCCTCCGCCGTCGCGCCATCGGCGGTGCCCACCTGCACGGCCGCATTATATGTTTCCAGTGCGCGCAGTACTTGCGCTTCATTTCTGCCAGTTGCGCGGGAGAGTTGGGAAATGGCGGAGGAGCGGGCTTCGCCTGAGAGGGCGTTGATAAAGGCGATGCGGCGGGAGGTTTCCTGAACGGGGAGACCAAGCATCGATGCAGCGTTGCGCTGCCCCTCATTGCTTCCTGTCCGGTGAGCTTGCTCGGTGGCGACGTTCCGCCGCTCGATCGGTGCTACATTGTCGCCTGCGAAGTCCCGCCGCCCTTCCATCGCGCCAACCTGGATTTGTGCCCCTGTGAGGTCGTTGCGCAGCATCTGTTCCTGCTCATAGGTGTTGGCTATCAGCTTGGCGAAAGTGGGATCGGCTGAAGCCTGGCTGATGACGGTTGAGGCCTTCAGCGCTGCATCCTTCGCGTCATAACCACCACGCTCGAAATGACGCTGGGCGCCTGAGTGCATCATCTCATAGGCGCGCTGGTCGCCGAAAGCGCGCCACTGGACCATCCTTTGCGCGAAAGCGGCAAAGGTCCGCTCACCCGATTGTCCCTCACCGAAATAGCCCGTGCCGAGCGCGCGGAGGGCATCTTTTTCAGCGAAATTGTGGATGGCGGCGGTGGTGGCGTTGTCGCGCACGGCACGAACGGTTGCGGGATCGGAAAGGCTGCGTCCGGTGAGGGCAGGGGAGAGACCGCCCATCTCGCGTGCGGCATCGAGGCCCCCTAATCCGAATGCCGCCGTTCCGGCCGCACCACCGCCATGTTCACCTATCACCCGACTTGCCGCCCCAAAGGCCCGATTCGCACCGAAATTGGAGCGTTCCCCAAAATCCCCAAAGCTTGATGTTGCGCTGCGCCGTGCCATCGTACCGGCTGCATTGGCTTGCGCCTCGAGCGCCCCTGCATAACCTTCACTCGTCGTGAGTGGCGCGGCGGCCGCGGTGCCCTGGCCCTGGACGCCGAGCGCACCGCTGGTGAACGCGGTGAAGACGTTGCCCGAGAAGCGGAACACCGTGAACACGAATGCCCCGGCCAACCCTGCGGCGGCCGTACGAAACGATCCGAAGATCGCCAATGCCTTCATCGCCGAGGAGGGGGCCAGCATCCAGGCATTGGCCGCCACGTTGTTGGCGCGCATCTCGGCCAGCACATCGGTCGCGCGGCCGAGTGTGAGTTGATAGATCCCGGCGTCGATCACGCCCCAGAGCGCTACGAACACGAACAGGCCGAGCGCGAAACTGGCGACCCGCAGGTTGATCGGGGTCAGGATGAACAATAGCGCGATTGGCATCATGAACAGCATGATCCCGAACACCGTGGCGCGGATCGTCGGCATCCACTCGTTCGCGGTGGACATTGTAGCAAGACCGCTCGACACAACGGCGCGATTGGCCATGACGCGGGCGGCCGTGGCTGGACTGTCCTCGAACAGAACGTCGCCGATCGTGCCGCCAAGCATCACGTTGGTCAGGAATTGCTGGAGCGAAGCCGGATTGTCCATCATCATCCCACCGAGCTCGCCAATATTAGCCCGGCATCGCTGAAGCTGAGTAGTGTTGGTGATGTCGTAGCCCGTGCGCGTGCATACCTGCGCGACATAGTTGTCAAAGAGCGCTGGCTCCGACAGCCGCGTCGAAATATGGTCCCAGGCCTCATTGCAGCTCACCGTAGTTCCCCCCTTATCGGCGGAGGTGAATACGGTACTGAACGTCGCTGGACCCGCCATTGCCGCAAAGGCAGAGGGGAGGTCCGTTGTTGTCCTGAAAAGCTGATCGTCGTCGACACCATAGGCGGGCGATACGCGCGCCACCGGATAGCATTGCCGCACATAGTCCTTGATCGTTGAATCCAGGAATACATCGGTCATCGGACCACGCGGGCTTGCGGCGTTCAGGAACAGGTCGAAACTATGTCCGCCCGCACCAAATTCCAGCTTGGCATGGGGATCGGTCGTGTTGTCGTCGATGACCTCGGCCAGCGCGCGTTCCATCATGTTGGTCATGCCAGCGACGAGTACAATCAGGTTCGGGACGTCGCCGACAGGTTGGTAGGCATTGCGCACCCGGTCATAGACATGAACCGTGCCCGTGGTGGCGACGAGCCCGACAAAAAGCCCGACGCCGATCAGCATCTGGAACCCGAAGGCCACGATTCCCATGCCGGAACCTTTGACGCTCGCGAGCAGCGCGCCAAGCGCGATGCCGACCACCGCGACGATCAGCACCAGCATCTCATATCTGGGATCGCCGAAGATCATCGAGACAAGACGGAATGCGTCCACTGTCTCGGCAAAGCCATCATAGGTGTGAAAACTCGTGTCGATCGCCAGCGCGGGTGTCGCCGCGAAAGACATCGTGAACAGGGCGATCAGGACCGATAGGGCGCGGAGAATAGGGTTCATGGGACAGGTCCCGATCAGCGGTTGCGGTTGGCGGCGGCGCCGGCGGCATCGCGGGCATCGCGGTCGCGCTGGCGAACGACACCGGCATAACTGGCCGAGAGATTGGCCTGGTTGAGGGCGGCCATGTAGGACTGCCGCATCTGCGCACGTTGGCGCAGCACTTCGTCACGCAGATCGCGCAGTTGCTCGATCCCCTTGGTCAGGATGCGAGTCTGGCAAACCTTGGCGTTGCCTGCGTCGCTCGCGCCAGCCACACTGACACCGCGTTCGGCGTTCGACACGGCGAAATCGATACTGCGCGTCAAATCGTTGAGCATCTGATAGGCGAGCGTCAGCGCAACGAGTTCGTCGGTATCGCCGATCACGCTGTCGACGACACCCTGCCGCACGCCCCATTCGAGCAGGCGGTAGATCGGCAATGTTTTCACGTTGGCGACGAACTGCCGCTCATCGGCCGTAAGCGCGCTGCGGGTGCGGATTTTGGTGGAGATCGAGTCCATCCGTGAGCGGGCGAGGATCAGCGCGCCTTTGCCGGCCCCATCGACCGAGCAATCGGCGGCCGTGGGCGGGATCGCCAGTGTCCGAGACTGGACCTTACCGGTGAGAAAATCGTCGACGCTCTCGGTGTCCTGGCGCGGACAGGCGGGGATGGCTGAGAATATGGGCACCTTGTCGGTCGCATCCCAGCGCATATAGACGTCGCCCACACGGGCCCGCATAACTCCGGCCCAATCGGACGCACCGACGCGCGCCGAAGCATGGGCGAGCAGCGACCCGGTTTTGAAGATCTCGGTGACCTCCGCAGGACAGTTCTCCAGCGCGTCCTTCAAATCTTCGGTCGGGCTGTTGGCGTTGGCCTGAATCTTCTCGCGGCTGTGCTGATAGCTTTTGGAGAAGCCCTCCTTCACTGACTTGTAGCCGGTCATTTCCTCAATGATGCCTGACATATTGTCGTCGCCTTTGGCGATCTGCACCATGCGATTGGCGAGGCGGCAATCATTGACCTGAATGCTGTTCAGGAAATTCGTGGCCGCTTCCATCTTGGAGATGATGTTGCCCATCTTCTCGTCGAGGGTTTCGAGCAGGTACTGGAACGCCACCGCGGGCGCTGCCTGAAGGATGCTCTCCAGCTTCTGGACGAGGTAATCCGGATCCAGAAACGACATGCCCCCGAGGAACATGTCGATCCCGCCACAACCAGCCTTCACCTTGGGCAAGGTCACGCTCATCAGATAGTCGTTGTGGACATCGACCCTGCCCGACATGCCGCCCGCCGTCACATAGCCGCGGGTCTGGTCTTCGAAGCTGCCAGGGCTGGTATAGGTCACATTGTCGAACCAGCTTTCCGCCCAACCTTGGGCATGGGCTGGCGCGGCAAGGCTGCCAAGAGCAACAAATGGCAAGGTGATCAGGCTCAGACGACGATGCAGGGTGGCCATGGCGGGCACCTTTCGATGGTTGGAGAAAGGAAGCGGCGCCCCATGTCAGTTCCTCTCTCGATTTGAGGATGGGCGCATGGGCACGCCCACGATCCCGGTGAACTTGGACATGCCGCGCACGCCGACAGCGGGCTTCACGCCCGTCAGCATCTTGGCGGCCAGATAAAGATTGCGCGCCAGGTTGGGCGCATGGTCGGTGCCGATGGCGATCGGAATGATGCGATTGGGGTCTGCGATTGGCCGTACCCAGGCGACTGGATGGCCGACCCAGGGTAGGCCGAGCCGACCGGAGCGAACCATCGCCTCTTGCGTTCCAATCGTGCGAACCTGCCAGCGATAGCGATGTCCGAGTGCGCCAAGTCTTGCCCACAGATCCGCACAGGGAACACAGCCTGGTGCAGTGCTCATTTCTACGACGAAGGCAGGTGCCTGACCTTTGAGTGTTTCGGCAAAATCGGGCGGCCAGTCGCGCGTAACCGGAACGCGGGCCAGCCATTCGCGCATCTCGGACTCTGTGGTGACGGGATGGATAGCGGCCCGCATCGCCTGTTCGCGTGTGACCGGTTGCGCTGACGCCGCCGGGATCAGCACAACCGAGATCAGCAACGCGAAGGTCGCCCGGCCATTCATCGTTGGGGGTCCATGCTTGCGCCGACCAGATCACCGCCGAGGACGCGCGGATCGGTCGCGGACACTGGCCCATTGGCAAGCGCGTCGAAGAACCCGTCTTCCTCGCCAGCACCGGTCATGAACTGCTCTGGGCGGATGTCGCCCGCAAGCAGTCGGACCGCCTGATAGGCCATCTGAATGAGGTTGGGGTACGCCTCAACTCCGCTAGCGATCACCATACGCTGCTGGCTATTTCGCCGAATGATCATCGTGGTCGGCGTAACCTCGACACCGAAGCGCTGGGCGAGTTCCGGCTTGCGATCGATGTCCTGCATGGACACCTGCCAGCCCATTTCTTCCTGAAAGCGCTGAACGATGGGCCACTGGACCCGGCAATAGCCACAGGTCGAGCGTGAGAACATGACCAGCGCGAATTCGTTAGCGCGGGAGCGCAGATATTGACGGCGCACCTGATCCTTGTGTGCGGAAAGCTGGTCGCGCGCGTCGCCCACCATGGGATTGGCAGACTTGGCGTTGAGTTCCGGGTGCTGGAGCATCGCGATCTGGGTGACGCCGGCGAAGGCGCGGGCCTTTCGCCTCGCAAAGTCCTGCAAACGCCAGAAATCGGCGACGGCATCGACCGTCAGCACGGTCGCGGCATAGTCCCGCTGTTGTTCGATCAGCTTGCGAATTTTGGGTGGTGTCCATGTCGCGAGCTCCGCCATTGGCGGGATCGCTGGCTTTACCAGTGCATCGGGATCATCCTTATCTTCCTCAGGCTTGGCAGGCGCCTGATACCACCAATAGCCGGTGCGTTGATCGGCTGCTGATTGCGCGGTTGCGGGGGTGGTGGACACCAACGCCATGGCGAGCAAAAGGCCAGCACGCCTCACAGCAACTTCTCCATGCGACGAAGGCGTTCGATCGTGATGGGGCCATAGTAGCGGCTATCGAATCCGCTGGCATGAGAGGAACCGACATAGATGGTGCCGGGCAGGACCTCGCCATAGCGGGGCTGCCAATGCTCGAGCGCCTGTCCATTGTGCCCATAAGGCTTGCTCACGCCCAGCAGGCGTTCGTTGCAATAATACCAGCCATCCCATTTGCCGGGCGACATCGAGGGCTTCTCTATCATCGAGATGCGATCGCCGGGCAGGCACAGGGCATATTTGGTGACCGTGACCGGCTTTGGCCCCGCGAGTGGATGGGACAGGGTGAACGATACGAGGTCGCCCCGTGCTATCGGCCCGGGCGCCTTGCGGATCAGATACGCCGCGACCGAAGGGCTCATAACGATTGTCACTTGGGGCAAGGCCCAAAATGTGATGAGGCCGATCGGCAGGACGATGCCAAAGGCCTTCCAAAGCTGTTCCGGGCGTGGGGGTTGGCCAAGTCCCGAACTGCCAAGCGCCACCGCTGCCTTGAGCGGCAGTACCTTGAGTTCGGTCCAGCCGGATCTAGCGAGCCTGAAGGCGAGCCTGAGCATCGCTGACCTCCTGCTTGCCGCCAAGGCGGGCATATTCTTCGAGCAAGCCGGAAAGCGCAGCATCGCCATAGATGACGTGCGTGGCGCGTGGACTGTCATCCTCCCGCTCGCAATAGGGAAGCGCCGGATCGCCGGGCACCATCGCCATTGCCGGGACGCGGCTGACGCCATGCTGGCGGAAGATCAGTGGATCGACGATCAGTTGCACATCACGCATTGCGCAGGCGGGGCCTTCGCAACCTGGGTCGAGCCGAAGCACCTCGGCCGAGAGCTTCGCCATCGGCTCGACTTTGCGCATTCCGCCGGGCATTCCCCGAAAGGCAAGCACACCGCGAGCACGTTCGAGCTGCGCCGCATAGGTCCGCAGCGTTGTGACTGGCATCGAGGACGAGACAAACAGCACCGGCACCCAGCCTTTGGCAGTCGGTGGGGCGGCAACATCAGCGACTGCCAACATCTCAGGCGCTTCGAGACCCAGCGCTTGGCTGAGGCGCTGAGCCATGACCTCGCGCTCGGCTGCCATCGCTTCCTTGCCCTGATCGAGCGCAGCACGGGCGCGGCTATCCATGGCTGGCGAAGAAACCCGGCCACGAAGTCCGTCGAATGCGCGGCGGCGGGTTTCCGACGACGGCGTGGGGAGGGTGGTCGGCCCGCGCGTTTCGGCTTCTTGTCGACGCTCCGCAGTTGCTCGTTCCAGGCGATCGAGTGCAGCATCGCCTTCGGCCGCGACGCTGTCCCGCACATTTGCCTGTGGTCGGCTCTCCTGCTCCAGCGCGGCCGTCGACGTGACCATCAGCGTTGCTAACGCGAGCGAGACGCGCGCGTTACTTGCCGATAACCTGCATATAGGCATCGATCTTGTCCTTCATGTCTACTTGAATGTCGGCCTGGGCGCGGGCCTCGATTTCGGAATAATATTCCGAAAGGTCCATTTTGGAGAAATCCAGCGCCTGGAACTCTTCCGGGGTGAAGCCGCGGCAATAAGGCTGCTTGGGCGTGCCCCAGCCGAGCCCGTTGAAGCTCTTGAGCTGCGGGCGGCCCTGTTCCTGGATGATGCGGCCGAGCTTGGTGTTGAAGCAGCAATGGCCGCGGGCCTTCTGGACGCAAATGCCAAGGATCTTCGAGGAGCAATAGCTGCCGACCTCGTGGCACATGCCCGAGCCGCGCAGCATGCCCACTTCCATGTCCTGCTGGTCACAGCCGCTCAGGAGGAAATCCATCATGAAGTTGATGGCGAGGCTGATCGCGATCGAGGTCGGATCGATGCCGACGATAATCGCGTTGGCGCCCGCGCTCGCAGCCTGGCCGGCGGTCGCGCCCGCCCGGAATGCGCCGTAGGCGGCCTTCATTCCGGTGAACACGCCCTTGGCGACCGCGATCTTGGTGCCGATCGACGAGACCGAGCCGCCCATGCCGTCCTTGACGATCTTGCCCTTGTCCTTGCAGCAATTGGAGAAAGTGGTGCGCAGGCCCGCGGGACGGCAGCGCGCGGCGCGCCCCGAGAAGATCTCGATATTGCCGAGGCAGGCGCCGTCCGCATCGACCGCGCCGTCTGCCGGAACGCCGGGATCATCGGGGGGCGGTTCGTCCTCGATCGGCGTGACGGCAAGATCCGTGCAGACGTTGGGCGAGCAAGCCGGACCGCCATCCTGCGGCAGACAGGCGAACTGTGTGCCCAGCGGGCAGCTAAAGGCGCCGTCCTGTTCCTGGACGCAGGACACTTTCTGCAGCGGGCATTGATACTGGCCGAGCGAAGTGATCTCGCACGCTGCGGTTTCGCCGGGACCGTCGGCATCACCGTTTCCGTCGAGATCGGCTGCGCAAAGCTGCTGAGCTTGGGCTGGGACAGAGCTGATTGCGGCAAAGGCGAGCAGCGCCAATGCGGCGAACAGGAAGTGGGATAGCGAGGATATGAACGGGCGCATCAGCGGGACTCCGATGTGCAGATCATGTCCGCGCCCCCGAGCCGTACGGTCTGCATCATCACCACGGCTTCCGGAAAATCGTCGAGGCACCCACAGGCTGAAACAAGCTCTTCACCGTCGCCCAACGGGCAGACGTTACCTCCGGAGCTGTCGGTTGTGCAGGCGTGATAGAATGTGTCCCAGCCTGTCGGCGCATTTTGCTTTGCGCCAATTAACCCATCCACGGCGGCGGCAGTGTTCGCCTTGGGCGCGCGGGTCCTGCAGATTGGCTCACAGGTTGGAACCGTCCCCCGGGCGGGCAGATTGAAGGCGCGGGAAGATGTTGAGTAGCTGCCGTCGTCGGCCTTTACCCGGTCTGCCAACAGCGTCTCGGTCGAATGGTCGATAATATAGGCGCCGCGGCTCAGGTCCGGTTCCGGCAGCGATCCTGTATCGACGATACAGCGATAGCGACGATCTCGCTCGAACCACGGCCGCGCCAGGCTGATCTTGCAGGCGCCACTCTCGAACAGGCGGGTTTGCGGCAGCGGGGTTAGCCCGGTGCCGACACCATTGCGGAAGGTCTGGACGCCATCGACATTCTCGTCGTGAAGCTGACAATTGGCGTCGGCGGAATAGCCGGCGCACAGATCGACGAGCTTCTCGGTAGGATTGCAGCTCAGATCCAGCGTAGCGTCGATCCGCGCCGACACCTCGCCTTCGCCGCCGACCGCGACCCGCACCCATATCTCGTGCGAGCCTTTCGTCAGATAGGGCTTCAGGTCGAGATTGGGATAGCCATACCAGGTCCGTCCGCGTTCGCATTTGCCAGGCGGAAGTCCGGTTCCGGTCCAGCCTCCCGGATCGGACAATACCAGCGCGCCATCGATGCGGACTTGAATCCAGTCGTCGAACAGATATTGCGACAGCTGCGCCGAGATGAGGCGAGCGGGATCGCCGACATTCAGGGTCATCCTGAAATCGTAGATCCGGCAGCTTCCACCGCTCAGGCTGTCGTCGCGCGGCGAGCCCAGCAGGAATGAACGTGTGTCGGGCGTATAGGCGTAGGTCGCGTAGCCACCCGCGGTGCGCGTAATGATGTCGTCCGGCGTAACCGCCTCAAGCTTCACCTCACGTCGGATTGTGCAGGCGCGGATCTGCTCGGCCTTGCCAATCCCTGCGGGCGACCCCTGCAGTGCCTGAAAGATGCTGTTCGACGCAGCTACACTCGCGGCATCGCCCTGGATCGCCGCCGGACTGGAGCGGTAGCCGGTCTGCGGCAAGGACGGGCTGGCTGAACAAGCGGTGCTTTGCACACCTGTATAGCGAATGACCGGGCCGTCGATGACGGCTTGTGCCACCCCAATCCGAGGATCGGCGGTTGTGAGCGCACCGATGACGCCGCCGCCCAGGTCTTTGAGCGCCGAGGCCATATTGCCCCAAACAAGATTGCTTCCGCAGCTATTGTTGACACAGTAGCAGCCTGCGAGATCGGTCAGATCTACTTCCGTGAGCTTGAGATCGCCGCCGGCGGACACGTCCCACTTATAGGTGTGGCACTGATTCCACGTGCCGGGCTGGCAAGCGATCACGCCATTGGCGCAAATGCCGGAAACCGGCATCGGCAGCGTGAGCGTCTGATCGACCGTCCCATCAATGTCCTTGTCGCGCGATATACGCAGCGTGCCGATGTCGCCGGTCGGTGACGGTTGGGCCAGCAACTCGATCAACGTCGCCGATTTTTGACAGGCGATGTTCGGATTGAAAGTCTGGCTGTTGTCGACTGTGGAAATGGTTTGTCCGGCAAGACCGGGCGTCACATAATTCTGCTGGAGTGTGTCGCTGTCGGAGGTCTTAGCACGCGAAGCCTCGGCTGCGGCTCGCGCGCGCTCCTCAACGGTCTGCGCGAATGCAGGGAAGGGCAGCAAAAACGCCGCAGTCAGCAGGAGCAGGCCTCGCCCGGTCATGATGACCTCGCCTTCGTGCTGCGCGAGCCATAGGCGAAGCGGAACACGTCTCCCGCCCGGAACGCGGTGGATCCGGGCGAGAGTATCTGAAACACAGCCTGGCCCTCAAAAATGGTCAGCGCGGCCGCTACCGGAATCGCGACGGGAGGGGGTGCCGCCGGCCCCGATAGGGGGCTATCGGCCGCGCTGACCGAGGGTGGAGCGGCGACGGCAGGGGCAGCCGCCGCCACTCGAGCCGCGCGTCCACCAACGGTGGGGAGCAATCCGTGACGAGCGGACCGGCCGCCCGCGCGAGACGCGCGGTTTGGGGGGAGCGATCCGTTCATGGGGTTGATACCCCCGCGCAGCAGATCGCCTTTTCGAAGAGCATGAATTGTGCGTTGTCTTTGCCGGGCGCGTGCTTGCCGCTTGTCCAGAGCGCGCCGGGCCGCCCGATATTGACGCACTTGCCGCCCTTGACCGGCTCCATGATCTGGAGCTTGTAGCGGCTCTTGGTCCAGATCGGCTGCGGCTTGAACGAGCAGCCGTCTTCCGAATGGATGGTGAGCGCGCCAAGGCGCCCCATCATGAAAGTCGAACGCGCGGCAAGGCCCGCCCAGGCTTCAACCCGATCACCCATGTGAATGTCCCCGGCAATCGGATAGGTCGCGCCCCAACTTCCCATGCACCAGAACAACGGGTCGATGGTCTTGCCGGCTGCCGCTGCCGCGCTGTCCGCCATGCAGGCAAGACCCGCAGCGGGATTGCCGAACAAAATGCCCTCGGGCTGGATGATCGCGCCCAATGTCCCCGACTGCCAGGTCGGCAGCACCTCGGTGATCATCGCGACGTCGAACCCGTCATCTTCGATGCAGGGTAAGTCGGTGA
Source organism: Sphingomonadales bacterium (assembly GCA_006226685.1). Taxonomy (GTDB): domain Bacteria; phylum Pseudomonadota; class Alphaproteobacteria; order Sphingomonadales; family Sphingomonadaceae; genus Sphingobium. Next base: position 66,259 of record SBGG01000029.1, read on the forward strand.
ACATGTCGAGCATTTTCCAGACCGGCGAGATATAGTAGTGGGCCTGAGCGAAAAGCTTGGTCGTGTTGGTGCCGTCCGAGATCGACGATTGGCTGCCCTGGAGCTTGCCGCCGGTCGGCAGGAGATCAACGCCAAGCGCCATCATGCAGCCCGGCTCGGTCACAACATCGATCATCCGGTTGGGCGACCAGAAGCTGACCTTGACGCCGAACCAGAAAGTCGCACCCTTGCGACAGGCACACAAAGGCTTCGATGCGGATTGTGCGTCGAGTTCCTTGTCGAGCTTATCGAAGCTGCCCACGCGAACGCCGCCGATGGTAATCGGGAAGATGCAGTTCCAGCGAACCTTCGTGATCGGGTTAAACACCGTGCCCGTCGGGCATTTCGATGCGTGTGCAGGCGCGGCGGGAACCAGGAAGCTCGCGAGGATCGCGGCGGCGCCTGCGCGCAATTTTGATGCGAGGCGGGTCATGGCTTGCGTCCTCCCTTCCGTTCGAGGCGAACCTCGGTCAGTTCGAACTTCTGGCCGGACTGGCGCACGATGACCGGGGCGACGGTGAGACCGAGCCGCTCCTTCACCCGCTCTTCGAGAATGAAGAGCGCGCGGCCGTGCTTCTCGCCGAGCGAGAGCGCATCGTCCTTGGCGTCGCCGTCGGCAGTCAGGATGATCCAGTCGGTGAGTGCCGCCGTCTTCAGCGCCCAGCCAAGATCGCGCGGATGGACAATGATCAGGCGCTGCGGAAGCGACACGTAGGTCAGCGGGTTGAAGGTGAAGCCCTTGGGGTAGAGCAGCTTGCCGTCCGGCAGGCGGATTTCCTGGTCGAGCGTGTAGAACGGGACGACGCTGCGGACGCGGTCCTTCTCGGCGACGCCCAGAGGGGCCGCTTTGAGCGCGCTCCACTGCGATCGCGGCCCGAAGCGCGGCGCGATGTCGGCGGGCTGCTTTGCGGCCGCGGCCTCGATCTCGGCCATTGCATCGGGTTCGGCGATCGGCCAGGTGCGCCCGATTGTCGAGGTCTCGGCGCGCGCCGAACCGGCCAGGATCATCGCGCCGACGATCATCGCGCCGATCAGCGCCGACTGGATCGCGACCACATGCCAGCCCTGCGGGTAACCTTCATCGTCCACGGCGGCGCTCCCTCCAGCTTGGCGGTGGATTGCGGCTCTCGCCCCGGACGGCGCAGCCGAGGCCCGCCGTGCCGACGAGAAGCGCGAGCCAGATGAGCGGGCGGGTGCCGTCGAGGTCCGCACCCGACCAGATCAGAAGGAATGCCTGGACGAGGAGGATCAGATGCGTTCCGACCAGCAGGCGGATCGACGACTGGCAGGGCGCGGCAGAGAAGATGCCGTTCATCGCCGCCTCCACCAGCGGCCAAGACGTCCAAGGTTCGTGCTGATCAGGTCGGCAGCAAGGACGAACAGGCCGCCGCCGACAAGGCAAAGCATGGCGACCGCCACACTATCTTCAATCAGGGTGAGCCATGGTGTGCCGCGCGCGATCTGCACGCAGACGAAGGCGATGACGATGATCGCGCTCTGAACGGCAAGCCATCGCGCACGCCAGAAGAAGGCTTCCAACTCCCGGTGATGAGCAATGATTTCCTCGACGGCGGCGTCGATGGTCTCCGGGCGGCTTGCGTCGACCCATGCGGGTAGCCGTAGGTGCGTGGGCTTATCCTCGACTGGCCATAGCCATTCTGCCGCGCGCCACGCCTGGCGCTGCGCCGCCTGAAGTGCTGACCTGGGGCTTTCTCGCACCGCGAGCAAGCCGATGGAGGCGATCGCGCCCAGCAACGCGCATAGGCCGAGCAACAGCGCGGCTGCGGCTGGGGAAAGTCCCGACCAGGCGAGCAGGAGATAGCCAACCACAACGAAGCCAGCTTCGGCGCTTACAATGAGGATCATGCGGCGGCGCCAGCGGGCGCGCTCATCGAAGAAGATCATCTCCTGGCCGTCGCGGACCGTCTCCAAGAGGTGGATGCGATCGCGCATTTCCCACTGGGTACGGACCAGATAGTCGTGGAGCGTTTCGCCCGGCCGCCGCGCACTGGGGGCGAAGCGCCCGTTAGAAGGGAATATACGCTGGCTCATGTCCGCCTCCGGGACCATGCCAACAGCCGGCTCGCAGCGCCGGTGAGACCGATCAGCATCAGGCCGGTGAGGAAGCAGCCAGCGCCGACAATGCCGGCACCGCGCAGCACGTCTTCCGCTGGCAGTTCGAGCATAAACCCGGCAGCCAGGATCAGCGATGCCATCATCACGGATTCGATGACGATCAGGCGGAAACGCCAGCGCATCGCATTGGCCTCCGCACGCTCGGCCACGCGCGCTTCGATGACTGCTTCCAGTTCATCGTCGGGCGCGAGTTCGAGGGCTAGTTGATCGGGATAGGGCTTGCGGGTCAGCATTGCGGCCTCCCAAGGTCTGGCGTGGGTGTGAGGATTTCGGCGGGATCGACGCCGGCGAGATCGCAGACCGCCTCGAGCGGCGAGCGACCCTTGCGTACCAGCGCTTCGAAGGCGGCGACCTCTTCGGGCGCGGAGGTGTTGATCCAGTAGCTGAAGGGATCGACGACAAGGCGAGCGATGCCCAGGCCCAGCGGGCTGTCGATGAACACTTCCGAATAGTTCGGCTTGTTGTTCCGGACCGACTTCAGAAGGTCGAGGACGAAGCCGGAATAATCGAGAATCTTGTTCTCGACCGCCTTGTCATAGGTCGAACCCTGCAACAGGAAACGTGTAGCGGCATTCTCAAGGATTACCTGGCCGGTGCCGCCAAACAGCAGCAGATCATTCATGCTCTGGAGAATGATGCCGAAGCTGCCGCGATATTTGCGCGCCCGGCGATAGCCTTGGCTGATCGCTTCGGCGAGGCGCGACAGGTCCTGACCCTCGTTCCGGGTCATGAATTGTGCGGCCTCATCGCACAGCACGAACCGGGGACGGTCGCGGGCTGACAGGTAGAGTTCCTGCGTGACCGCGTTGATCACGACCATGATCACGACGTTGAACAGGTCGGGCATCGCCTTAAGGCGTTCCAGCTCCAGCACGACAAATTCATCGCGAGAAATGTCGAAGGTGGAGGGGCCGTTGAAATAGTGCCCGTAAGCGCCGTCCGACCCGAAATCGCGCAGGTTGAACGCCAACTCGCGAGCTGTCGGCACCAGATGGTCCACCCGGTCAAGATCCGAGGCGGTGTTGGCTGGATAGACGCCGAGCCATTCGCGCACCGCGTCGATGCCCGCTTCGGCACGACCGCTGTCGATCGTCCATTGCACGGCCGACTTCAGCAGGTTCCACTCGGAGGTGGTGACTGGCTTGCGGGTCGCGGCGTTGGCCATCTCCGCGACGATTGACACCGCCATGGAGATAGCGGATTCCCGGTCATCGCCATCGAGCGCGAGGCCGAGATCGAACGGGTTGAGAACGAGATGCTCTTCGCCAAGGTCGATGTAGCGGCCAGAACAGAGCGTGCAGAGCTTCTTGTAGCTGCCTCCGATGTCGATGATGCGGATCAGCGCGTTCTGCGCGAAATATTGTTGGCACAGGTTGTTGAGCAGGAAGCTCTTGCCCGCACCAGATTCCGCCGAGACAATGAAATTGTAGTTGTTGATCCGCGGATCGAACAGGTCGAGCGTGATGAGTTGGCCCTTGCGTCCCGTGTAGAGCAGGGCAGGGCGTCCGCCGCCCCGGAAATCGGTCTGGATCGGGGACATCAGCACCGCGGCGCGCGCGGGCACGCGAAAATCACGCTGGAGCATGCCGATGGTGCGACGGTCGGGATAAAGTCCGAAGGGCAGACTTGCGGCCAGCAGGATAGGATTGAGGTAGGACTCTTCCTGCACCATCCAGGGCAGCGGCTCGCTTTCCCACAGCCGTTTGGCGCGGGCGGCCATCTCGCGCGCCTGATGCCGGTCGCGCCCGAACACCCAGAGCGTCGGGATCACCGAGACGAAACGGCTGTTGCCGACCTCGTCCAATACCCAGCTGATTTCCTCGATCTGTTTTCCGACCTCGACGGCGAAGCTGCCCGCGGCCTTCTGCGCCGAAAGAATCTGCGCACGCTTGTGAACTTCAAACGCGGAATGATCGAACAGGACATTGAGGGTATAGAGAAACGGCCCACCGATCTGGTCGCTATCTTCCGAACTGCCGCGCATACCGCCGGTGAGGCGATTGGCGCGCTCGGCCGTAATCCGGCGCGGCGGTGATTTGGGCGTCAGGCAACGGGCGACCTGGTTGCCGAGAAATACTTCCGGTCCCTCGAAGCTCAGCGCCGGTCCCGCGTCGATGATCTGGCGGCGCAGCGGCACATCGGCCGTCTGGGTGAACACGCCGGGCGCAGGTACGTGGACGCCATTGAAAATTCGCCGGTAGAGCGAGACGATCTCGCCGGGCGCCATCGGTCGGATGCCCAGCTTGGCCATCTGCTCCTCGATCTGGCGCTTGAGATCGCTATCCATGGGCTGACGCATCTTGACCGCGAGGAACGTGCGGAAATCGCGGACCGGGATGCCGTGCAGAGCCTTCAGGCCCAGGGTGCCGGCGCGCAGATAGTCAAAGGTACGCCGCGCCGAAGCCTGGATCAGAGGATCGGGGCGGCTTTTCAGATCGAGATAGGCGTCGAGCTGATTGTCGATCAGTGGATCAGCGAAGCTCTGGATTTGCAGAATTGTGCCTTCGGGAAATTGCACATTGAGCAATCCCAGCAGCGCTTCATGGACGTGTGCGAACATATAGGCTGATGGGACCAGCTCCCAGGCATAGCCCCAGCCGTCATCTATGGTCAGGAAGGCTTGTTCTTCCTCGACCCAGGCCGCGAGCGGCAGATAGTCGGAATAGCTGTCCCGCTCGACGCTGCGCCGCAGTCGTGCGAGCGTCATGCCGCCCTTATGCGCGCTCATGGCTGCGGCTCCGCATCGTTCTGGCGATCCTTGACCTGCTCAAGCACGCTGGCGCGCGCTGCGGCCGGAACTGGTTCCACCAGATAGTCGCCGACCACCCATTGCGGGCGCTCGAGCACCGAATAAACATAGCGCGGCATGTAGAGCCGGTCGGGCCGCTGACGGTCGGCATAGGGCAGAATCAGCGTGCGCACCGCGCGCGAGGGCTTCAGCATCGGCGTGACGGGCTGGTCGATCAGACCCTGAAGCTCGCGATAGACGCTGTCGCGGTAGCCGGTGAAAGCCCCAGGCGCTGCCTTGCCTGCACGGCCTGCGGTCTTGTCGCCGCGCAGCATCTTCTTGTCGCGCGTGACGGCGGGATCGGATTTTGACGCTACCCCGGCTACCGCGTCGGCATAAGCCTTGTCCGGGTGAATGCATTGACCATGATCGTCATTCTTGCACGAGAATTTCTCGGAATATGGCGACATGACCGAGCCGAGTGTCGCGCAGCCACTCAGCATGAGTGCCGCCGCAACAGGTATGGCGAGTGACGCTACACGCGCACCGCGCGAGCAAGTTGGTAGCCGCATGGGGCAAACTCCCTGTTTGATGGAGGGCCGGCGCATCAGAATTTGCTCCCGGCGGTAGGCTTGATCTCGAGCGTGACGCCTTCCTGGATCACGACAACGACGTCCTTGGCGGCACCTACCTCAACGATGGGGCCAGCTTGACGGGCGAGATCGAGATAGAAATCGGTGAGCTTGTCAGAGGACTTGGAGAGACCGCCGGCGATACCGGCCTTGGCGGCATCGCCCGCATCGAAGCTGCGCACCGAGCCCAGCGCCGAGGTCGAGACGTTGCCGACTGTGTTTTCGACCGTGTCGGCGATGCCCGTGATGGTGCCAGCGATAAACGCGCGAGCAAGAGCTGCCCCGGCGCGCGTCACGACTTTGCCGGATAGGCCTTTTTTCCCGTCAGCGTCGACGAAGAAGCCCTTAATTGGCTGGTCTACAACGGAGCGCTCGTCAAAATCGACGCAGGACAGCGAGACCAGCTGGATCTCGACCCGTTCCTTGGCGAGACTGCCGGTTGCGTTGCCAATAACGAAGCAGCCGGCGAGGTTTGCCTTCACGTCATTGGGAAGCACGGCGGGAGCCTGAACCCGAGCGATCAGCGGTTCGGGATTGCTGGTCGCGTCCCGACTGGCCAGCGCGTCGATCCCGGTCAGGAGCCGCGCCTTCATGAAACCAGGTGGTAAATAGATGGTCCGATTCTTTTTTTTCGAGCCCGAAGCCTGATCACCGGCCGCGACCGGACTGGTCGCGCCGCCGATCGCGCCAACCGTCTTTTCGACGGGTGGCGCGGGTGGGGCAGGCGGAGCGGATGGAGGCGCGGGAGGAGCAGAACCGATGTCGCCGGTCGAAGGCGGTTCGGGGAAATCGGGTACTTCACCCGGTATTGCTGGAGGCAGATCGGGATTGGCGGTATCCGGTGATGATCCGCGAGACCCGGCACCGGGCACGATTTTGCCCTCTTCTATCGCCGTGATGCGTTCACCGAGCAGCGACTGACCATCGAGGATCTTCTGAAGGTCGCCGCGCAGCTTGACCTCGAGACTATCGCCGCGAAGACCCGCGCCCATATCCAGTTTCGATGCCGGCGGCGCGCTCGCTTGCTCCGGCTTGTCGCCGCTTGCGATATACAGACCCAGGCCCAGTGCGCCGATCGCGCCAATGACACCGATCTGCTTGAGCCGGAGTTGATGACGGGCACTCAGTGCTGCCCAACGTGCCTTGACGTCAAGCAAGGCAGGACCTCGCTCGAAACCTGTAGCCCGGACGCGGTTTTCCGCCATGCTTTCAAGGTCGAGCTCGTCGCCTTCAACCTGGGAGCCGCGATCACGGGGAGAGCCGCCCGCGCTCATTGTCCGGCTCCCCGGCGAACGACGATGAGCCTCGCGGTCTCGCCTGCTGAGAGATTGCCGCGGTCCAGCGTAACGGCGAAAATATTGGCGCCAAGCGCACTATCAAGGAAGCTACGCTCGTCGAGCACGGCTTCACTGCTAACCGAAACCAGATATTCGGACGCTGATAGTCCCGAACCATCTATCTCGATACGCTGGCGTTCCTCGATCGCTGCGTCAGGCAGGCTGACAAGGCGGATCGTACCGGAACGTGGTGCGACAGTTGTGAAGCTTCCCGGTATGCGATCCTGGAGCATGGCGAGCGTGATGGAAATCGCACGCTCTTCCTCGACCAGGGGGCCGAGCAATTCTTCATTGGCTCTGGCGCGCTGAGGAGTCCCAGGTTGCAACATGACTGTCTGCGCAGGAATGTCGGAAGGCTCGGCATAGAGCGGGTAGACCGCACCGTTGCAGGTCACGAAAAACTCCGATGGGGTGGTGACGAAGCTTCGCGTCACCATGCCCGCATCGTCGATCTCTCGGACCAGAAACTTGATCCAGGCATCGGACCCGGCGCGCTCGACCGCGATAGCCTTCTCAGCGCTGAATTTGACGTCCTCGATCTCACCGCCCGCACAGATGACATGGTTGATGTCACGGTTGGACAGGCGGATCGTGCTGGTCTGGTCAGGCAGCGCGACGATGGTCTGCGCTTGTCCCGGCAGCGGCGTCAGCGCAAGGCCGAGCGCCAGCAGCCGCTTAACGGGGCTGGGCATCGAAATTTTCCTCCGTCAGGGCAGTCAGCCAGAAGCGGCCATTGTCGATCACGTAGCGAATCCGCAGATTGCCCCGGAATTTGCGGATCACACCGCCGATGACTCGAACCTTCTCGACCGGCACGAGTATCTCGCGGTCGGTCCAGGTCACGGGCTGGTCGGGGCGGATGTAGGTCGCGATCGAAAGCGTGGAATTGTCGGCGAGCTCGTCGAGCAAACGATTAAGGCTGTCTCTCAAGCCATTGTAGCTTGAAGGATGCACAATGCTCAGCAGCTCCTGAAACTGCCGGTCCGCCGAATAGGCGGAATATGTGCCCGAGAGCGAAACCACGTTGCGCGTGATCATTCGGAGATAAGCTTCAGACGGCTTGTTCCCCGTGACATAGAGATCGCCACCCGCGCCGAAGGGCACGACGACCGTGCGCGTGTTCTGGTCAGACGTGTAGATCGCCATGCCCAGCACGGCCGTGATGCCGAACAGCCCAACCACCGCGAGCTTCAGCAGCCGGTTCTCTTCGAACAGGTTGCTTGCGCCCTGGACATAGCGATGGATGCCGTAGCTGGCGGGCTTGCCGAGCAGCGGGTCGCGCGGGGGCATATCGGGGGATTTGCGTCCGAACATCGCTTGTCCTCACTCGAAAAAGCGGGTCTGCGTCGGCCCAGGATACTTGGACCAACGGACCAGCCCCCAACGCCAGGCAAGGTGCGGAATGAACCCACGTGACTTGGTCCGGAGCCAGGGAATGAAAAGGAGAAGGGCCGCGATGAGCGCCCAGCCGAGCATCCCGCCGACAATCACGGCGACGAAGATGGTCGACATCACCAGCACGAATTCGTCGGAGCCAAACCACAAGATTTGGACCGGCTTATGCAGATATTGGGGTAGCCGTTCGTCCACGAACCCTTCTCCTCCTGCTTCAAGACCGCCCTGCGAAGCTGCGGTTGAACAACACAGGCAGTCTCACCAGCACGCCGGAGCGCCCTGGTCTGTTGAGGTCCGTCGTCCGCGCGAACGGGCGGCGGACCGAACCGTCAGATCACCATTCCGAAGGTCTGGAGGATGGTGTCGGATTTGATCAGGCAGACCGCGGCGACGATGGTCGGGATGCCGACCATGACGTTGCTGAACAGGCGCGAGACGCCGAACAGGAAGGCGGCGACGCCGCCCACAAAGCCAAGTGGGCCTTTCACGCCTTTGTTGACCACGATATCGTAGATGTCATAGCCCAAGTCACCGGCCGTGGGCGCGGTGAACGCGTGGGCTCCGCCGCTGACCAGCGCAGCGAGAGCGAGGGGAATGCCGATATTGGCAAAGGATGCGGACTGTCTTCCGAGAGTCTTCAACATGTACGTGCTCCAGTGAAAATGGGCCGTTCCGCGATATGCTTGCCGGCATCGATGGGTATCGCTGTCGGCCGACGGCGAGGCTGAACGGCCCGTTTCGGGCTTCGCCATCGGCATTCCGGTGCGCGCGACGTTCCTGCAGTGCGGCAGGAGGACAACCGCGAACATCCGCGATGGGGGAGTAAAGAGGGGGCGTTCATCGCGCAGCATCGGCGAGCGCCTTCCCGGTCTTCAGAAACTCTTCGAGCTCGGCCTGCTGAAAGCCGGAAATAACCTTTCCATCGACGATCAGCGTGGGTGTCCCAGTGATACCAACCTTGCTCACGACCTTGGCGTCAGCCTCGACCCTGGACCGGCCTTCCGCGCAGCTTTGAAGCGCAGTGGGTGCCGCACCCGCGTAGATCGCCTTGAACGCGACCTCCTTGTCGGGCGAACAGAGGATATGCTCTGCCTTCGCCGCCGCTTCGGCATGGATGCCGGAAACGAAAAAGATCAGACGCCGAACCGGCTTGCCTTCCGCCGCCTTCGCGGCCCAAAAGCGATCAAGGGCTCGACAATAAGGGCAGTCAGGATCGGTGAACTCGATTACCACCGGTGCCCCGATGGGACCGAGCGCCAGCGCTTTGCTCGTATCGATCCCTGCCAGCTTCCGCTGTGCAGTCGAATCCTGGGCAAGAGCGGTAATGTTTATACCGTTGCGGTCATAGACCGCCGCGAAGAGCAGATGCTCGCTTTCGGGAGCATAATATATGATACGGCCGCCAGCTGAGGCCTGATAGATCGGTCCCTTGACTGGCGCTGGTCCGAAATCCTCAAACTGCAAATTTCTAAAGGTCTGCCGCAATTCGCTTTCGGCCTCGCGAGCTGCTGCGATAAGCGGATCAGCCTGTTGCGCTGACGCGGCGCTTTGGGCGACGAGGATCAAAGGCAGAACGAGAGCGACCGCCCCCAGCTTAGCGACGCGCATGTGAATTCTCCTTGATTGAGCTGGCCGGGCGCAGGAGCAGTCGCGCATCGAGATGCACGCCGGTACCGATCCGGATGGTTTTGGGTGGAGCCGAGCGGTTGGAGGTGTCGTCGCCTTGTTCGGGGATGGAAGCGCGAATGACGAAACCACTCCCCGTCGGAACGATGTCACGCGGGCCTTCCACGCGCGGCGATGCGTTTCCGCCAGGTGCCGCCTTTGCGGCTGTCATGGTGACGACGGCGCAACAGGCAAGCGCAATCGCTTTGGCAATCGGCTTCATGCACGACTCCATTCGGCGCCTCGCGCCATGTTTGAGAATTACTTGTGATCTTGAAGTATCAGGTTCGATTCGACCTGAGTTTTCAGGAGCGAAGTCTGATTGATTTGAAACGAAGAAGATTGCAACAGCGCTAGGCAGTTAAGTTCCGATTCCTTAAAATTAGCCGGTAACACGCCAATTTTGTTTGTTTTATCCTTGGATTGCAGAATCGAACTATGCGTTTGCTATTCGGTCTTGAAATGCTGAATAGGCGCATCTGTAAACATTTTTGCGCGCTGGCGATTTTTCGGCATGTATTAGAGAACGGTGATCGCTAACTACAAAACCGGCAATGAAGTTCCTCTAAAATCAACGCTAACTATTATTGCATAAATCCTTGAGATTAACTTAGCTGCTCTCTCTGCCTGTCATGTCAGGAGCGTCTGCCGAGGAGTGCGGAAGCATGTCATCGAACGAGAGATTTGCCGCTGTCGATCTGTCCCCTTTAAAGCTGATCAAGAAGATTGCCGGGGAACGGATCAGGCAAGAGCGAAAGCGGCGCCACATTACGCAACCGGAGCTTGCCCAGGAGATGGGCTTCAGTCCGCGATGGCTTCGCGAGATGGAGTCCGGGGCCCCGAGCACCCGACTGGACGATCATCTGAACGCCACTTTGCGGCTAGGACAATCGGTTGGCCATATCGTGCTGCCGCTGCTCTGTATGGGGCACGGCATCCGATTTCCCCAGCACCTGATCTATGATGATCTCGGTGACATCGAGCTCAAATGTATCGAGTTGATCGCGGGTTCAGCGGTCAATTCGCTGAAGCAGGATCTGTCTCCCGAGTGGTGGCCGTCAGGCGAGGCTTGATCGATGTTCGCTGCGATATCGCCGGTATAGACCTTGACGTTGTGGGTGGTTGCCGGTCTGCTCTGCGGTATGTTTGGACCTCCCGACGCCGTTCAACTCCGATTATCAATCGATGAGATCAAGCCAGTTGCTTGGCGGCGGCTCATTGTGCCGAGCGGATGGAACCTCGAGCAGCTTCATCTCGTTATCCAAGGAGCTTTCAATTGGTGGAATTATCATCTCCACGAGTTTGACATTGGGGGACTGCGCTACAGTAATGCCGCAGAATCCATAGACGGCTCGACCATCGGCGATCCGAAGGTCTTTGATGAACGCGAGGTCAGGCTGCGGGATTTTCGTAACGCGGGAACCTCATTCACCTATCTATACGATTTTGGCGACAACTGGTATCATACTATTGAAATTGAAGATTATCTTTTTCTTGAAAGCACGCCCCACCAAGCGACTTGCATTGATGGAGCGGGCGCCCGCCCGCCCGAGGATGTCGGAGGCGTCCCGGGCTACGAGCGATTTCTGGATGTGATCCGAAATCCCAAGGATCCTGAATACCGAGAAACTAAACGCTGGTGCGGTGGTCATTTCGATCCTGGGTGGTTCGACCTTGCTACTGTCGACAGGGATGTTCGAAACGCATTGAAGCCCGGCGTGCGGCGCAAGCTTCATCAGCCGAGGCCAAAGAAATCTCAGTCGTAAATTTTTTCCACCGGTTTGCTCATTTTGCTTTGCTTGCCGGATGCGATTGAAGAGCGAACAAAATGAAACAGGGCGACGAAGGCGCATCCGCGCAAATTTTCGGCAGTGATGTGCAGAAACTTCAAATTTGGTACTTCAATATTCTCCCGAAGAAATGCTAACGTGACTTCGCTTCATGACTGTCCTGCGCTGCCTTTTGGGGTAGCGTTCCATGTGTCTTGCCGAAAGAAGTAAATCTAGCCCTTCGTGGTGGATGGGCCACTTGCCATGTCCGATCCATGGCGGACTGTCTGTTGATGACGAGATCCTAGCGGAACAATCGGTATCCGTACCAATTGGGGAGTCCGGCCAGGCGGCCGGGCAAGCCGCTCAATGAAGGGGCGCGAGGATGGGCTAGGGGACGACGATCGTCCCGTGCGCCACAGCAGGCGGTTTTCCGACGAGATCGTCGAAAAGGCCCGGAAAGTCTTCCAGAAGCGCACCAGCAGAAAGCTTACAAACGAGGACGCGCGCCAGATTCTCGAGAATCTGACCGGCTATTTCCGTGTACTTCACGACTGGGAGAGGACCCAACGGAAGCGGGAGGCTGAAAGCGCGGGCCCCGACAAAGGTCGCCGCAACCATATTGACGAGGATTGAGGTCAATGGTATCAGTGATGTCATTCTTGTTCTAGGGGTTGGGCTATGGCCGGTGCTCTTCAGGTGCGTAATCTTGAGGACGATATTATCCAGCGCTTGCGTCGCAGGGCTGCACGCCATGGCCGTTCCGTCGAAGCTGAGCACAGGGAAATTTTGCGACAGGCTTTGTTTGCCGAGATCGACCCTTCTTTCGAGGCGCTGGCTGCCGAAATGCGCGCGCTGACTGCGAACCGGGAGCAGACGCCTTCTGAAGTCCTGATGCGTGAGGGGCGTCAAGAACGGTGATGCGCTTGGTGATAGACGCCAGCATCGCGGTGAAGTGGGTGGTGACGGAAGACGGAACCGACGAAGCCGTGTCATTGCTCTCCGGCCATCGCTTGGCAGCCCCCGATCTGCTGGTTGCCGAGTGCGCGAACATCCTTAGGAAGAAGGTTCGTCGCTCCGAACTTACGGTGGAGGAGGCGATGGTTGCCGTCCGAATCATCCAGCGTGCCGATGTCGAACTCCTACCCATGCGCGCACTGATGGAGTCGGCCACAAGGCTCGCCATTGACCTGGATCGCCCTGCCTATGAATGCGTGTACCTCGCGCTGGCAATGAACCAAGGTTGGCAATTTGTGACTGCCGATACGAAGTTCGTCGACAAAGCGCGGCAATTATCGCCGGCCGTGGCGCAAGCCATACTTTCCTTGGAGGAATTGGCGGGCGGCAGTGGAGATCGGCACTAGCCGTCATCAACGGAGGATCGACATGGCGCGAGCAGCCAAGACGAAGACGAGGCAGAAGGTGCAGGAGGTTCAAACTCCAAAGGCCGTGATATATGCGCGCGTCTCTTCTCGCGAGCAGGAGCGGGAGGGCTTCTCGATTCCGGCGCAACTCAAATTATTGCGTGAACATGCCGAAGCCAACGGGTTAGTTGTGGCTGCTGAATATATCGACATAGAGACGGCCAAGCAGAGTGGACGCACCAATTTTGATGAAATGACCCGCTATCTTCGCAAGCACAAGACAATTCAGGCCATTCTGGTTGAAAAGACAGATCGGCTGTATCGGAACCTCAAGGACTGGGTGACGATCGACGAGCTTGATGCTGAGGTTCATCTTGTAAAAGAAGGCGTCTCTCTTTCACGAGAATCACGATCGTCCGAGAAATTCATGCACGGCATCAAGGTATTGATGGCCAAAAATTATATCGACAATCTTTCGGAAGAAGTCCGCAAAGGCATGTTGGAGAAAGCCGAGCAGGGCTTATGGCCGAGCGCTGCGCCCTTCGGATACCGAAATGTGGTGGCACAGGATGGCAAGAAGGGCATCGTCGTCGATCCCGATCAAGGCCCGATCATTACCCGCCTGTTTGAATGGTATGCGACTGGGGGCTATTCCTTGAAGGAAATCGGCGCGCGGGCCCGTCAGGAAGGTCTTGCCTATCGCAAGAGCCAACGGCCGGTGCCGGTTAGCACCGTGCATAAAATTCTTCGCAGCCGCCTTTATACCGGAGAGTTCGAGTGGCTGGGCAAAGTCTATCAGGGAAGCCACCAACCGCTAATCTCGAAGGATTTGTGGCATTGTGTGCAGGATATTCTTGATGGGCGCAACATGAAGACGCGTAATCCCAAGACCGGTGGTGGCGTCCGTGAGTTCGCCTTCACTGGTCTGATCAGCTGCGGCCATTGCGGGTGCGCGCTCACGGCGGAGATCAAGAAGGGCAAATACATTTACTACCACTGCACCGGCTTCCGGGGGAAATGCCCTGAAAAATTCGTACGCGAGGAAGCCCTTGAGGAGCAGTTTGGGGCATTGCTAGCCAAACTCCGCTTCGACAAGGAGGTTTACGACCTGATTGTTGAAGCGCTGAGAGACAGCTTCGAGGTCGAAAGGCACGACCATGATGAAGCCGTGACACATTTGCGTGCTGAGAGCGACCGACTTCGAAAGCGCCTGGAAGCGGTTTATGTAGACAAGCTAGACGGCACCGTCACCGACGATTTCTATCGTCGCATGGCCGTCCAATGGCGCGATGAGCTCGATCGTTGCCAACGCGATCTGGCCCGGCATCAGGAAGCTAGCAACGACTATATGGATGAAGGGGTCGCGCTGCTCACGCTGGCACGCATAGCGCATAGATTGTTCGACGGTTCTAGTGGAATCGAGAAACGTAGGTTGCTCAATTTCGTACTATCGAACTGTGTCTGGAAGCACGGTGAGTTGAGTGCTGATTACCGGCAACCATTTGATATGCTTGTTAAAACTATAAATGAAACCGGCCCATCTCAGGGGGGCGGCAGCGCCGCCACCCCCATAAATGAGATTTGGTCGGGGAGAGAGGATTCGAACCTCCGGCCCCTGCCTCCCGAAGACAGTGCTCTACCAGGCTGAGCTACTCCCCGACCGGGCCGGGATGACATATCCCGGCAAGGCAGGCCGCGGTCTATAGAGTCGGTATCGAGGAGTTGCAAGCGCTCCTTTTGTCTTTTCTTATCATTATTTGATGAGGCGGCCTGACGGGCCAAATGCGGCTCGGCTGGGTAGTTATGCTAAAGCATCGCATTTGCACGAAAGCTGAAATAATGATCCCGTGTCACGATGATATGATCCATCAGCCTCAACCCGCGCCGCCGCAGGTGCAGGCATAGCCGCCGCGTTGCGGCTACGTCCTGACAGCTGGGGCGGGGGTCGCCTGACGGATGGGAATGCAGCAGCATGATCTGGTGTGCTCCGGTTTCAATGCCGCGGGCCAGAATGCGGTGCAGGGGCAGGATCAGCATATCGGCCTCTCCCTCAGTCACCAACGTGTCGACGATGCGCCTTTCCGGGGTGATGAACAGCGTCGCCGATATTTCCCGGGTCAATGCGTCAGTATGCAGTTTCTCCACAAGGGGAGTCAGGAAGGCAGAACCGATCATCGCTCCACTTTCCGCTACGCATGAGATTCGGGCTATTGAAGGATGATCCGTTACCGCCGGAATCGAGCCGATTTTCCTCCGTTATGGAGAAGCTTTCGTCGCCCTTGACGCTCTGAACGGCCCGGCCCATGGATTACACGCCGCCGGAATGGGGCGGAAGATGAACGAAAGGGAAGCCCTTTGTCCGGCATGGTCCATTATGAGCAGCAATATCTCGACCTGATGCGGCGCATCTGGGAGGAAGGCGACGAGAGGATCGACCGGACGGGAGTCGGTACCCGTTCCCTATTCGGGGCGCAGATGCGCTTTTCCCTGCATGACGATGCGATACCGTTGCTCACCACCAAGCGCGTCTACTGGAAGGCGGCGGCGCGGGAGATGTTGTGGTTCCTCACCGGTAATACGAATATCCGGCCGCTGGTCGAGCAGGGTGTGCATATCTGGACCGACTGGCCGCTCGATGCCTATCGTCGCGTTACCGGCGAAGACATTGGTCGCGACGCTTTCGAAGCGCGGATCATCGCCGATGAGGGGTTTGCGGCCCGCTGGGGCGATCTGGGGCCGGTTTATGGCGCGCAATGGGTGAGCTGGCCGCGTTATGAGGAGGTGGGCGACGGGCTCTATCGCCGTGCGGAGCAGGGGCATAACCAGATCGCGGCTCTGGTCGAGGCGATTCGTGCCAATCCGGGGTCGCGGCGGTTGTTGTTCACCGGCTGGAATGTGGCGGAGATCGAAGGCATGGCGCTGCCGCCCTGTCATATGACCTATCAGTTCCATGTCGCCGACGGGCGTTTGTCGGGTCTGTTGTTCCAGCGGAGCGCCGATCTGGCGTTAGGGGTGCCGTTCAACATTTTTGGCCTGTCGATGTTGACGCGGATGCTGGCCCAGCAATGCGACCTCGAACCCGGCGACGCGATCTGGCAGGGGGGGGACGTGCATCTGTATCTCAATCATGCGGAACTGGTCGAAGCGCAGCTTGGGCGGGTGCCCGCAGGGGCGCCGCGCCTGCGGCTGCTGCGCCGTCCGCCGACTATGTTCGATTATGCGATCGAGGATTTCGAGGTGATCGATTACGCCCCGCAGGCCCATATTGCGGCGCCTGTGGCGGTGTGATCGCAAGCGGTGGCTATCACGTCCTAAATTGCCGGGTTCCCCATCGTCAGGAGGTGGGGAATATTATATAGACGCGTGCCGTTTCCGGCTGTGCGGTCATCTGTGGCCGACATCATTAGCAGGGGGGGGGAACCGTTTTCGCGGTGGCGCCATCTTCATGATTTTTCATGAAAATGGCGCGAGTGACGGGGCTCGAACCCGCGACCTCCGGCGTGACAGGCCGGCGCTCTAACCAACTGAGCTACACCCGCGTTCGGTGTGGAGCCGCGAGCTATAAGAAGGTTGGGCTGCTGTCAACACTCGTTGCGTAATATTTGATCTTGTTCGTCAAAAAAATGCATCAGGCTCGCCAGCGACCCGTTTCCATCCATTGGAGCAATGGCCTGAGCGGTGCGATCCAGATGATGCCGCTTACCAGATAGACCGGGATCTGCGCCCAGCCGGGCAGGGTACCGATCACGGGAGAAAAGCTGCTGATAAGAAGCGCCCAAAAGGCAATCAGGCCGAGAATCAGGAATATGCCCGCCGGTTTGCGCCAGCTCGGCTGGTTGGGATCGGTCATAAAGTTACGGTCTCCGGGGCGGGCGTGATGATGCTGCGTTCGGTCAGGACCGCGTGCAGTGGCACGTCCCACGGGTCGGAGGGAACATGGTCGATCTGTTGCACCGACCAGGCGAGGCCGAGGCGCAACGCATTTTCATAGCGGGCAAAGGCGCGGTCATAATAGCCGCCGCCCTGACCCAGGCGCATCAATCCGTCATCAAAGGCGATGAGCGGCGCGATGATCGCGTCCGGGTGGCAGATCGGTGCATCGGCGCGGGGGTGGCGTGTGCCGAATCGCCCTTCCTCCATCCTGTCGCCGGGGGACCATGCCCGAAATTCCATCAGGCCCAGCCGGTCGATTACGCGCGGCAGGCATAAGGTTTTGCCCTGCGCAATCAGGGCCTCGGCCAGACGCAGCGCGGGCGCTTCCTCATCCAGCGGCGCATAAAGGGCGATGCGATCGCGATCGGCCAGCATCGCGGTGACCAGTGTCGGTACGGCGCGAAAGGCGAGGCGATGCGCCAGTGGATCGAGATCTGCAACGAAAGCGGCGCGCGTGGCGCGCGCGGAAAGACGCAGCGTAGCTTTATCGAGACTATCGGTCACATGCCTCCCCCTGTGGATCGGAGAGGTGGAGACATTTCGTCCAGAACCCGCATCGGCGGAATGTCACTCTCCCCGGGCGGTTGGCGGGACCGCCATGGTCGTTTGCCGGAATATCCTCTGACGCCTCTACGTCAGGTGGGAACCATGTGCATCGGGCCAGGACCCGTACAGGGACAGCTCCCTTGGATGTGATATCGCCTCAGGGATGTTCGCTGCGGCTCGTGCCGGGCAGTACCCGCCGCCCTCTATTTAGGATGAAGGAGCGTCCGCCGCAAGCGTGTCGGCGAGAGCTTCGATCCGGGCTGCCAGCCGGTCGAGATGCGCGGCGACCGCCTCTTCGTCCGTTTCCTTGCGTTCGGAAGCGGGCAGATCGAGCGATCCCTGCCCATTATGTCCCTGCGCGCGCAGGTCGTGAACTTCGTCGGCCAGCAGGATGCCGGCGAACAGCAATTGCCGTATTTCGGTCAGGCCCGGTGTGGATTGCCGCGCGACCGCCATTTTCGCGTCCATCATGGCGGCGAGACGGATGAGATGGCGTTCCTCGCCATCGCGGCAATGCACGTCATAATGACGACCGCCGATGGTGAGAGTGACTTCAGCCATCGCTCTTCTCCTGAAGCGTGGAAATCAGCCCGTCCAGCTCGCCGATCGCCTGCCGGATCATGGTTTCCCGCGCCTGATGGCGGGCCAGATCGGTTTTGTCCGCATGGGAGAGGGCGGTTTCGGCACGGGTTACGGCCTGATCGAGACGGCTTATCGCCTGCAGCAGGGCTGGGGTCGGCATGGCGATGCTCATAGCAACAAGCGGCGGGGGCGCACAAGCATGGCTGTGACGGGTATGAGGGGGGATGGGGCTGGGGCGGGCTATTTCCTGCACATTTGCCGCGATTCATGGTTGCGGCGGTTGACGATTCGCCCCCGTCGCGACAAATGGGCCGGGCATATGGCGACTCGCGCGCGCGTTTTCGTCAACTCTCGTCAACGCCCACCGAAAGTTTCTTTTTCATGACCATCCCTGAACAAAAGCTGGCTAATGCGATCCGCGCGCTCGCGATGGACGCGGTTCAGGCGGCGAACAGCGGCCACCCCGGTATGCCGATGGGCATGGCCGATGTCGCGACGGTGCTGTTCCGGGAGTATCTGAAGTTCGATGCGAGCGATCCGCGCTGGGCCGATCGCGACCGGTTCGTGCTGTCCGCCGGTCATGGCTCGATGCTGATCTACGCGCTGCTGCATCTGACCGGCTATGCGCAGCCGACGATCGAGGATATCCGCAACTTCCGTCAGTTGGGCAGCCCCTGCGCGGGCCACCCCGAAAATCATGAGTTGCCGGGCGTCGAATGCACCACCGGCCCGCTGGGGCAGGGTTTTGCGATGGCGGTCGGCATGGCGATGGCCGAGCGGCATCTGAACGCGGTCTATGGCAATGATCTGGTCGATCATCGCACCTGGGTGATTGCTGGCGACGGTTGCCTGATGGAAGGCATCAACCATGAGGCGGTGGGCCTTGCGGGGACGCTGGGCCTCGGTCGCCTCAATGTGTTGTGGGACAATAACCATATCACGATCGATGGCGATGTTTCGCTGTCGTCGAGCGAAGATGTGCTGGGCCGCTATCGTGCGTCCGGCTGGCATGTCGCCGAATGCGACGGCCATGATTTCGCCGATATTCGCCGGGCGCTGGCCGAGGCAGCCGCCGATCCGCGCCCGTCGCTGGTGTCGTGCCGCACCATTATCGGCAAGGGTGCGCCCAACAAGCAGGGCGGCCATAATGTTCACGGTGCGCCGCTGGGTGCCGAGGAAATCGCCGCCGCTCGCGTTGAGCTGGGTTGGGACTATCCGCCGTTCGAAATTCCCGCCGATGTGAAGACGGAGTGGGAAAAGGCCGGGCAGCATGGCGCAGGCGTCAAGGCCGAATGGCAGGCGCGTCTCACCGCATCCCCGCGCAAGGCGGAATTCGAAGCGCAGATGGCGGGCAGGCTCGATGCTGCGGTACCGACCCGCACCTTCATCGAAGGGCTGCTGGCCGACCCGAAGAAGGTTGCCACCCGCAAAGCCAGCGAAATGGCGCTTGAAGGGTTGACCGCTTCGATCCCCGCGATGGTGGGCGGTTCGGCCGACCTTACCGGTTCCAACAACACCAAGACCAAGGCGACGGCGCCTTTCACCAAAGCCGATTATTCCGGCCGTTATGTCTATTATGGCATTCGCGAATTCGGCATGGCCGCGGCGATGAACGGCATGGCGCTGCATGGCGGCGTGGTGCCTTATGGCGGCACCTTCCTCGTGTTCAGCGATTATTGCCGCAATGCGATTCGCATGTCGGCTTTGCAGCAGTGCCGCACCATCTATGTGCTGACGCATGACAGCATCGGTCTGGGCGAGGACGGCCCGACCCACCAGCCGATCGAACATATCATGTCGATGCGGATGATCCCGAATCTGGAGGTCTTCCGCCCCTGCGATGTGATCGAGACCGCAGAATGCTGGCAGCTTGCGCTGGAAAATGAGAGCACGCCATCGGTGCTGGCGCTGACCCGCCAGAATCTGCCGCAGCTTCGCACCGAAGCTACCGAAAATCGCAGTGCGAAGGGCGCCTATCGCCTGCGTGGGGCCACCGCCGCGCGCAAGGTGGTGATCGTCGCCACCGGGTCGGAAGTGGAAATCGCGATGACCGTCGCCGACCGGCTGGAGGCCGAAGGCATCGGCGCCGATGTCGTATCGATGCCCAGCATGTCGCGCTTCGCCGCGCAGGATGCGGCCTATCGGAACGATGTCATTCCCGGCGACGTTCTGCGCGTGTCGATCGAGGCGGGCACGACTTTCGGGTGGGAAAGCGTTACCGGCTCGGATGGGCTGCGTTTCGGCATCGACCGTTTTGGCGCGTCGGCGCCGATCGATGCTCTTTATGACTATTTCGGCCTGACCGCCGACAAGATGGTGCCGCAGATCATTGCGGCGCTGAAATAAGCGGACGAACAGTACAGGAGGCACGTGCAGTGGCAGTCAAAGTAGCAATTAACGGATTCGGTCGTATCGGCCGTCTGGTCGCGCGGGCAATTCTGCAGCGCACCGATCATGACCTGGAGCTGGTCAGCATCAACGATCTGGGCGACGCCAAGTCGAACGCCCTGCTGTTCAAGCGCGACAGCGTTCACGGCAACTTCCCCGGCGAAGTGAGCGTTGACGGCACCGATCTCATCATCAACGGCAAGCGCATCCATGTGACCGCCGAGCGCGATCCCGCCAACCTGCCCCATGCCGCCAACGGTGTCGACATCGCGCTGGAATGCACCGGCATTTTCGCCAGTAAGGAAAAGGCGAGCGCCCATCTGACCGCAGGTGCCAAGCGCGTCGTCATCTCCGCGCCGGCGACCGGTGTCGACAAGACGGTGGTGTTCGGCGTCAACCATGACACGCTGACCGCCGATGACGTCGTCATTTCCAATGCGAGCTGCACCACCAACTGCCTCGCGCCGCTGGCGAAGGTCCTGCACGACGCGATCGGTATCGAGAGCGGCTTCATGACCACGGTGCACAGCTACACCAACGATCAGAACACGCTGGATCAGCTCCACAAGGATATGCGTCGCGCCCGCGCCGCCGCCCTGTCGATGATCCCGACCACCACCGGTGCCGCCCGCGCCGTGGGCGAGGTTCTGCCCGCGTTGAAGGGTAAGCTCGATGGTTCGTCGATCCGCGTGCCGACCCCGAATGTTTCGGTCGTGGACCTGAAGTTCCTGCCGAGCCGCGAAACCACGGTCGAGGAAGTCAATGCGCTGCTGAAGGCCGCTTCCGAAGCGGGGCCGCTCAAGGGCGTGCTCGGCTATTCGGATGAGCCGCTGGTTTCGATCGACTATAATGGCGATGCGCGCAGTTCGACCGTCGACAGCCTTGAAACCGCCGTTATCGACGGGCGGCTGGTCCGCGTGCTGAGCTGGTACGACAATGAATGGGGCTTCTCCAACCGGATGATCGATACCACCGGCGTGGTCGCGAAATTCCTCTGATATCGAATTGACCGCTCGCCGGCATGGTCCGGCGGGCGGTTTTGCATGAACGGGGCAGGGGCTGCGGTCCCGGGCCTCGGAAATAGGGCCAAAGACAGGGCCGGCAACGGGGATAGCGATTTGAAACCCTTCAAGACTCTCGACGATATGGGCGATGTGCGCGGCAAGGCCGTGCTGGTGCGTGAGGATCTGAACGTGCCGATGCACGATGGCGCGGTGACCGATGATACCCGCCTGCGTGCGGCGATGCCGACCGTCAATGAGCTGTCGGACAAGGGGGCGAAGGTGTTGATCCTGGCGCATTTCGGCCGTCCCAAGGGGCAGCCGAGCGCGGAGTTGTCGCTTTCGCAGATCGTCCAGCCCCTGTCCGACGTGCTGGGTCGTCCGGTGCGCTATATCGATTGGGAAGGCGATCCGGCCGCTGCCGTGGCGGAGATGCAGCCGGGCGATGTCGCGGTTCTCGAAAATACCCGCTTTTTCGGCGGTGAAGAGAAGAATGATCCCAAGGTGGTCGATCGCTTCGCCGCGCTTGGCGATCTATACGTCAACGACGCTTTTTCCGCGGCGCATCGTGCCCATGCTTCGACCGAGGGGCTTGCCCATCGCCTGCCTGCTTTCGCCGGGCGCTCGATGGAGCGGGAACTGGACGCGCTCGAGGCAGCGCTGGGCAAGCCGCAAAAGCCGGTGGCGGCGGTTGTCGGCGGGGCGAAGGTTTCGACCAAGCTCGACGTGCTCAACCATCTTGTCGCGAAGGTCGATCACCTCATCATCGGTGGCGGCATGGCCAATACTTTCCTTGCCGCGCGCGGTGTCGATGTCGGCAAATCGCTGTGCGAGCATGACCTGGCCGAAACCGCCGAAAAGATCATGGACGCGGCCGATGCGGCCGAATGCACCATCCACCTGCCTTATGACGTGGTGGTGGCGAAGGAATTCGCGGCCAATCCGCCGTCCGTCCGCACCTGTAACGTGCATGAGGTCGCTGCGGACGAAATGATTCTCGATGTTGGCCCGGCGGCGGTCGAGGCGCTGGCCGATGTCCTCAAGACCTGCCGGACGCTGGTCTGGAACGGGCCGCTGGGCGCGTTCGAGATCGCCCCGTTCGATGCGGCGACGGTCGCCCTGGCGAAGACGGCGGCGGCGCTGACCAAAGAAGGCTCGCTCGTTTCGGTCGCGGGCGGCGGCGATACGGTGGCTGCGCTCAACCATGCCGGGGTCGCCGCGGATTTCAGCTTCGTTTCGACCGCGGGCGGGGCTTTCCTTGAATGGATGGAAGGCAAGGAACTTCCGGGCGTGAAGGCGCTGGAGCGGGACTGAAGCGTTCGCTTCGATATTGGCCGGTATTCCGGCGCGACAAGAACAAGAGGTGTGCAGATGCAGGAACAGGACATGATCAGGAAGATTGCCGAGGGGAAGGGCTTTATCGCGGCTCTCGACCAGAGCGGCGGTTCGACGCCCAAGGCGCTCAAGGGCTATGGTGTCGAGGAAGGTGCGTGGTCGACCGAAGCGGAAATGTTCGGTCTTATCCACCAGATGCGCAGCCGAATCATCAGCTCGCCTGCCTTCACCGGTGACAAGGTGATCGGCGCGATCCTGTTTGAGCGGACGATGGACGGTGAAGTGGGCGGCAAGCCGACCCCGACGGCCCTGATCGACAAGGGCGTCGTTCCTTTCATCAAGATCGACAAGGGCCTCGAAGACGAAGCCAATGGCGTGCAGATGATGAAGCCGATGCCGGAACTGGACGTGCTCCTGAAGCGCGCCAAGGGGCTGGGCGTGTTCGGCACCAAGGAGCGTTCGGTCATCAACTCCGCCAACCGCGAGGGGATCGCCGCCATCGTGAAGCAGCAGTTTGAGGTGGGCGCGCAGGTGACTGCCGCCGGTCTGATGCCGATGATCGAGCCGGAAGTGAATATCAAGAGCGAAACCCGCGCCGAGTGCGACCAGATCCTGCTCGAAGAGCTGCTGAAGAATCTCGACGCGCTGCCGGAAGGTCAGCAGGTCATGCTGAAGCTGTCGCTTCCCCTTAATGCGGGCCTGTTCGATCCGCTGGTCGCGCACCCCAAGGTGCTGCGCGTCGTTGCGCTTTCGGGTGGTTACAAGCGGCCCGAGGCGTGTGTCGAACTGGCGAAGAACAAGGGGATCATCGCCAGCTTCAGTCGCGCGCTGCTGGAAGACCTGCGCGCGCAGATGAGCGATGCGGAATTCGATGCATCGCTTGGTTCGGCGATCGACGAAATCTATACGGCTTCGACCACGAAGACCGCCTGATTGGCGGCAGCTTTCTGGCTGGCAGTGTTTTGCCGCCGGGTCGAAAAGGATGAATGAAAGGGCGGGGCGACCGGGGTCGCTCCGCCCTTTATCCCGTCGGTTTGCTGCCAGACGTGCCGGCCTATGACCGGCACGCGGTTGTCGGGCGGTCAGGTGGGCTCGGTAGGGATTGTCGGGGCGCCCGACATGCGGGAGGCTGTCCAGGCGGCTCCGGCGGATGCGGCCATGATGGCGGCAATGGCGATCCATTGCGTCAGCGGCAGATGTTCCCGCAACCAGATCGCCCCGGCCAGCGCGCCCAGAGCCGGTTCAAGGCTCATCAACGTACCGAATGTGCCAGCCGGAACGTGCCTGAGCGCGATCATCTCCAGCGTATAGGGCAGGGCACTCGACAGGAGCGCGACCGCGGCTACGAAGAGCAATGTCTGGGGGTGGGCCAGCACCCGGTCAGCGACGGCGACGCCCGCCGGAAGGATGGCCAGCGCACCAATCGCCATGCCAAGGGCGGCGGCCCGATACCCATGATCCTGACTCGTACGCTTTCCGGCGAGGATATAGAGCGCCCAGCACAGTCCGGCGCCGAGTGCCCAGCCGATGCCGACCGGATCGGTATCGGCGTCGCCAATCCCGAACGGAAGCAGCAGGAAAAGCCCGGTCACCGCAAGGCCTGCCCAGAGCAGGTCGACCCTGCGTCGGGAAAAGGCGATAGCCACGCCCAGCGGCCCGATGAATTCGATGGCGACCGCAAGGCCGAGCGGTATGGTCGCCAGCGCTTTGTAGAAGCTGAGATTCATCAGGCCGAGGACAAGGCCGTAAAGCAGCAGCGGGCCGATGGTGGCGCGAGTCGGCCGGACTTTCCACGGCGCGAGCGCGATAGCGAGGAACAGGGCAGCGAAGAGGATGCGCAGGCTGGCCGTACCGGCCGCGCCCAGCAGCGGAAACAGCCCCTTGGCAATCGCCGCGCCAAGCTGGATGGAGAGCATGCCGACCAGCAGGGCGGCGATAGAGAGGCCCATGGCCCTGCCTTGCGCCTTTTGTCCGGTTTGCCCCTGCATCACCGGCTCCATATCATCGACATTAAATGGTGCCCCCATGGTTCAGGTTTCGGACCTGTAGCGCTTCGGCTCGATCACGGGAGTGTTACGGTCTTGTCGTCTCTTTCATCGAAAGGGTGGGGGGCTGTCACCCCTTTTCTCGTTCCCGATGTGCGACATTGTCTGTTCCGTACTGGCTTAGCGGCGCATGGCGCGATATTGGAGGGCGCATGACCGACTTTACCGATGACGAGCTGGCGCTCGACCCGCATTTCGCAGAGCGTTTCGAACGGGATGACCGCCGCCCTCCCTGTCAGCTTTACCTGATTTCTCCGCCGGTCCTGAGCGATGATTTTACCGACTGGTTGAAAGCCGCGTTCGACGGTGGTCCGGTTGCCGCCTTTCAGCTCCGCCTGAAGGGGGCGGAGGATGATGCGATCGCCCGCGTGGCCGAGCCGTTGCAGCGTCTGTGCGCCGATCATGAGGTTGCCTTCATCCTCAACGATAGCGCCGCGCTGGCGAAACGGATTGGTGCCGACGGTGTGCATCTGGGGCAGCAGGATGGCGATGTGCGGGAGGCGCGGGCCTTGCTTGGGCCATCGGTGCAGATCGGTGTGACCTGTCATGACAGCCGCCATCTGGCGATGGAGGCGGGGGAGGCCGGGGCTGATTACGTCGCCTTCGGGGCTTTTTATCCGACCGCGACCAAGGAAACGCATCACTGCCCCGATCCTTCGATCCTGAGCTGGTGGGTGACGCTGTTCGAACTGCCCTGTGTGGCGATCGGCGGGATCACGGCGGCCAATGCCCGGCCGCTGATCGATGCCGGGGCCGATTTCATCGCGGTCAGCGGTGCGGTGTGGAACCATCCGCAAGGTCCGGGTGAGGCTGTGCGGGAATTTGCAGGACTATTGGGCGATTGACGGCTGTGTGGCCTGTGGCTGAGGGTTGATCAGCCCTCGCCATAATGGCCTTTATACCAGGCGGCGAAGCGGCCTAGCCCTTCGGCCAGCATCACCTTCGGCTTATATCCGCACAGTGCATTGAGGCGCGATATATCGGCATAGGTGGCCGTAACATCACCCGGCTGCATCGGTCGCATGATCTTTTCCGCTGTGCGGCCGAGCGCGGTTTCCAGCGTTTCGATCATCTCCATCAGGCCGACCGGGTGACTGTCGCCGATATTGAGGATGCGGTGCTCGCCCGCAGCCGGGGCATGATCGAGCGCGCCGATAATGCCATCAACAATATCGTCGATATAGGTGAAATCGCGGGCCATCCGACCTTCGCCATAAACCTCGATCGGTTCACCGTTCATGATTTTGCGGGTGAAGCTGAAATAGGCCATGTCGGGCCGCCCCCATGGGCCATAGACGGTGAAGAAGCGCAGGCCGGTCTGCGGGAAGCCGTAAAGCGCCGCATAGCTCTCACTCATCAGTTCGCAGGAGCGTTTGGTCGCGGCATAGAGCGAAACCGGGTGAAGGGCGGGGTCATCCTCGGTAAAACCTTCGCCTCCCATCGGCCGGTCGCCATAGACGGAACTGGAGGAGGCGTAGACGAGATGGCCGAAATCCGCCGTATGGCGGCAGGCCTCCAATATGGAAAGATGCCCCGCCAGATTGGAATGCTCATAGGCGAACGGGTTGTCGATACTGTGGCGGACACCGGCCTGCGCGGCGAGGTGAACGGCATGCCGCACGCCGCCGTCACGCACCAGGGAGGCGATGGCGGGGGCATCGGCGATGTCGATCCGGTGGAAGGCAAAGCCCGGCCGGTCCAGCATTGTCGCGAGGCGGGCCTCCTTCAGTGCCGGATCATAATAGTCGTTGACGATGTCGACGCCGATAACCGTCTCGCCCCGGTCGAGCAGCCTGTGCGCCACCGCATGGCCGATGAACCCGGCCGCACCGGTGACGAGGACGGGCGATCCCATGCGTTTATCGACCGACGGCGCCATATTGGAACCCGGCCTTCTCCGCCGTTTCGCGCGGATAGATGTTGCGCAGGTCGACAAGGACCGGCGCCGTCAGCAGGCTTTTGGCGCGGTTGAGATCCAATGCCCGGAAAGCATCCCATTCGGTGACGATGGCGAGTGCGTCCGCTCCGTCCATCGCTTCATAGGGGCCGGTGCAATAGGTGACATTGTCGAGCACCAGCTTTGCCTGTTCCATCCCCTCCGGATCATAGGCGCGAATGGTCGCGCCGGCATCCTGAAGCGTCTGTACAACGGCGATGGCGGGGGAATCGCGCATGTCGTCGGTATTGGGCTTGAAGGTCAGGCCGAGCAGGGCGATCGTCTTGCCGCGCACATCGCCGCCGCAGGCCTGAATGACCTTGCGGCCCATGGCGCGCTTGCGGTTGTCGTTGACCGCGACCACCGCCTCGACGATCCGCTGCGGCGCTTCATAATCCTGCGCCGTCTTGAGCAGCGCCAGCGTGTCCTTGGGGAAGCAGCTTCCGCCATAGCCGGGGCCGGCATGCAGGAACTTCGCGCCGATGCGGTTGTCGAGGCCGATGCCGCGCGAGACATCCTGCACATCCGCGCCGACCTTCTCGCACAGGTCGGCGATTTCGTTGATGAAGGTGATCTTGGTGGCGAGGAACGCGTTGGCCGCATATTTGGTGAGTTCCGCGCCCCGGCGGCTCATTTCCACGATCGGCGACTTGTTGATGTGCAGCGGGCGGTAAATCTCGCGCATCACTTCCAGCCCGCGCGGATCGTCGCCGCCGATGACAATGCGGTCTGGGCGCTTGAAATCGTCGATGGCCGCGCCTTCGCGCAGGAATTCGGGGTTGGAGATGACGGCGAAGTCTGCGTCCGGATTGGCTTCCCGCACGATCCGCTCGACTTCGTCGCCGGTTCCGACCGGGACGGTCGACTTGTCGACGATCACGGTGAAGCCGGTCAGCGATTGCGCCACTTCCTGCGCGGCGGCATAGACATAGGAAAGGTCCGCATGGCCATCACCCCGGCGCGAGGGGGTGCCGACCGCGATGAAGACGGCATCGGCATCTTTCACCGCATCGGGCAGATCGGTCGTGAAGCGCAGGCGACCGGCGGCGACATTGGTGGCGACGAGATGGTCCAGTCCCGGTTCGTAAATCGGCATGCGCCCGGCGAGCAGGGCCTCGATTTTACGCTCATCCTTGTCGACGCAGATCACGTCATGGCCGAAATCGGCGAAACAGGCCCCGGAAACCAAGCCCACATAACCGGAACCGATCATCGTAACGCGCACTGTCTGTCTCCTTTATGTCCGCCCAGGCGGAAGTTGGCCATCTATCGTTCGGGGCGCTGTTATGCAACGCGCCAGATAGCCGGTTCGTCATTCGCTAATGGGTTCGGCAGCAGGCCGCCGGGATTCAGTTTTCGCGGAAGGCGCGGTTGAACTGATCGCGCAACGGCTTGGTGAGGTAGGACAGGAGCGAGCGTTCGCCCGACTGGATGAACACTTCCACCGGCATGCCGGGCACAAGCTTCAGCTTGCCGAGCTTCTTCATTTCGCCGTCAATCACCTCGACCTTCGCCTTGTAATAGCTGGCGCCGCTGCGCTCGTCGGTGAAGCGTTCCGCCGATATATGGGTGAGTCTGGCGTCCAGCTGAGGCGTGGTCTGGGCGTTGAACGCCGAAAAATGCAGGCGCGCGGGCTGCCCCAGATAAAGCTGGTCGATGTCGGCCGGGTTGATCCGGGTTTCGACGATGAGCTGATCGTTGGACGGGACGATCTCCATGATCGTTTCCATCGGAGGTATCACGCCGCCAACGGTCGCATGGTCGAGCTTGTCGACCACGCCGTCATAGGGGGCCCGCAATATGCTGCGATTATAGCTGTCCGATGCCGAGGCGGATTTGATGCGGGAATCGTTGAGGCGGGCCTGAACGTCCACCAGTTCGATTCCCGCCTGGCTACGTGCGTCCTGCACCAGTTGCGCGCCGGACTGGCGAATCTCGGCGATGCGGGCACGGGCCTGCGCGATTTGCGCGCCGAAGGCGGCGGCGGTGCCGTTAAGGTCGACAGCGGTCCTTTCGACCTGATTGAGGCGGTTCACGGTCACCAGTTGCCGCTCTCTCAGGGAGCGCAGGCCATCCAGTTCGGTCTTTATCAACGCGCTTTGCTGTCGGGCGGCGCTTCGCTGGGCTTCGAGGGAGCCGATCTCCTGCTGAGTCTGGCGGACGCGTTCTTCGATCTGCGCCAGCTGATTGCCGCGCGCCTGCCGCCGCAATTCGAACACGCGCCGCGCTTCGGCCATCGCGGCCTGCTTGGCGGGTGTCGGATTCTGGGTCAGGAGTGGAGGAAAGCTGATGGTCGCCGCGCCGTCGCGTTCGGCCGTCAGGCGGGCTGCGGCGGCGGTGAGTTGTTCCACCGTGTCGCCCGCCGCGCTGGCGCTTGCGCCTGAGACGGCGCTGTCGAGCCGGATGAGCGGCTGGCCCCGCTTCACACGACTGCCTTCCTTGACGAACAGTTCCGCGACCACGCCGCCTGTGGGGTGGGCAACCTTCTTGACTCGCGATTCGACCGTTACTTCGCCCGCGCCAATCACCGCGCCGGTCGTACCGGTCAGCGCAGCGAGGGCGATCAGGCCGAGAAAGAGCACGCCGATCACGATCAGGCCGATACGGAAATAGCGCCGCAGTCCGGCCTGAGGGTCTTCCAGCCCATAATCGTAAATGGCGCTGTCGTTGATGATAGCGGGAAGCTGGTAACTCATATTGTCTGCTCCGCAGCGACGTCGTTGTCGTTATTGTCGTCTTGTGGCCCGGCGGTCCCGTTGTCGCCGATGTCGGGCCTCCTGTCGGCGAGGGTGCGCGCTTTGCGGCGTTCTTCCAGACGTTCCTGCACCTCGTCGCGCGTACCGAACTCGGCCACGGTACCGCCATCCCGCATCAGCAGGACATGGCTCGCCAGACCGACGAGGAAATTCTGGGCACCGGCGATAATGATGATCGCGCCGCGCGCGCGGGCATGGTCGACCGCCTGCCGAAACAGCTGTTCTCTCGTTGCATCCTGATGGGATGTCGGGGCATCGAGGATGAGCAGGAACGGATCGCGGTAAAAGGCACGGGCGAGAGCGACCTGCTGCATCTGGGAAAGAGAAAGTTTGTGCCCCTGAGGGCCGATACGGGTGTTGTAGCCGTCGGGCAGGCGCACGATCATGTCATGGGCGCCGCAATTCTGCGCGGCGGCGACGACCTGCTTCGGATCGGCTGCCTGCGCGAAACGCGCGATATTATCGGCAACGCTTCCGTCGATCAGGTC
Organism: Sphingomonadales bacterium; assembly: GCA_006226685.1. GTDB lineage: Bacteria > Pseudomonadota > Alphaproteobacteria > Sphingomonadales > Sphingomonadaceae > Sphingobium. The sequence continues at coordinate 96,334 of SBGG01000029.1, forward strand.
GATGGTCTGCGGCATATAGCCGATATGCTGTCCCAGGAGATCGGCATCCCACTGGTCGAGCGCGGCGCCGTCGAGACGGACCTTGCCTTCCGCCAGCGGCCAGCCTCCGGCCAGTCCCCGCAGCAATACGGATTTGCCGCAGCCCGCGCGTCCGATCACGGCGAGCACATCGCCCGCTGACAGGGCGAAGCTGACATAGCGGACAAGCGCCCGATTCGTGCCGGGTTCGCCCAGCGCCACATTTTCACAGCTTATCGTCCGGGTGGGCGGAGGCAGGGGAATGGCCTCCGCCGCGGACGGACCGGCGGCACTCAGCAGGGCGTCGATCCGTTCCCATCCCAGCCGCGCATCGATCAGCTGGTCGGCATATTCGGCGGCACGGACGAGCGGCGCCATGGCAAGCCAGCCGAGCAGGGCCGCAGCGAGAAGCACGGCTTCGCTCGCGCGGTCATGCATGTGCAGCCATCCGCCGGTGGCCAGCAGCAGGACCATGGTCACCAGTTGCAGCGACAGCGCCGCGATCTGGCCGCGGGTCTGGGCGCTCTGCCGGGCATTGCCGATGGCCAGCACCCGATCGCTGGCGAAGCGCCACAGGGTGGCCAGTGTTCCGCTCATGCCGAGCGCGCGGAGGGAGGCGCCGTGCATTTGCCCGATTTCGAAGGCCGCATCGCGGCGCCGATCGACCGGGCGCAGATCTCGCGCGGCCCTTTCGGATCCTTTCATCGTGCGAAAGAGGAGGAGGGCGCTCAGGCTCACTCCCAGCGCGAGAGCGAGGGCAAGTAACGGATGCAGCATCAGCATCACCAGCAGGGCGATGGTCAGGCCGACAGCATCGAGCCAGGCCGCACCCGCGCCGGATTTAAGGAAAAGCTGAATTGCATCCATGTCTCCGGGCGCGGGGTCATCGTCCCCGACAGGGGCGAAGGCGCGCAGGCCTGTCTGCGCCATGCGGGGGGACAGGCGGGCGGCAACCATGTCACCGAGCAGAACCAGCATATTGTGCCGAAGCCCGATGAAGAAAGCGCGCGCGCCGATCAGCACCAGCATCAGCAGGGTGATGCCGGCAAGAGTGGCGAAGCTGCGTCCCGGCAGGGCGACATCGAACAGCAGCAGGATGTAAAGCACCACCGCCACCGGAAACAGCGCAAGGATCAGGGTCGTGACCGTCAGGCCGGGCGCTGCCGTCCTGATGTCGTTCAGAACCATGTGTGCCTCTTCGCTTCTGGCGGAAAGATATGGCATTGCGATCGTCAGGGCCCCAACAGGCAAAACGCGATTAACGCGTTGCTATGGCAGAATGGCGGACATATACGAAAAAGATACCTATAAATTGTTACTGGCGTCATGAAATCCCGTCCGCAAGCCGATATTGCAGTTTTCGGGAACGGAGAAGGGCTTTGATGCGGATCAGCGACGAATGGTTGAAGGCGGACCGGAATAATCTCACCCTTGTCCGGCTGATTCTGGCTTCCGCCGTCATTATTTCCCACAGCTACTGGTTCGTGTATGGCGTGGAAGGGGAAGACAGCTTTTCGGTATTTCTGGGCCGGCCCATATCCGGTTTCGCCGTTGATGGATTTTTCTTTCTCAGCGGTTTTCTCGTCTATGGCAGCCTGATCCGGCGGCATGACATATGGGATTTTCTGAGGGCGCGGCTCGCGCGGCTGTGGCCGGCGCTGTTCGTTTCCGTTTCACTGACCGCCATCGGCGGGCTGTGGTTCACCTCCGCACCAAGCTGGAGCGACTATTTTCAGGGCGCTACCGGCTCTTTCCTCCTGCGCAACCTGCTGTTGCAGGGGGGCGCCTATACGCTCACCGGCGTTTCATGCGGGGAGGGGGGCTGCCCGGTGAACGGTTCCTTGTGGACGATCGCTTGGGAGGTGCGTTGCTATGTGCTGCTCGCACTGTTGCTGCCGCTCGGCCTTGCCGGGGAAAAGGTTATGGCGCGGGTGGTGTTGCCCCTGACTTTCGCGGGCGCGCTGTTGTGGCATGTCGTCCCCCATCCCGGACCGGAAGCGGGCGGTATTTTCTACCTTATCGATATGGTCGACCGGCTATGGACGATGTTTGCCCTTGGCATTGCGGCCTATATATTTCGGGAACGCATTCTCTTGTCCTGGTGGGGAGGGCTGGCGTTGCTCGTCGCGATGTTGGTTGAGAACCGGACCGGGCTCGATCTGCATATCCATTCGCTCTTCATCGGCTATGTCGTTTTGTGCGGCGGGTTCCTGACCGCGCGCGGCGGAGCTGTTTCGGGGCGCTGGCCCGATTATAGCTATGGCATTTATATCTATGCTTTCCCGGTCATGATGCTGATCGGGTCATACTGGACATTTACGCATTATGGCCTGCTTGCGCTCGTCAGCGCTCTGGCGACCTTACCGCTGGCGGCATTGTCCTGGCATTATGTCGAAAAGCCGGTGCTGGACGGGGTGAAGCGCTGGTCGAGCGTGCAACGCGCGAGAATCGCTGGAAATGTGGTAAATTAATGTCCCAGGTCGGCGGCCTGGGCTTGTTCTGCCCATTTGACCGTGTATGCCGATGACAGCTTATGGGCGCCGGTCGGCAAGTGCGTTTTGATGTCAGGCGCGGGCCAGCCGCTTCATGGTCCGGTTGCGAGGGATTTTCCTGTTGTCGATCGATTTCGATCGAGGCGGAAGCATCCGGGTCGAAGATGTGGGGAAACTTCGGGGAGGTTCGGGTGTACGGAACCATTAATGCTGTGAAAAAGAAATTGCCCGGGCGGTCTTCACCGCGCTCTTCTTCGCCTGCCGGTTGCTGAAGCATGGCGTCGCTCAATCGCTTTCTCTGGCTGCAACGGCGTCTCGTCCGTCTGCGCAATCTTTATTATGTGAAGATCTGGGGGATGGACCTGCATCCCACGGTCATCATGTCGATGACGGCGAAGCTCGATCTGACGCATCCTTCCGGCGTTCATATCGGCGCCTATAGCTATGTCGCGTTCGGTGCCAGCATATTGAGCCATGACATGACCCGCCGGTTGAAGGTGGACACCGTTATCGGGGAATGCAGCTTTATCGGCGCACGCAGCATCATCATGCCGGGGGTCAGGATCGGCAGTCATTGCATCGTGGCGGCGGGGGCCGTGGTGACCAAGGATGTGCCGGACAACAGCATCGTGGCCGGTAATCCCGCAAAGATCATAGAGAGCGGGATTCGGACCGATAAATGGGGGGTCCTTCTGGTCCAGACCCCGAAATCCGATCCGAAAGCGATCGGGGCCTGAAGCCGATCCGGCGATGGCGCGTGTCGCATAGGGATGGACCCGCGCCGTCGCCTGTGAATATCGCTGGCCCGCCCGTTTTTCCTATGATGCTGGCCTGAGGGGGCAGGGAAGCCCCCGCATCCTCTTCTTTGGGGAGGCTGGTTCAGCCGGGCAGTCCTGCTTATGCTGGCCGGTCAAGCAGCGGACGCCACCAGTCCTCATGCGCCAGATACCAGGCGAGCGTTTCGGCAAAGCCTTCCGCGAAGGTCCGGCGCGGCGCATAGCCCAGTTCAGCCCGCGCCTTTGTCTCGTCGATCGCATAGCGGCGGTCATGGCCTGCGCGGTCGGTGACGAAGCTCTTAAGGGTGGACGAGGCCTGCCCCCGTGCGGCGGGCGCATCAGGAAAACGCGCGGCCAGCGACGGATCGGCGGCAAAGGCGCGATCTACCGTTGCGCAGATTTCCTCGATCACGCCGAGATTCGGAAGCTCCTGTCCACCACCGATATTATAGGTTTCGCCCGGCCGCCCGTTCATCAGCACGCGCTCGATCCCGTTGCAATGATCCTCGACATGCAACCAGTCGCGCACATTCATGCCATCGCCATAGATGGGCAGGGCGCGGCCGTGCAGGCAGTTGATGAGGAAGAGCGGGATCAGTTTTTCGGGAAATTGATAGGGGCCGTAATTGTTCGAACAATTGCTGGTCGTGGTTTCGAGGCCATAGGTGTGATGATAGGCGCGCACCAGATGGTCCGATCCGGCCTTGCTTGCCGAATAGGGTGAATTGGGCGCATAGGGTGTGGTTTCGCTGAACGCCGGATCTTCGGGGCCGAGCGAACCATAAACTTCGTCGGTCGAGACATGGTGGAAACGGTGCGCTTTGCCGGTGCCGCTGTCGAGCCACAGCTTGCGCGCGGCCTTCAAAAGGCTGTGCGTGCCGACGACATTGGTGGTGACGAAGGCGTCCGGTCCAGTAATCGAGCGGTCGACATGGCTTTCCGCCGCGAAATGGACGATGGTGGAAATGGCCCGTTCCGCCAGCAGCTTTTCGACCAGCGGCGTATCGCAAATATCGCCCACGATCAGGTCGACGCCGTCCAGCCCCTCCAGATTGGCGGGGTTGCCTGCATAGGTGAGCGCATCGAGCACGGTGATGCCGTCATCGGGATGATGCGTGCGCCAGTAATGGACGAAATTGGCGCCGATGAACCCGGCGGCGCCGGTGACGAGCAGTTCAGCCATGATCTTTCACATCCTTAAGCATCCGGCGCAGCCCGTCGCGCCAATGAGGGGCAGGGCCGCCAAGCAGAGCAAAGGTCGCCGTCTTGTCCAGCACCGAATAAGAGGGGCGGCGCGCCGGGGTCGGGTAATCGGCGGTTGCAATCGGGATGACCGGAACCGCCCGCTCCAGCAGGCCGATCGCCAGTGCCTCCTCCTGTATCGCCACCGCGAAATCATACCAGCTTGCCGCGCCGCTATCGGTATAATGATGGATACCGCGAGCCCCTGCGGCATAAAGGGCCCAGAGCGCGGAGGCCAGATGCGGGGCAAAGGTCGGCGTGCCGATCTGGTCCGCCACCACGCGCACCTCGTCGCGTTCGGCCATCAGGCGCAGCATGGTGCGCACGAAATTATGTCCGGTGGCGCCGTAAACCCAGGCGGTGCGGACGATCAGCGCCTCCGGCCCGGCGGCAATTTCCCCGGCCAGCTTGGTGCGGCCATAGGCGCCGATCGGGGCGGTCGGAGCATCGGGGCGATAGGGCATGCCCCGCTGCCCATCGAACACGAAATCGGTCGACACATGAATCAGGCGCGCGTCCTGTTCCCGCGCGGCTTCGGCCAGATAGCGGACCGCGTCGGCATTGATCGCGCGGGCACTGTCTTCCTCGCTTTCGGCCTTGTCGACGGCGGTATAGGCGGCGGCGTTGAAGATCGCATCCGGCCGGTACCGGGCGACGAAATCGCGCACGGCAGCATGATCGCTGATGTCGAGATCGGCGTGCGTAGCCGCGATAATGTCGCTTCCTGTCGGTGCGATGGCCTGAAGGGCGCGGCCAAGTTGGCCATTCGCGCCAGTGATGAGCGCCTTCATGCGAATGTCACAGCCTCGGCCAGCGGCGTACCTGCCTCGTCCTTTGCCGCAAGCTGGGGTGTGATGCCGTCCAGCGGCCAGTCTATGCCGATGGCCGGATCATTCCAGAGCAGGCTGTGCTCATGGGCCGGATCGTAAAATCCGGTACATTTATACTGGAAATCGGTGCCGTCCTCCAGGCAGAGGAAGCCATGGGCCATGCCCGGCGGAACCCAGAACATGCGCTTATTCGCGGCGGAAAGCTCTACGCCGACCCATTTGCCGAAGCTGGGAGAAGATTTCCGCATGTCGACGACCACATCGAACACCGCGCCCGCCGTCACCCGCACCAGCTTCCCTTGCGGATTGGGTTGCTGATAATGCAGGCCACGCAGCACCCCGCGCGAGGAACGGCTGTGATTATCCTGCACGAAATCGAGGTCCAGCCCCTTTTCGGCGAAGGTCCGCGCGTTCCAGCTTTCCATGAAAAAGCCGCGATCATCGCCGAAAACCTTCGGTTCGATGATGAGGACGCCGGGAATGGCGGTTTCGATCAGTTCCACAATGTACCCCTGTCAAGCAGGCCGATCAGATAATCGCCATAGCCGGATTTGCGCAGCGGCTCTGCAATGCGGACCAGTTGCGCATCGTCGATGAACCCCTTGCGCCAGGCGATCTCCTCGGGGCAGCAGATTTTCAGACCCTGTCGTTCCTCGGTGATGCGTACATAATTGGCGGCATCGAGCAGCGATCCATGCGTGCCGGTATCGAGCCAGGCATAGCCGCGGCCCATAATCTCGACATTGAGGTCGCCCTGTTCGAGATAGAGCCGATTGAGATCGGTGATTTCCAGTTCTCCTCGGGCAGAAGGCTTGATCCGGTGCGCAAAATCGACCGCCCGGCCGTCATAGAAATAGAGGCCCGTCACCGCATAGCTGGATTTGGGGTGGGAGGGCTTTTCCTCGATGGTTTCGGCCCGGCCGTTCGCGTCGAACGACACCACGCCATAGGCGGTGGGATCGCTGACATAATAGCCGAACACGGTCGCGCCCGCACTTTGCGCCGCCGCATGGTCGAGCAGGCCGGTCAGCCCGTGGCCATAGAATATATTGTCGCCCAGAATGAGCGTAGAAGGCGCGTCGCCGACGAAGTCCGCGCCGATATGATAGGCCTGCGCCAGTCCTTCGGGCTTTGGCTGAACGGCATAGCTCAGCGACAGGCCAAGTTCCGATCCGTCCCCCAGAACCGCGCGGAACGCATCCTGATCCTGCGGCGTGGTGATGATCAATATTTCGCGAATACCGCTCAGCATCAGGACCGAGAGCGGATAATAGATCATCGGCTTGTCGTAGACGGGCATCAACTGCTTCGACACGCCCCGGGTCAGCGGATAGAGCCGGGTGCCCGAGCCGCCTGCCAATATTATGCCTTTACGCCGGATCATAACACCTCTTGTTCAACGGGATCGGGGCGGCGGTATGCGCTTCCCCTGGAGTGGTTTCGAATGAACTGGAATATTTTACGCCCTGGAAATCACGGTGAGACAAAGGCCGGAAGTGCGGCTGTGATTCAAGTAAACTCCAGTAAGGTCTAGAGGACCGGGGCCGTGTTGCAAGGTCGTAAACCATAAGGAAAGGGCGGTTCAGCCCGCTTTGCGGGGTTGCTGACCGACCGCGCCACCGCCCGGCAAAAGCTGGGGCACGATTTTTTCGGTGGGGCCGAAGGAATGGGTCTTCCCATCCTTGATGAGCAGGACGAGGTTGACCGATGCGAGAATGGACGACCGATGCGCGACGACGATGACGATCGCGCCGCGCGCGCGCGCATGGGCGATCGCCTCCGCCAGCGCCTGCTCGCCCTCGCGGTCGAGGTTGGAATTAGGTTCGTCGAGCAGCAGCAGAAACGGGTCGCCATAAAGGGCGCGGGCAAGCGCGATGCGCTGGCGCTGGCCGCCGGAAAGGGCGCGCCCGTCCGGGCCGACATCGCTATTATATCCGGCGGGCAGGTGCAGGATCATGTCATGCACACCGGCCAGACGTGCCGCCGCGATGATGTCTTCCGCCTTCGCCTCAGGGTCGAAACGGGAAATATTCTGCGCGATCGTGCCTTCGATCAGTTCAACATTCTGGGGTACATAGCCGAGATAACTGCCGAACAGGTCGGATGGCCATTGTTGAGGCTCCGCACCGTCCAGGCGGACGCTGCCGCCCACCAGCGGCCAAATCCCGGCGAGCCCCCGGATCAGGGAGGATTTGCCGCCGCCGCTCGGCCCCAATATGGCGAGGGCATCCCCGGCGCGAAGCTGGAAATCGACATTGCGGATCGTCAGGCGGCCGGTCCCCGGCGGGCCGAGGCTGACCTGCCGGGCGGTCAGTTCTCTGGATGGGCGGGGCAGCATTTCCTCTGTCCCGGTCTCCGGCATGGCGGCGAGCAAGGCTTTCAGGCGCGCCCAGCTTTGCCGTGCGCCGACAAATCCGCGCCAGTTGGCGATCGCCGCCTCCACCGGGGCGAGTGCGCGGGACGCCAGTATCGAGCTGGCGAAGATGACGCCGCCCGTCGCTTTCCCGTCGATCACGAGCAGGGCGCCCACGGTCAGCACGCCGGATTGCAGCACCATGCGCAGGATCTTGGTCAGGTTGCTGAGCGCGGCGATGACGCCGGTCACGCGCTCCTGCGTCGCGAGGAAACGCCGGCTCGCCGTGACCCAGCGATCGGCCATCCGTTCCTGCATGCCGTTCGCAGCGATTTCCTCCGCATGACGCCGCGTCGTTTCGGCGAGACGGAGGCGACCCGCATTGAGCTTAGCCAGTTCCTGACTGCGCTTCGCGGTCAGCCGTTCGGTCAGCAGCGTAAGGCCGATCAGGATCGTGCCCCCCGCCAGCACGGTCAGGCCCAGATAGGGATGCAGCAGAAACAGGATTGCGACGAAGAAGAGGATCCATGGCAGATCGACCAGCGCGGCGGGGCCGGCGCTCGACAGAAAAGCGCGCAACTGATCGAGATCGCGCACCGGCTGGATGCTGTCAGGTGAGCCGGAACGGGAAAGGCTGCCGACCAGTGCATGAATGTCGCGGTTGAGATCGACATCGACCCCGGCGGCGAAGTGAATCAGCAGCCGCCCGCGCACATAATCAAGCACGCCCTGAAAAAAATAAAGCACCAGCACCATGATGGCGAGGCCGATCAGGGTCGGGATGCTGCGGCTTGGCAGCACCATGTCGTAAACCAGCATCATGTAGAGCGAGCCGGAAAGCAGCAATATGTTGAGTACCGCGCTGACCATCGCGACGGAAAGCAGTGCGCGCCGGGCATGAGCCAGCACGGCCGCGATCCGGGCCTTGGTCTGGATTGGCGGGGAAACATTGTCCGTCATCGCGCCCTTGCATTCGATCCGGGGCAGGGAACGAGCTGCCTGACGGAATTGTCATGCCCATGCCTGCCATATTTGCCGTCAATGCATTGATGGCGTCGGCATGGGATTACCCGATCCTGATAGCGGGTCATTCTTAACGAAATATTTGCCCTGTTCCAGTGCGCGATTGCTGTCCGCTGCGGAGCGGACCGGTGCCATCAAATTCGCGTTGCGCGAATTTTTTAACGGCCTTTCAGTTCGTATAGTCGTCCGCCGGTTTCCAGAGCGAAAAGATGTAACGCTTGACGAGGATCGGCCCGGCAATGCCCGCGGTCAGAAGGATTGGGAAGAAGATCAGGAAATTCCCGTAATCCCAGGACATGAAACGGAGCATGATCCCTTTCGCCAGGCCAATGGTGATGGTGTTGAGGAGATAGATGGCGAAACTATATTGGCCGAGCGTTTCGAAAAAGCGGCTTCGCGACAATAGACCGCGACTCAGTGCGTGGAGGGCGGGGAGGGACAGAAAACCGCATAGCAGCACGGATATCTGGATGATGGCGAGCCAGCGGGTGAGGAGGATCGCACCCACGAAAAGTACGACAAAAAGAATATGATATTTGTCCAGCAATCTGGTCCATTGCTCAAGGTTTGAGGCCGCGATCATGCCTGCAATGAAGAAGGGGAGGTAGAAGGCAAAACGGTCGAGATACAGAATGTCCGGAATGTTGAGGAACTGCATGGCGAGCGAGATAACGAATATAACCCATATATTCCGTATGAACGTCATCACTATGCATAGGAATAATGTCGTCTCGAACAGGACGAAGATGAACCAGATGGATTTTGCAGCACTTTGGCGAGTGTCCCAGAATATATTCAAAAAATCCGTAAATATGTTGCCGTTGACATTGTCCACATGGATTATATTCTGAAGTACATGCTTTCCGATTATGATGAGAATGCCAAATGTAAAAAACGGGATCAGAAGCCGTTTGGCGCGTGAAAGCAGAAAACCGCTCCTGTTGGAACGGAAGCGCGCAAAGGCATCGGTATAGGCGAAAATATAGCCGCTCAAATAAATGAAGAAGGGCATGTGGAATGCGTAAACCGCTGCTCTCAGCATCATGTACCAGTCGTTGCCCTGGGGTGGCCAGCCGGTCACCAGATGTCCGAACACGACAAGGAAAATTCCCAGGCCCTTGGCTATGGTGATATCATGAAGGTGAGGGTGCCGTGTGTCTGCCGGACCAGCGAGAGATTGGATAGGCGCCTGATCTATATGCGAGGGCAGTGGCGGATTCTCTCCCAAAGTTCATCCTCCTTAATAGCCGGATATTTCCCTGTCAGGACATTTCCGGGGACAAGGGGGTATACCGTCCGCCATGGTTGTGTCACAGGGCGTGATTGAAAACACTCTGTTAAACGGTCTTGTCGCATAGGAAGATATGGAAGACTAGGCAACTTATATGTGTTTGATGCTTTGGGCATCGCGTTGTGGTTGCAATGGTGGGGGCAGGATTTATTAGCTGCCAGATGATCTGTAATCGGGGACCTGTTCAGTGAAAATTTGGCCGCGCCGTCGCCCTAAGTCAGTGCCTGCCCCGACGCTGGCTCTTTATACACGCCCTCTGCTTTCGTCGCGGGGGCGGCGAGTGGTGTTGTGGCTTTTGGGGTTGGTGGCGCTTATTTACGGTGTGATGGTGGCAATATTGCCGCCTGCTTTTTACATGATGATGCTGTCGCCATTGGCGCTCATGTTCGTGCTTGTCGTCTGGATTCTTCCGGAAACCGATAATCCACCAGATCGGTTTATGGGCCGAATGTTTTTTCTATATTTTATTTCGGCTATTTTATGGCCTTATTATCTTGCGATACAGATTCCGGGGTTCCCGTTAATTGAAATTCGTCGCGCTTTTTCTGGTCTGGCGACGCTAGCATTATTGGTTTCTCTTTCCGTTTCGCCGCGATTCCGGGCGCAGTTGAGTGAGATATTCTGGGTGAAGCCTGTATTTGCAAAGATGTTTCTGGCATTTTTATTGGTTCAGATTCTTTCTCTTGGGTTTCCTAAAAGTTATAGTTCGGCGACTTCGGCTTTCGTAAAAGAGCAAATTGCATGGACTGCGGTATTTTTTATGTCGCTTTATGTGTTTTCTAAAAAGGGAAATGTTATTAAATGGGTAAAAACATTATGTATTCTTGGAATTATAATATCTATTATAGGATTTCTGGAGTATAGAAACCAAGGCATTCTGTGGGCAAACCATATACCAAGTTTTCTGAAGGTAAGCGATCCAGCGATGGAAAACCTTCTGACTCCGGTTTTTCGATCCGGGGAATATAGAATTACAACAACATTTTCTGTTTCTCTTGTTTTGGCTGAATTTCTTAGTCTTACCATGCCTTTCTTTCTCCATTATGTAGGCTTTGGTAAAAATATTTGGCTACGCATATTATGCGCCGTGGCAGACCTGATGGTGTTCGCCGCTATCGTTCTGACCCAGGCCCGGTTAGGACTGGTCGGGGCGATGACCGCTCATCTGGTTTTTGCGCTGATCTGGGCTTTCAAAAGTCGTCAGCGGGATCGTCAGGGCTTGTTGAGTGCCGCGATTGTTTTCGGGTCGCCTGCCATTGTCTTTGTTGTCGGCTTGGCCGTCATGTTCGTACCGGCCCTCCATGTTCGGTTGCTGGGCGGTGGAACCCATGTCGCCAGCACTCAGGGGCGCTTCGACCAGTTTCAGGCTGGTATGCCGTTATTGGCGAAGCGCCCACTCTTCGGTTACGGACCGATGCAGGGGGGAGCCGTATTGAACTACACCAACGCCGCTGGAGAGGTTTCGATCGATAGCGGTGTGCTGGCGGTTTTGCTCAACTATGGGCTTGTTGGTTTCTTCTTGTATTTCGGGATGATAATTTTCCTGATTGTACACGGCATGAGAACAGGTTTTGCGGCCAAGGATTGGGAAAGCAGTTTCGCGATGCCGGCTGCTAGTTGCCTGATCGTATGGCTCGCAACTCGCCTTGTTCTGGCTCAGGAAGATAATTATTCGCTGATTTTCATGGTGATGGCGTTGTTGTTGACGCTTATTTACAGAGCATCACTTTCCGCTGGGAAAGAGGGCGCTGGCGCTCCTGGACGCTGAATCAGCGCCTGGACGGTCGCTTTCCGTTCACATTGTTGCGGATGGTACAGCGGGTGCATTCACCGATGTGGATCGATACCATCCATCGCGCACCCGGCGCGGTGCGGGCGACATTGTCCGTTATGGTACAGTCGCGGCAATCGGAAATGGACACTCCAAGCGGATAGGTGCCGAAAACCCGGTTGCCGACGATCCTGATCCGGTCGAAACCGCCATCATCCACCCCGTTGCGGACATGGTTGAAGCCTGTAAATCCCTGCATATTGCCTTCCGAAACATTGTTCAGAAGCTCGACATCCTGTGTGACTCCATATTTGGAGCTGGACCATAGCTGCATGCAATCCGGGTGCCGGTCGTCGGTCCTGAAATCGGAGCAGATGCTGTCTGAGATGCGTACCCGGCGGGATGATCCGACATTGATGCCGTCAACCTGCATACGCAGCAACTGGGCCTTGGTGATGGCTATGTCCTCGGCGCGATCAAGAACGATGCCTCGCACGGAATCGGTGAGGACCGGGCCGGTAATGGTAACATGGCTGCTCTGTCTTATCCAGATGCCATAGCCCTCCATCGCTTTGCCGACAGACCCGGAATAGGTGCCGCCGACGATGGAAATACCAGAAGAAGAGCGTATCCAGACCGACCTGATCTGGGCCTTACCCATGTTGAGGGTGATCGGTTGGGGCCAGTTTCGCCCGCGAATGTCGATGACGCCATAAGTGCCGGGGGCAAGGTTGATTGTTGCACCAGAGGGCGCCTTGGCAATGACCGTGTTCACGGTCTGGGGCGTCGCGCTGAGAGCGGAGGCGAGAAGGGCGAGAGCAGCTATCATGGAAAAGAATTACCACAGCGAGCCTGATATAAAAAGGGAGGCCGGCATATCCGCCGACCTCCCCGATGCAGTGAATATATAGTCCGCCCGCAGATCAGAGTATGATGTCGTGGATATCGATGGAGGTGACGTTCTGGAGAACGATGGAGAAGTCGGCAACGGCGTCTCCATCAAGGTCTCCGTTGAGCCAGAGGTCTCCATTCTCGACCACCGCCTGGAGCTGGCCTGCGCTATGGTTGAATGCGCTGTCACCGATGAAGGTGAAGGCGTCATTCTTGCTGGTGAGAATATTGGCGTCGATCAGGTTCAGTTCGATCTTGTCCGAACCGTTCTGGAAATCGGTAATGATGTCGATCTCCGATGCGTTGAGATGGTCGGAACGGAAACGGAAAAGGTCCGAGCCTTCGCCGCCGGTCATGATGTCGGCGCCCGCGCCGCCTTCCAGCCGGTCGTCGCCCGCGCCGCCGTTCAATATGTCGTTCCCGTCACCGCCTTCGAGCGCATCATTGCCCGCGCCGCCGATGAGAACGTCATTGCCCGCGCCTCCGCGCAACAGGTCGTCTCCATTGCCGCCGTCCAGATGGTCGTTCCCATCGCTGCCCAGCAATGTGTCATCGCCGTCCAGCCCATAGAGAATGTCGTCGCCGGTCGAACCGGCCAGCCGGTTATCAAAGGCATTGCCCGTCCCGGTCAGCCCGCCCTTCATCAGGTTCAGCGATTCGATATTATCTCCCATCGTGTAGCTGATATAGCTATAGACGCGGTCATAGCCTCCATCGGCCTCTTCCTGCACGATATTGCCGGCTTCCCGCACCGTATATTGATCATCGCCTGCGCCGCCTGCCAATATATGGTCGCCCGCGCCGCCGATGAGAACGTCATTGCCGTCGCCGCCTTCGAGTAATGTTGCCTGACCTTTCAGCACCGTCAGCCGGTCGTTATCTGCCGTGCCGCTGACGGTTTGGTAGGTGATGTGAGCCTTTTCGTCCGAACCGCTATCGGGCGAATCACTGCCTCCTGAAAGGGGGGCGTCGGGAGTCTTTGTGTCGCCTGGTGCCGACGTGTCACTCGGTGTGGATGTATCGCTCGGCGTAGACGCATCGTCCGGTGTCGATGTGTCTGGCGACGTAGCGTCCGGTGTCGATGAGTCCGGCGACGCATCGACAATGGGGGGCTGTGGTGCGGCAAAGCCCAGTGCGCTGTACAGGCTTGTCAGGTCGAGATGTTGCTCCGTCAGGAAATCCGGGTGCAGCTTCAGCCATGACGAAACGACGCTTTCTCCACCATCGGTCGCCAGTGCAATGGCCTGATTGGTCCCGTCCGCGGTTATTGCGGTCGTCACATTGAACCCGTCGACCAGATAGACGGTCGCCTGATTGCCTTCAATCGTCGTTTCCGACAAATTGCTTACGCGGATCCAGGATTTGGAATCCGAATAGCCCTGCACAATATTGTCGGCGATTACGCTGTCCACCGCACCACCCAGGGTGATGCCATTGCCCATGCCGCCGGACACCAGATTGCCGGTGATCGACACACCGGAATAATCGGGAGCGCTTCCGGTCGGGGTCTGGATGAAGATGCCCTGCATCATATCCCCGGTGCCCCGTACAATCATATTGTCGGAAATAGTGATGTCATGCAGCAGTTTGTCGCTTCCGGTCGTCCACAGCTGGATCGCGTCGGGATGATCTCCCTCGGCGGGACGAAAATCGGTGAACAGATTACCGCTGATCGTCAGTTCTGAATTGTCGGCCCCGCGCACGCCATCGGTACGGATGTCATGAAAGCTGTTGTCACTCACTGTCACACCATCGGTGTTCAGGAGGTTGAGCGCATGCCAGACCGAGTAGAATTCCGAACCGGTGATCGACACATCGCTGCTGTTCCGAATCATCATGATCGATGATTCCACCCCCGAACCCATATTGTCCGGGCCGTGGACCTTCAGACCCTCGAAACTGATATCGCTCGAGTTGTAGACAGCAAAGCCATAGTCCCGGTCTTCGACAATTTCCGAGAATTCCAGATTGCTGAACACAAGGCCGCTCGAGCTGCTCACATTCAGCCCATTCAGCACGGCCATCGACTCCGTATCTGCTGAGGTGATCGTCACGGGGACGTCAAAATGATAATCCTTGATCAGCACATCGCCATAAGCGCCCGCCAGCAAACGGATTTCATCTCCGCCCTGTGCCGCGCTCAACGCCGCAGTCAATTCCACGCTGTTGGACACTTCGATGATCGACACTGCAACCCTCCGATCAGGCGGCCCAAACCGGGAGCGGTTTTCTTGCCACCAGAATTACAGGAGATTTACCGTTTCAGCTCTTGAAAGAGCGCTTACACTCATAGTTAACAGCTCATTATAATGCGTAACCCCCGGAATAGGGGCATTCTCGGCGAGGCGGTTCAACATATTGGTATGAAATCTATTTCGGAGTGGCTTCGGTGTGGGGGGGGGGGCGCTAAAGAAAATCTCCGGCTAGATTGATCAGCGACGCGGACCGGTTCGGGCAAGGAGTCGATCGACTCTGGCCCGAACAAAAGCAAAGATGGATTCCAGCGCTTTTTTCTCCCGTATCCCCAATGCCGCCAGCAACATTGCAGCAACCAGCAATGCCAGCAGAGCATCTATTGTCCGCCCTGATGAAAAGGTAAACGCAAAGATAATGAAAGCAAGGCCGATGAGTGCGAAATGCAGGATACGCACGATATTGTGCCAGGCCTCGCGCGCGCCGTTTTCGGCCACGATAAAGGCCGAAATGGCTAATGCCAGCAGATCCCCGATGATAAGCCCGCCGATCAGGCCGGACATGCCCCCCCAGATATGCTGCCCGGCGATCGCCATGGGAAAGATGAGAAGGCGGATCAGATTATTGGCAAGAACCTGGCGACTCTTGCCGTTGGCAAGGGATATGGTGGTCAGCCAGGACCGCGCCAGGCGCGTTACCTGCATGACGCCGACGAGAACGATCAGTGGCAAAGGCTGATAAAAATCAGCCCCGAACATCAGGGGGATCATGAAGGGGGCGAAGAGGATGAAGCCTGTCAGCATGATCGCCATACAGATCAGAAGTTCGCCGATCATCAAATTGGTCTGTCGGGCCTGTTCGCGCGGATCGAGGCGCGCTCCTGCGATCAGGGGCAGGTACATGCCTTCGAAGAAGCGCTGTATGATCGAAATCGGATAATAGATCAGCAGCAATACGACCGAATAATGGCCCAGTTCCACCACGCTCAATCGCGTTGCGACCAGCATGCGATCGCCCTGCATCGTCGCGAACAGCAACAGGCCGTTGAAGAGCAGGGGGAAGCCGAAACGGGCGAGGCTGGCATTATATTCTTCTGCCAGTCCGATTTCATAAGGGCGTTCGGCCTTCCAGTGAGAAATTAGAACATAGCCGATGGATCGGGCGATCAGACCGTAGGCGATGGCCGTGAAGTCGCCGATGATGATGGCGGCGGCGGATACGATGATGAGGCTCAGCACATCGCCGAACGACAGCCAGCCTTCGGCGGCGTAATTTTGTTCCCGCTGGAACCGACGGACATCATAATGCATGAAGCCCTGTATCAACGGGGCGAGGGCCAATATCCGGAACCCGTGGGCCAGGGCCTGCTGACCGAAATAGGCCGCCAGCCAGGGCGCGATCAGAAACAGGGCGAGCGCGGTGAGGATTCCCCGGCCAATACTTGCAAGGTGGACGAGACGTTGTGCTTTCGGATCGTCTCCGTCGGCATCCTGTATCAGGAAGCGATCCATACCGGCATTGGTGACGGAATCGAAAAATTGCGATGTCAGAACGAGAATGGCGACGAGGCCGAGCTGTTCCGGACCAAGGAGGCGCGCGAGTATCGAAAACCGCAGAAAGGCTGCGACCGAAGATAATATCTGCCCGAATAGAAATATTTTTACGCCTCGGCGAGGGGCGGGCGGGGCTGATATATCGGACATGGAGAAGCGTCTTGGCCTAGTATTTTCTGCTGTCAACCGGTTGGTAGGGTATGAATGGCATAACAGGGAATATGCCGTCCATGCGGTATGGCGGCTTTCCGCCTGCGAATTGGTGGTTTTCGGTCAATCGCCTTTATGCGATAGCGCCACAGCGATGAACGTGCCCGTTGCCGGGGCTCGGGCGAAGGATAAAAGTCAGGGGATGGCAGGCCCCGATGCGGAGTGTGGGATGGAAACAGTCTATGACTGGGTCACCGTAGGGATGTTTGCCGTATTGATTGTGCTGCTGCTGCATCGTTCTTCGATGGAGGAGCCGCCGGATTCGCTTTGGGCCTATCTGCCGCCTGCTGCGGGCTGCGCGCTTGGCAATCAACTCGGCAATGCCGATGAACATGCGATGGCGATCATCGTGCTGGCGGGTGTGGTTATCTATTTCTTCCTTGTTCTGAAACCGCAGTTTCGCTGGTAGGGCAAGATAGTTTCCGCGTCGTGGAGAAATAGCTGGCTGTGTTGTGCGGCACAGATGTTTTTCGTCGGCGTGTCAGGAAGATATGGTGCGGATCGGTCGCCGCCTCCACCGAAGAATCGGAGCTTCCTCGGCAGTATCTGGTCAGAATTTTCTGGTACCGGCGGAAATGTTACGGCTTTTGACGACTATTCCGGTCGTTGACCATGTAGTTTCTTTCCGGCCAGGCCGATGCTGATCGTGGAGAGGAGTAATATTCGTCAACCAGTGGCGGATATAAGTGCGGTTAATATGATTCGGCCTATCGGTCGGATCGGAACAGAAGGGATGTCGGGGCGTCTGATTCGGGAACGAATGTTCGAAGGCGTGAACGGCGATTGAAAGGCGATCTTTATGGCTTGGTATTCCTGGTTGTTTCCCTGGCGCGCGAAGCGACGCAAGGCCCGCCCGGGACAGAGGGCGATATATGGCGATGTGGGTGCGCTCCGCGGGGGCCGTGCCGACCGCTCTTCCAGGCTGGAGAAGAAGCTGCCGCATTTCCATGCAATGGCAGGTGATACCGGTCGCAGCCGTCGCGGCGGAACGCTGGAGCAGATCCGGTCGAATATCCGTAATGCCTTCACACCGTCCTTGCCGGTGGCCCGGGCCGGCATGTTCGCTGGTCGGGTCGAGGTGCTGCGCACTCTGATCCAGTCCATCGAGGATCAGCAGCTTCATGTCGTCGTCTATGGCGAACGCGGGATCGGCAAGACGTCCCTGTTGCACATATTCAGCCAGATCGCACGGGACGCGCGCTATATCGTCCGCTATGCTTCCTGTGGTGAGGATACCGATTTCAGCGGGTTTTTCCGCTCGATCATGAAGGATATTCCGCTTCTCTATCATGGGGATTTCGCGCCGACTTCGGAAGAAACCGAAAAGGGGCGATCGCTGGCGGATCTGCTGCCCGAAGGGGAGCTGACCGTTGCGCAGGTCAGCGAGGTGTTCGGGCGCCTCGCCGGCACGCGCGTGCTGCTTCTCCTCGATGAATTCGATCGCGCCAGCGCGCCCGGTTTCCGCCGGGCCATCGCCGAACTCATCAAGAATCTTTCGGATCGTTCGGTCTGTGTCCAGCTCGTGATCGCCGGGGTCGCCTCCAATCTGACCGAACTGATCGAGCATATCCCGTCGATCCGCCGGAATATATTGGGGCTGCAGCTTCCCAATATGGAAAAGACGGAGATCGAGGAACTGATTCACAATGGCGAAGCGGTCTGTGGCCTGCGCTATGACGAGCAGGTGGTGGAAACCATTACCGCAGTGGCCCACGGGTCGCCCTATGTTGCCAGCCTGATTTGTCAGCATGCCGGGATTTATGCGCTCGATCGCGAGGCGGTAACGGTTGAGAAGGCGGATGTCCTTGCCGCAGTGAAGCGCGCTCTGGCGGAACTGGAACAGCGCGTGTCGCCTCGCAGTCTGTTTGCGATCGCCAATGCCCGCACCGCCCATTATGGTGCCCGCCTCGGTTTGCTTGCTCGTGCGGTCCTCAATACCGGTGGGCGTTTCCAGCTCGATCAGGTCGAGGCGGTTATCGAACGCAATGAAGCGGGACGCGCTTTTCTGGACAAGATGGTCAACCAATATGGGCTGATCAAAAAGGTCGAGAATGTCCCCGGCGAAGTATATGAGTTCGCTGAGGATGGTGTGGCCGTCTATCTCTGGATGAGTTTTGCCGATGGTTATTTCGCGGCGGAACCGGATTTTGGCGACAACTCCAGACCGCTTGCCGAAGTGACCCGGATTCTGGAAACCAACATATCCCGCGTCGGTTGATATTGTGCTTGCCGCGCTGATCGAGAAGATTCGCCTTAAATTCTGGCTGCGCGATCAGTATCGGAATGAGAAGCTGCGCGCCTATTTCCGGGAGCGCTATCGCATCGATGTCGGCTATTACAGCTATGGCTGTTTCGATCGTTGGCGCATGACCGGGCCGATCCGGGTAGGGCGCTATTGTTCGATCGCCAACAGCGTCCGTTCGGTTCCGATCAACCATCCCTATGATGCGATGACGACCCACCCGGCCCTGTATGAGCGCAAATTCGGTGTGGTCGATGAGGATATAAGCTGGGACGAGGTTCTCGTGATCGAGGATGATGTCTGGATTGCGCATAATGTGGTGATTCTACCCGGTTGTAAGCATATCGGGCGGGGAGCGATTATCGGTGCCGGTGCAATAGTGACCCGCAATGTGGCGCCCTATAGCATCATGGTCGGCAATCCCGCGCGCAGGCTGAGGGATCGGTTCGAACCCGAAATGATCGAGGCTCTGGAAGCGAGCCGCTGGTGGGAAATGGATGCGCGGCAATTGCGCGATCTGGTGCAGGATCGGCCGGATCTGGTCTTTCACCCGACCGTAGGGGCTATTCGGGGCTGGGTCGATAAGCGTGGGGCCGCTGAGGCCAGGGTGGTTTCGCGACCATGACCGTTCCCATGCCGTCTGTAAGTGTTATCGTTCCGCACTATAACGACCTTGACCGACTGGACCAGTGTCTGGCCGCGCTGGAGGCGCAGACCATGCCACGTTCGGACTATGAGATATTGGTTGCCGACAATGGCACGCCCGCCGGTCTCGATGCGGTTCGGGCGGTGGTGCGGAACCGTGCGCGGTTGATAGAGGCCCCGGTACAGGGGGCAGGGCCTGCCCGCAATGCCGGAGCGGCGGAGGCGCAGGGCCGGATATTGGCGTTCACCGATTGCGATTGCGTGCCGGAAGCCAACTGGCTGGAGGAAGGCGTGCGGGCGCTTGACATGGCGGATTTCGTCGGCGGGCGGATGACAGTGACGGTTCGGTCACCGGGCCATATGAGCGCCGCCGAGGCGTTCGAGACGGTGTTCGCATTTCAGAACCGGTCCTATGTGCTGAAAAAACATTTCACGGTGACGGCCAATCTGTTCTGCCCGGCCGCGCTGTTCAGGGCCGTCGGCCCCTTTCGGACCGAGGTGTCCGAAGATAAGGAATGGTGCCTGCGCGCCCGCGATAAAGGCTATCGCATCGGCTATGCGGAGAAGGCGGTGGTGGCCCATCCCGCACGCCGGAACTGGCCGGAATTGAAAAGAAAATGGCAACGCATGAGTGCGGAAAGCTATGCGCTGATGCGCGAGCGGAACGGGAGCCGGCTGTGCTGGCTGTTGCGGACCTGGGCGCTGCCCTTGTCGATCCTTCCTCATGCGGTGTGTACGTTGACCGATGATCGCCTGCCCGCCGTCCGGGATCGGGCCGGAGCAGTCGGCATGTTGATACTGTCCCGGTTATGGCGCTTCGCGGAGGGCCATCGGCTGTTGCTGCGGCGAGGAAGATAGGCGCGGCCATGCATGTCACCATCTGTATCGTTGCGTTTCGCAATGCCGATGAGGTTGCCCGCTGCGTGGCCGCGCTGACGCGCCAGAGCTACGCCGACCATGATATTGTCATTTGCGAAAATGGCGGGGAGGAGGCCTGGCGGGCGCTTGAAAAAGCGGTGGCTGCGGTCCGTCCGTTGGATCCGCAGGTGCGTTGCCTGCTGGCTGGCGGCAATCTCGGTTATGCGGGGGGCGTTAACCATTGCATCCGCGCCAGTGGCGACAGTGATGGATGGTGGATCGTCAACCCCGATACCGAGCCGCACCCCGATGCGTTGCGTGCACTGGTGGAGCGCCTGGCGCGGGGCGATTGCCATGCCGTGGGCGGGATATTGCACCATGCCGACGGGCGGGTGCAGGCCTATGGAGGGCGCTGGCGTCCGATGCTGGCCCGGTCCGAATCCATCGGTCACGGCCATGCTCTGGGGGAGCAGGTCGACGCGGCGGCGGTGGAAGCGCGCATGAATTATATATTGGGCGCGTCGATGCTGGTCGGGCGGAATCTGGTGGATAGGGTCGGCCTGATGCGGGAGGATTATTTCCTCTATTGCGAGGAAGTGGAGTGGGCGCTGCGCGCGGGCGCGCACGGGCTTAAACTGGGGTTTGCCCCGGAATCCCTCGTTTGCCATGGGCAGGGGGGAACGACCGGGTCGGCCGATCCGATCCGCCGCCGTCCGCGCTTGCCGATTTATCTTGATGAACGCAACAAGATCAATGTGGTGCACGACACCACGCCACTTTGGCTGGTGGTGGCGATACCGGCAGCCTTGCTATTGCTGACGATGCGCTATGCGGCGCGTGGGGCGTGGCGCCAATGGGGCTATGCGCTGTCGGGCTGGCTGGCCGGCGTGACCGGGCGAAGAGGACTCCCTCCCTGGATGCGGTGACATCCGCCACCGCATCTCGTTCATTTGCCCGGTAATTTATCGTGTAATGCTGGCATTGCGCGCCATTGCTTCGGCCCGGCCCGTGCCGATCAGGACATTGCGCTTGTCCGGTGCCATGCCCGCGATAAGGCTGGCGAGAAATTGCTCGATTTCATCATATTGGGCCGGTTCACCCATCCGAATGGCCGATGCGCGTACCAGCACGCCGTCACCGATGAAACCGGACATGGCAGTTTTCAAACGGTCGCTACGCTGTTCTCCGGCGGTGCGTGGAAAATATTCGGCAAGCCGCGTCCAGTAGATGATGTCTTCGATCCGTCCTCCATTGCTGGCGGTCAGGGCGGTCGCCGGCAGGGGAACGGCACCGGGTACCGGTATATCTACGGATTTCTGGCCGCTGATCGTGAAACCGATGGCGGGGTAACAGCTTTCGGGCCGGTGCAACTGAAGCAGGTCACTCTGTGACTGGCCATAAGCGATGAGCAGCATCACCACCATATTGTTCGTCGTGTTGACATAGGTCCGCGTAACGGTCTGGCTATACAGGCGGTCGGCCAGGCTGCCGGGAGTTTTCGGGGTGACAATGTCGCCGCCGTCATGGGATGACCATGGGCCGAAACGGCGGGGGATAATCGTGCCGATTTCCTCATCCTTCAGCAGGGATTTCAGCTTCCGCGGACGCAATGCCAATCCCGTACCGAGCGCAGCCACGCAGGCTCCGCCAAACAGCAGTTCACGGCGGTCGATCATGCGCCTTCTCCCTTATTCCGCCGATAGCGCAGGAACAGGCGCTGGCAGAGCGCATCGATGCCGAAGACCAGTGCCAGTGCAAAAGCGAACAGCACTATGCCTGCCGTGACGTGCAGGAAACCCTGGGCCACGCTGTCCCCCGCATAATAGGTCAGGAGAATGAGGATGATGATACGGATGATGTTCGCGATGATTGCGATCGGCAGGATCATCGCGATCAGGAACAGCGCATACCGCCATGATGCTTTGTGCATGATATAGATATAAAATAGCGAAACCGCAGTCAGGCCGACAATGGAGTTCATGCCCGAACAGGCATCTTCTACCAGGAGTTGATATTGGGCGATGTAAATCGTCACGCCTTCGCGGGCGATCGGATAGCCAAGCGCGTAGAGACCGTCTGTTGCCACATGGGATATGAATTCGCGCAGCGGCGCTGTGAATTTGTCGATCACCCAGCCCGGCGGCGGAACCAGAAACCCCAGATAGACGAACGGAAAGAAATTTCGCCGTAATGCGGTGAAGCCGTATAGCCGATAAAAGATGGCGATCATCACGCCATACAGCCCCAGCGCTTCCAGACTGATGAAGTCATAGGCCCGGCCAAAGGCATAAAGAGGTAATGCTATGGCCAGCAGCAGGGTGATCAGCAGCCAGGAAGGGGGGCTGGCGTCGCGCCGCAAATCAGGCACTATCTGCGTGAGCAGCCACAGGCCTGTGCCCAGAACGATCGGTCCATGAGCTCCGATTTCCATCGACCATACTTCCCGGCCGAGTTGGGCAATGGTCGGAATCGCCAGTATCAAAAAGCCCAAAGCCAGCGGCCAATGCCCGGAAACCCGGCGCAGCCAATCGGAAATGGCGGCCGGGGAGGAGGAGGCGTCACGCGCCGACGATGGGGGAGGTGCGTTCATCGTCTCGGAAGGGTCAGAATTCATTGAGGAAGCTGCCGATGACCTTGGCCCGGTCGCCGGTCAGATCGTCAATCAATGTCTTGATATCCGAAGTAAATGTCCGGTTCCGACGCGCGACGACCATCGCATAGCGCACCGCGGTAGCAATCCGACGCGAATCGGCCGACAGGTTGCTCGGCGGTGTGTCGACGATCGTGACCTCATATTTGCGAAGGCAATGGTCGATGAGGGTGGGAAAGGCCCGGCTCGCCAGCAATTCCTGCGCATTTGGTGTCGCTCCGCCGGCATATAGGACCGAGAGATGCGGTATGATGTCGGTCTGAATGACATCGTCCACCGGAAGATAAGGATCGTTGAGACATTGCTGCAGCCCTTCGCACGGGGCATCGGGCACAATGAAATTCCCGATCGAAGGGGAGCGCATGTCGGCATCGATCAGAAGCGTATCGACACCGGCCATGGCAAGGGCAACCGCCAGATTGACGCTGATATAGCTAGCCCCGCTATTTTCCGACGGCGCGCACACCGCAAGCGATCGCCGTCCGTCGCGAATATGCTGGGCCAGCAAATGGGTTCGCAATCCGCTGATGGACTCGGCCTGCACCGATCCGGAGTCGGTCATGACAATGATGTCAGATGACAGGTGGAATCCCGAGCGCACCGCGATCGATCCGTTGGAATCCGGGTTTTCCGGGGTGCCGGTCGGCTTGATGCTGGTTTCGATCATTCCGTCACTCTTCTGGCAAATGGATTATGAATGCCCGGCCAGGTCCAGCCGGATGTTGACTTGGCGGAAGGCGCGGCGGCCATGGTGCCGATGACCGGAACCCCCCTGATCGCGAGATCTTCAACGCCCCGAACACGGCGGCTGAGCAGTTCGATGATCATGGCCGCGAACAGGCCAAGACCAAGGCCGAAGGCGACGGCCCCCAGCAATGCGCGAGTCACGTTCGGAAAATTCGGGCTTTCCGGTATGGAGGCATCGCCCAGAACGGTGATGCCGGCGTCGGTCGACTGGGCTTCCTGGTCCAGATCGGCCACGCGCTGCAAGGCCTTGTTATATTGATCGCGCAGGACCGAAACGTCGGCCGCGAGGCGCTGGGCCTCACCGACCTTGCCCCGTTGTGCCAGCACCTTCTGGGTCTGTGCGGATAGCTGGCTGGACAATGACGGCCCGGATTCGATGCGCACCGTTGCCTGCTCCCGCGATGCCGACTGGGCGACCGCAGCCCTCTGCCGCTTCAGATTTTGCAATTGCGGATGGTTGGGGCCGAGCGTTTGTGACAGGGACGCGATCTGGGCGTCGATTTGCGCCAGCAATGCGGCCGACGGTCCGCTGGTGGCTGCCGCTGCGGCCGACGGCATCGGGGCTGCCGGTGCTGTCGACGCGAGGGCAGCAAGCCGCGCTTCCTCCGTATCGCTATTATCCGCCTGCAGGACGATGCCGTTTTCCCGTTCGAAATCGGTCTTGCGTTTTTCCGCTGCAGCGAGGTCGCCGCTGATCTTGGAGGCTTGTTGCCGGAACCATTGCGCGTTGCGGCGGGCGCCTTCGCGCTTCATGACAAGCGTCTGCTCGATATAGGCGTCACGGATGGCGTCGGCGGCCTTGGCCGCGACTTCCGGGCTGGTGGAGGAAAAGCCTATTTCGAGGATGTTGCTTCCCGGAATGAGGTTTGCGTGGGTGCCGTCGATGATGATCTGGGCAAGCCAGCGGCGGAAGTCGCGCTTGTCGCCTATCGACCGCGCGGCATAGCGTGCCGCCATTGCGGGGGAACTGGTCCATCCGAATTCGTCGACGACCTTACCCGCGATGCGATAATCGCGGATCAGCTCAATTTGTGTCGCCACATAGGCGCGCGCATATTGCGACGACATCATCTGGCCTGTCACCGGGTCGGGCTTGACGATTTCAAGCATGACTCGTGACGTGCCCTCAAACCGGGGGGGGATGAGCTTCACTACCAGCCAGGCCCCGGCGATTGAGCACAAGAGCGTCAAAAGGATGATGGCTTTTCGCGCCCACAGAATACGGATTAACTGGATGAAGCTCATCTGCGTTTTTCCTTAGAAGAAGCGTTCGCCGACAACGACCACGTCGCCGTCGATGATCGGTTCGGAAGGATCGAATTTCTTGATCTCCTCGCCGTTGCGAAACACTTTGACGCGCTTTTCCGATCCCATCGGGGTGAGGCCGCCGCCGCGTGCCAGCGCCTTGCGCAGGGTCATATCGCGATCGATCTGATAGGTGCCGGGTGCGTTGACCTGACCATAGATATAGAAGGTCTTGGCGGCCGGGACGTAAATCTTGTCACCGGGGCTGATTTCCGGGTCCTTGTCACCGCCGCTCGTGGCACTTTCCCGGATCGAAAGTTCCAGCTCCTCGCCATTTTCGCGCGTCACCTTAACCTGGTCCGAAGCCGTACCGCGGGGACCGCCAACACGGGCCAGTATTTCCGAAAGATGATAGGAACGATCGATCGGCACGATGCCCGGCGTGGCGACTTCACCCAATACCGTAACATAGCGGCTGGCATAGCTGGCCACGGCGACATTGACGACCGGGCTGGCATAATATCCGCCACGAATCAGCGCCTGCCGGACATTTTCGCGAAATTGCAGGATGGTGAGGTCTGATGCCTTGACCGTGCCGAGAAAAGGCAATTGCAACGTGCCGTCATTCTGGATTTGCACGCGAGGATTGAATTCCTCACGACCCAGAACCGAAACCTCGACCACATCCCCGACGCCGAGGACATATCCATCCGCCATCGAAACGACCTGTTTCCCGGTTTCCGCGGCCTGGGCAGGCTGCGCCGGAGGAGGGGGCGTCTGGGCCGATGCCGCCGCGCTAGCCATCGGAGACAATGACAAAATGACTGCCATCATGACCGCCCAAATTTGCCTGAACATGCGTAAGTGCCTTTCCGCTGTATTTCGTTCAGCCGATCAGAGTTTCAGACTGGCCCGCAGGCCGACATGATCGTTCGTATAATCGTAGAAGTCGCCATTGGCGTTGCGAATGTCATGGGCATAATCAAGCGCGAATGTCAGCCTGTCGCTGCGCGCGAAAGTCAGGCTCCCGAAAATCATGGTCTGCCTGTCGCGTGACAGGAACGGCCCGAATTCCGTGCTGGAGCCATAGAAACGCCGCGGAGAATGGGTGACGCCAACTTTGGCCGTGAGCCGGCTGGTCAACGCATAGGATGTATCGAACTGGTACATGGTGTCCACATGATAATTTGCATCCACGGCAAGCGTTGATGCAACATTTCTGGATAACCCGGCATGAACGAGCAGCCTTTCATTGACCTGCCCGGTCAGGTCCACTCCCCAGTTGAAACCGTTGAAACCGGGAGTTCCCGGCGCGCGTGAATTGAGGTCGGTCCAGGAAAGCTGTACGGACCCGGTCAGGCGAGAACCGATATTGCGTTCGAAGCTTGCTCCGAATGATGTCACGTCATAGCCGTTCTCGCCGACGCCCGGGATGATCTGGTTGTCGTAACGGGTTTCGCTGCGGGTCACGAACAGGCGCATATTGCCGATGGTCGGGTGAACATAGCCCAGACCTCCGCCATAGCTCAGCATGTGGCGATCGGTGCGCTGCCGGATGATATTGCTGTTCTGCGCATTCTGGTAACCAACGGTCACAAATGGGCGCAGTCCGAAGCTATTACCGCAGGAAACATCCGCATTGGTGGTGAAGACCGTTTCCGTGTTGTTTACGCTGCGGACTTCCTCTCCCGCAAACGCACCGATCTCGCCCAGATCGCTCTGACGCCTGGTAATACCGGCGGTGATATTGGCATTGCACCGGGAAAT
This sequence comes from Sphingomonadales bacterium, assembly GCA_006226685.1. Lineage (GTDB taxonomy): Bacteria > Pseudomonadota > Alphaproteobacteria > Sphingomonadales > Sphingomonadaceae > Sphingobium. Next base: position 123,131 of record SBGG01000029.1, read on the forward strand.
GGCGAGAAGGGCACCGCCGTCGAGGCCGATCCGTTCCCGATCGAGCCGGCTGTTCCGGGTGTGGATATCATAGCCGATACCGCCGGTCAGGCTGAACTGATGCCGGCCGACAGGATATAATATGTCTGCGGTGATCGACGGGGTGACCGTGATATCGGATCGATGCAGTCCGCGCAGCGAGCTGTTCGCCTTGTTGGATCGGGCGAGATTGCTGTCATATCGCGTGTAGATGTCGGCCGAAATATTAAGGCGCCGCTCCTGGGCCGTTGCAATGGCAGGAAACCCGCCAATACACAGACACAATAGGACCGATGCCTTGCCGGTACCCATGCTCATGCCTTGTTTTGCCATATTATCCCCATAGCGTTTGCCCTGCTTAGGCTCCATTATCTCAATAAACCGGTAACGAAAAGTTTTTGCGTTCGAAATTTGGCTGCTTATCGCCTGTTCATTACGATTCGTCTTATCGTTCCGAGTAAATTCTTCAGATATTCTCTGGTCGATGCCCGTCTGGAGGCGGCCGCAACATCAAGCCCGTCCATGGTCGGGCGGGGCTGCAATGTTATCGCGCATGCGACAAGCCGTGCCGAAACCAGTCGTTTGCGGCGGGCTTGCGCGGGTTGCATCAGATCGATTTCGGTGATCGGTAATGTTTCAACCGCCAACCTGCCGGCGTTGACCGCCGATTTAAGAAGCTCCACGCCTTTTCGCGTACGGGTCAGGATGAGGCTGCGCCCATCCAGCTCCTCGAACGACGGATAGCCGCTCTCGCCGCCATACCAGGCGTCGGCGCAGGCGATGTCGGCGGTTCCTCCTACAGCGTCAGGGCAGATCTTGCACCGGAATTGCACTTCCTTCGACAGATGGTTTCCCCAGCTTTCGGCATAGCTCATCGTGGCCGTGGTGCCGTCACGGGTGTGGGCGGTCGTCAGGCCGGGCCAGCCATTGCCGCGATAACGGAATTCAGTGACGCTTTCCGGCGCGAGACCCATATGGTGGAGAATCCGGTCGGCGCCGTCATGACTGGGCAGGCCGCCGCAGAAGAAAGAAAGCATTATCGGCACCAGCGCGTCGACACGCGGATCGACTGTTGCCAGTTGCCTGAGCGCGGAAACGTCGCATGGCTTGCCGATGAACAGGAAAGATGTGCCTTGCGACAGGGCCTGATCGATCTGTTCGAGCGGAGAAGAGGCAGCATAGCGCGATCCGGCACCCGCCAATATTTCGTCTGCTGACCGGGACCATGTCACGATATTGCGCGTGGGCTTTTCCGGGTCGGCGGTGATGTGCAGAACGCGTTCCGCCATGCCTGCCTGCAACGCATGGATTGCCAGCATCGATACGGCGCCGCCGGATGATCCCGCATGCCGTACCGCCGGATCAGTGGCATGGCCGGTAAGGCAGGCGTGCCATGGGCCCCAATAGGGATGGCGATGCGGGGCTTCTTGCCATGGCGCGACCGTTGCGCCGGGGCAGGAGGCTGTGATCCGCTTTTCGACGGGATCGTCAATGGGTTTATTCTGTCGCGGGCGGGCATAGCCGGGCGCGATTGTTTCCATGGCGATGGCGCCGTCGCTTGTCCCGGCGCACAGCCCGCACCCGCTGCAGAGCTGCCCGCGCAGAACGCGGGCCAGCGTGGGGGAGGAAGGGGCTGTCATGGCCGGTGTTTCAACGCCTGGGTGAACAAGGTCCGCAAAGCGTCGCGGTATAGGTCAAGCTTTTCGGCAACCTGCACCATGCCCTTGCGAATGTCGGCTGCCATGGCTGGGCGATTGTCCAGCGCTCTGAGAATGAATGCGGAGGCCTGTTCCGCATCCATGCCGGTTACCGGGATCATCCAGTCATAGCCGAGCATACCGAACAGCCCTGAAAATTTGCGGCTATAAGCAACCGGCACCACCGGGGTTCCGGCGGAATAGGCGCCGATACAGGCGTGCATCCGACCAGCCACGAGCAGGTCGAGGCTGGAGATATAGCTCTTGGCATCTTCGGGATGCAGAAAATCGGGGACCCGGATCGCCGCCGGATATTCCGTTGCGAGTCGGTCGGCCAGGCGGGCATCATCATCCTGCGGCATACCCTTGCTGGTGGCATGGGTGACGAGGTGGACGTCGACATCGCCGCGCTTCAGCAAGGCTTTGATCGTCTGCCGGGTAAAGCGCGCATAATCATAAGACAGGCCAAAATGATTGTTCCCGCTCTCCGCTTCATGAAACAGCAGGCCGGATGTGTTGACGCCTACCCGGATACGCGGGCCGCCCCGCAAATGGCTCTGATCACGATAGGGCATGACAAAAGCCACGTCCACCGACCGCAGCACATGGGCGTCGGGGGCCATGGTGCGGGCAACTTCCAGCGAGCGATCATCGCGGGCGACTACTGCTGCGCAGCGTTTCATGACTGCGGCGGCCAGCATCCGATAGGGTTGCCGTGTGAAAGGGCCAATCGTTTGCGGGGAAAGCATCAGCGGCACCCGGCGGGCGAGTGTCATTGCCTTCGAAAGCCACAGGAAACCGAAACGCTTGGGGCCATAGATATCGGCGAAGCTGTCCCCCGCGCCGATATCCAGAACGCAATCGAGCCGGCCCAGCTGTTTCCAGAAGCCGCCGCCGAGCATGAACCGACTGTCGATTGCAACGACCTTCACCGAATCATCCGTCAGGGGCGGCGTGTCGCCGTCCCGCATGGATAATATGGTGAAGTGCGGCGACAACCCCATGTCCCGCGCGACATCGCCGGCGAGGGACATATTTCCGATGGTCAGCGCCCCGACGCCCAGATTACCCGAACGGGCGGAATGCCAGAGCAGCCCTATTTCGATTGGCGTTGCGTGATTCACAGCGATGTCGGCCGGGCGGGGAGCGTCCGGAGCAATCAAGGTTTCGTCTGGTCCGTTCCTGTCTGTTTGGCGCCGTCCTGCTTCTGCGGGGCCTTACCCTGCTCCGGCTGTTTCGGAGCAAAGCTGGGGTTGATCTTGACCTGCGCCATGCCCTTCTTGACGATTTCGGCAAGACGCTCGGAAACCAGCTTCTGGGTCCGCTCGGTGGTGATGGTCGCCTTGGCCACCTTTTCGGCATCGGCCTGGCTGAGCGGCTTGACGATGATCTCGCGAATGCTGTTCACCCTCGTCGTGTTTCCGACGGGAGCCGCGAACACTTCACCCACGGACATATTGGCAAGCTTGTCGGCCATGTCGGCGTTCAACGTCATGGCGTCGATGCTGCCCAGAGAGGCGCGGTACTGGATCTTCTTCGCGTCCAGCATCTGGGTGATCTGCGCCAGCGTATCGAGCGGCCTGAGCGCTTCCATCAGCTGGGGCGAAACTTCATCGACCGCGAGCTGGTCGACGATGAAGATGCGGCGCTGATCAAATTTGCTCGGATGTTCCGACACATATTGCCTGACTTCATCCTGCGAAGGAGCCGGCACATTTTCGCGCAGCTTGCGGGTCAGCATTTCGATCAGGACGGCCTGTTCCGCCTTATTCTTCAGGATCGCGGCCTCGGGCAGTTTGTCCAGCCCTTCTTTCTTGGCTTCATCCGCCAGAATATAGCGGCTGATGATCGATTGCAGCGCGGGATCCTGAGGCATGCCGCTGCTCAACTCGCTCGTCAGTTCCGCATTGGTGATTTCCTGGCCGTTGATGGTGGCAACCACCTGGCCGGTCGGCGCGTCGGAGGAATCCCCCTTGCCGCAGGCCGAAAGGGCGAGGGTCGAAACCATAAGGGCCGCCATCATATTTTTCATTGCAAATTCCTGTCTCGCTTGCTGAGTAATCGGCATATCGAATCGCTTGGTCGATATACTGGGATGTCGTGTTCGGGCAAAGAGCGTTAACTCCGAAACCTTTTCCAAATCGTTCAGTTCCCGTCTTTGTCTTGAGGAATATTTACGTGGATAAACAATCCCGGCCCCTGATCTGTCTTGCTGCATCCGGTGGTGGGCATCTCCGCCAGATTCTCGACCTGGAACCGCTATGGAGGAATTATCCGCATTTTTTCGTGACGGAGGACACTGCGCTCGGAAGATCGATCGCGCGGGATCAGGAAAGTTATTTCGTTGCGCATTTCGCGCTTGGGCAGGCCCGGCTCGGGGCGCCGTTCAAAATGCTTTGGGTTGCAATGCGCAATTGTTTTCAGGCTCTTCGCGTTATTGTACGCAAACGCCCGGATGTGGTGATCTCCACCGGGGCAGGGGCGACGGTTTTCATTGTGCTATGGGCGCGCCTGTTCGGCGCCAGAATCATCCTGATCGATTCTTTCGCCCGTTTCGATCGCCCATCCGCCTTTGCTCGACTGGCCGGACCGCTCGCCCATTTGCGCATATCGCAATCCGCTGCGGCAGCGGAAAAATGGCCGGGAGCAAAGCTTTTTAATCCTTTGCGAATGCTGACTGGGCCGCGACCGGATAAAGAGCCGCTGGTGTTCGCGACCGTTGGCGCAACCCTGAAATTCGATCGGCTGGTCGATCTGGTTGAACAGGCGAAACGGGCCGGGAGGCTGCCGGAGCATGTGATCGTACAGGTTGGAGAGGGGGGGCGCTGTCCCGATGGCGTCGAATGCCATGAGACCCTGCCGTTCGACGAGGTGAAGGCAATTTTGCGCAAGGCCGATATCGTTATCTGCCATGGCGGTACCGGCTCCATCATCACGGCCTTGCGGGAAGGATGTCGCGTGATCGTCATACCCCGGCGGTTCGAACGGAACGAGCATTATGACAATCACCAGAGCGAGATTGCCGACGCCTTCGTCGCCCATGGGCTGATCGCTACGGCCGATAGCGATGCGGAAATGATTAAAGCACTGGATGATGTGCGGACCCGTGAACCGGTCATGGCGACGACCGACCCGTCGGCATTGATCGACTATCTGAGCGATTATCTGAAGCGATAATCGGGGGGAGGCGTGCCAGCGCGATCAGGCCCTGAATCGCGCTGGCACGAGGCTTGGCCTCGAAACCAGCGCGATCTGGGTAGCGGGAACGGGTGTACACCCGGTCATTCGAACTTTCGCCGCTTACCGATATGCCCCGCAGCTTCCCCGGTCGCGCAGGTCGCCCGCTAGGTCGCGCGGAAATGTTTCCCCAGATGCCGGAACCATGCCGATGCAGGGGGACGCCCCGGTCAGCGTATAATCGCCACCGCCCGTGCCAATGCTCGCCGTTGCGCCCTGATAGTCGGCGAACAGCGGGTCGTTTCGTACCGTGATGCTATCGCCGAGCACAGTCCCGAGTCCGGCGAAGGCCTGCGCCTCTACGTCTCCCTCCTCATTGACGCCGGGCTGCACGAACTGAGTGAAGTTGCGGTGCGCGCCGACGCCATACATGAATTGCCAGTTGCCGATTGCCAAGGAAGCATCGGCTCCCGACTGGTTGACCCCCCGGAATACGTCCGATTTGGTGTAGAGATTGGCGAGGATACTGTTGCGGGTCCGCACAAAATGATGCGTTCGGCGGGTATCGCCTTCGTCATAGAAAGCATTGAACCGCCCCGCCGTGCCATATCCCGTCACCGTTACATTATCGAGCAGCACATGGGTAAGGTTCCCTACGGTGCTGTCCGCGCTGGCGCGTAGGCCGGGGCCTGCCGCCGGGTCGCACTCCTCCACCAGATTTTGGCTAAAGCTGTAATTGGTGACATCAGCGCTAGAACCGGGGCCGATGACAGAGGTTGTTTTCAACGGATTTTCGAATTTATTGAACTGAATGATGGTGCCGCCTTCGCCGCGCCCGGATGATCCTGGGCCGATGGAAGAGAGGCGCGTTATCGCACAGCCCAACATCAGGAACCCATCCAGCGAGGTATTACCCCGGTCCACCTTGAGGCCGCGCAGCATCCTGATTTCGGTTGGGCCTGCAGCCAGAACCGAGGCCTGCGTCGCGTTGATGAACTCGGCCCCGTCCGTCCACATCATCGCGTTGGCATTCTGCATCGTGAAGTAGCTGATACTCGCATTGTCATAGACAAGGCCATCGGCGAACATGACGTTGAGCTTATTCGCGCTCTCCCCCTGAATTTGGTATGTGCCGGATCGTGTGAACGTCAGGTCGCGGAATAGAACGGCGCCTTCGGTCAGACCGCCAAGCAACGTTCCGACGCCGATCCTGGGACGCCACGTTCCGCTCTGCTGGACGATAGCGTTTGCCTTCGCCGTGTTCGGATCGCGCTCCACCACCATAGCAGCGCATTGTTGCGCGATAGCGCTGGCAGATCCTCCGCCAAGCGACACGGTATCCATCACCCGGATACGACATCCATCGACACGCTCGCCGGTAACGCCGGACGCGGCAATGAGTCCTGCCATTGCACCCGAAACCGTCAGGAAGGGCGAAGCACTGGCCGTGGCGGCGTCGGTCGAAACGACACCCGCCCCATCATCGCCGGTCGATGCGACATAGGCGAGCGGAGGGGTGGCGAACCGGACGGCATCCTTGTAGAAATAGCGCGGAGAAAATCCCCGGCCTTCCGTGGAAGCGCTGCTGTCCGCCACGGAAGCAGCACCGCCAACCCATGGATAGACCTTCGCATTGGCGGTAATCAGGCCATCGGCAAGCGTGCTGATATCAAGCACTACCTTGTAAACGAGCACCGCGCACTGGTCGCCGACATGGCTACTCACTTCGAGCTGCGTTGCCTTGGCGGTTATGGTCGCGGTCCCGTCGGTCGCGCTGAACTCGACACAGGCAAACGGCTTGCCGTCGCGCGCGAACCAGTGGTTGCCCGTCACCTCCAGCACCAGCATGTCGCCGACCAGTTGCCGGTGCAGCATCGCCCAATTGGCAATGGGCTTCGGGCTGGTCGCGGTGCTGGCGTTGCTCGCGCCCGAAACGCTGTCGGTCGCAAGGATATAATCGGACAGCGCTACCGTCAGCGCGGTAAGGCTGGCCTGATCGGGATAGGGTAAGCGCACCCGCTGGGTGAGGGTGAGCATGTCGTTGTGCGTCACCGCCGCGCCGGTCGCATCATATCCGGCGCGGGCCACGGTGAACGTCTCCAGCGGGTTGAACGCCGGGGGCGTCTCCGCATAATCGACGTTCCACCCGTCCGCGTTCACGCTGGTGAAGGGAACGGAGGGCGGCGTAACGCCACCCCCACCTCCGCGCCGGTTGCCGAAGCCCGGCGCATTTCCATAATAATCGAGCCAGGCCATGATCAGGCCTCGCCGATGATGTCGGCCGCCGTCGTGCCGGTGGCGCGAATGAAGGATGGGCGGACGTTCAGATAAACGCCGTCATCCACATTTTTGTAAACGACGTCGGTTTCGGATTCGACGCCGCGCAACGTCACATTGCCGCCGGTGCCGACATAGATGCGCTTGGGGATGACGAGCAGCTCGGTGCTGTCCGAAGGGGTGATCGAAAAAGGCGTGCGCGACGGAGCGGACAGGTTTTCGAGCATGTTTTGATAGGGATCGACGGCCATGTGCATTCTCCTTGGGCTGCTGAAGTTGATCTGCGAGCAAATTGCTAACCCAATTGGAGGTATGTAGGAAAGTTATTTTATCCAAATAGGATAAAATATGAGATTTTAGCCATGGGCTATTGGTTCCGGAGAGGGAGTGGTGCGGGAATCGGCGGTCGGGAACAAAAACAGGGTTATTTTTCCGCTAACCGGATTGAGCAGCCGAATATTGGCAGGCTCGCGCGCATGATCTCTTCATGTTTAGGGCAAAACTCCTTTTGGCTGGTTTGGCGATCGCAGCGATGGTGCCGCCGACAGAGCCCGCTTATCAGCCCGCCCCCCTTCCCGTGGCGGCCGCCGTACAGGTCGATGCCGTCAATGCCGGAGCGGCGGTTGCTCCCTCGGCCGTTCTTGCCAATGTCACTGTTATTTCCCGCTCGGCGGACGGTCTCTTCTATGTCGATGCCAAGATCGGGCAGGACAAGGTGCGGTTTCTTGTCGATACCGGCGCCAATGTCACAGTCCTTACCGGCGCCGACGCGGCACGCCTCGGTCTTTCCGAAATCGCTTCCCGCCGAGGCAATGTGATGCAGACTGTTGGTGGCCCTGCCCAGATGCGGTGGGCCAAGATCGAGCGGCTCGATATCGCCAACAACTCGATTGCGAATGTCGAGGCGGCTGTGGTCGACAATGGGATCCCGGTATCCCTGCTGGGCCAGAATGTCCTGTCCCGTCTTGATGGTATGACCTTTGCGGGTGATACTCTGCAAATCCACTGAACCGGTGTGGTCCAGCCAAAGAAAAACCCGCCCTTCCAAAGGAGGGGCGGGGTTATCTGTAATGATCTTATGTCAGGCTGCCGAACAATCTGATGTTGTGGCGCGTTGATCAGGTTAAAATCGACGCCTAAAATCGCTCGCTAAAAGACGATCAGGCGGCCTTGGCAACCTTGGCCGAAGGTCGACGCGACCTACTGCGCATCGCCATGGCGATGCTGCCCATCCCCAGGATCATCAAGGCCCAACTTGCGGGTTCCGGCACGCTCGCCGGTGGGGTGGGACCTATCGGTCCCACAGGGCCGGGCAGGCCGGGATTGCTCGTCGGAATGACCCCCGGTATCCCCCCGGGGCTTTCGGCCGGAATCGCAGGAGGGAAGCCAAGCGGAGAGATGCCTGCAAAAGCGGCGGGCGGTACCTCTTCCGCCGGAGGTGCTGCAACTTCCTCGGGAAGCGGCGGTACAATGGCCGCAAAGGCGGCAGGCGTCATACCCTTCCCACCCTTCAGGTGCAGATTGGCCGGACGCATCTGGGCGAAGCGCAGCGCGCTGGTCGCGGCAAAAAATTCCGCCAGACTCATGCCTGGAAGCGCTGCCGAGGCTATACCTGCAAATGCAGCGGCAGATTGTGCAGGCCGCATGGTAGCGGCCAGAGCATCCGCATCATGGTTGCGGAAACCGTTAAGCACCCCGCTGCCGACAACGCCGGCACCGAGTAGTGCAACCATAGCCGCCGCCGCGCCGAAAACGCGACGGCGCCGCTGGCGCTCTTTCCTTAACAGATCGGCATGTAAATCAACCATGCTTCCTTATAGTCCCGAATCGTTTTCCAAGCAATATAATGGCAATATTTTTCTTATATTTACGTTAATTATTAATATTCATGGTTAATTATCTTCAGGTCTGCGGCGGGCACATCTTGGGTGCGGGTGGCCTGTGGTTCAGGTTTCGGCCCGAAATCAAAGTCGAACAGCTTGCCACGCACTTTCTCGTAATTGGCATTGGGGTCGTATAAGGGGCCGCCATCCAGTCCCAGATCTCTTGCCTCGGCATGTCCCATCGCTGCCAGCAGGGAGAAACCGGCAACATAGGCGTCGCGCTGGGCCGCGACATACTGAACCTGCGCGTTGAGCAGGTCGCGCTGCGAATCCAATATATCGAGGATGGTGCGCGTGCCCGCCGTATTCTCCGCCCTCACGCCCTCGAGAGACAATTCGCCGGCCGACACCGCCCGCTTGGTCGATTCGATGTTCTGAAGCGATGCCTGCCAGCTCGCATAGGCGGAGCGGGTCTGGGCAATGACATTGCGCTCGGTCCCTACCTGCTGCTCGATTGCCTGGGATTCCTGGGCTGCGGCTTGCCGGGCCTGGGCGCCGGGCTGCCCTCCCTGATAAATGGGGACGGTCAGTTGCAGTCCGGCCGATGCGGCCTTGTTCGATCCGGGGGGGGCAAAAGCGGTATCAAGCTTCTTCTCGGAGTTAAGATAGTCGAGATAGCTGCCGGAGGCGAAAGCGGAGAGGCGTGGTGCTACCAGCCCCTTGGCGGCATTGACCTGATAATGGGCGGCATCGCGCGTATGTTCCGCGGCGAGGATATCCGGATTGTCGCGCAGGGCGACCGTCACCGCCGCTTCGGGCGAAGCTGGAAGGCCGGGCAGGGCGGGGGGCGTGTCCAGATCGTCGGGCGCACTTCCCACCAGCGCGATATAATTTTCCTTGGAGGCGATGAGCTGGGCCTCCGCCGCCTGCAGGCTCGCACGGGCAAGGCCGAGGCGCGATTCGGACTGGGCAACGTCGGTGCGGGTGAGGTCGCCGACCTCGAATCGGTCCTGGCTCGCTTGCAAATTGGTTTCCAGCGAGCTGACATTCTGGCGGTTATAGGTGACGACCGCGCTGTCGCGGATTACGTCGAGATAGGCTGCGACTACGGCGGCGAAGACCGAGGCTTCGGTCGCGCGCAGGCTGTTCTGTCCGGCCTTCACATTTTCTTTGGCGGACCGGATCCGGTTGCGTATGCTTCCACCCTGATAAATCGGCACGGTGGCCGATGCCTGTCCTGTGAAATTCCGTTTGGGTGTATTTTGCCCGAATGCACTCGCTTCGCGATAAAGCTGTTCTGTCAGTGTGCCATTGAGGCCGACACTGGGGCGTCCTTCTGCCTTGGCGAGGGGGACATTCTCGTCAATGGCGCGTTGCCCGGCGCGCGCGGCGGTGAGCGTGGGGTTGGTGCGATAGGCCTTGGCAAGCGCATCCTGAAGCGTTTCGGCTCCGGCGGTGGACGCTGTCATGATCAGGGTGATGGAGGTCAGGGCCGTGCCGGCCAGGCATGTCAATCTCGGCATTATGAATCCTCTTGGAACTTGGGTTTGTGATTGCCATGTGATGACGCCCTTCCCCGATCCAAGAAGCGCCCTCGCGTGCCCAACTAACATTTCGTTCCGAACAATAAAACAGGCTTGTTGAACGAGTCCCGCAAATGCCGGCAAAGGGGCGTAAAGGTGGTGGCGCGCGCGTCCCCCTTGCCCTTGTTCCTGCTTCCCGCTACAGCGCCCACCGGCTCTTTCATTCAACCTAACAGATCAGGCAGAAGCGCGATGGTGAAGATCAGCGGCGTCGAAATTCGCCCCGGCAATAATATCGAATATGAGGGCGGCCTGTGGCGCGCCGTAAAGATTCAGCACACCCAGCCCGGCAAGGGCGGCGCTTATATGCAGGTGGAACTGAAGAATCTGATCGACGGACGCAAGAATAATGTCCGTTTCCGGTCGGCCGAAACGGTCGAGCGCATCCGTCTCGATACCAAGGATTTCCAGTATCTTTATCCCGAAGGCGATATGCTCGTTTTCATGGACAAGGAAACCTATGACCAGATCAACCTGCCCGCCGACCTGATCGGCGATGCGGCCGCTTTTCTGCAGGATGGTATGGATGTGGTCCTCGAAATGTATGAGGAGCGCCCGATCTCGGTCCAGCTGCCCGAACAGGTCGAGGCGACCGTGGTCGAGGCGGACGCGGTGGTGAAGGGGCAGACAGCTTCCGCCAGTTACAAGCCCGCAATCCTCGACAATGGCGTCCGGGTGATGGTGCCCCCGCACATCACGACCGGGACGCGCATCATTGTCGATGTCTATGAACGCGAATATGTGAAACGGGCAGACTGAGCATGCGCAAGGTCAAGAAACTGCTGCTGGCCGGCCTGATGTCCGTCAGTTGCGCAGGGATGGCCAGCGCGGCCCCCTCCGCATCGGCGCCCACCAAGGAGCAGCTTCAGACCGCCGCCCTCCGTTTCAAGGTGATGTATAGCGCGATGGCAACCGACAAGGTGCCTGCTCCCCTCAAGGAAGCATTGTTCGCTTGCGTGTACAGCCATTCGGTCGCGGAAATAAGCAATAAGATGGATCAGGTGATTGCCTCCAACCCGAAGGCGAAATTTGATGCGTCCAGCCCCGATCAGCAACTTGCGCTGATGGCGGCGGTATGCGGTTACAGGCAGCCCGAGTCGGCTGCGCCAGCCAAGAAATAACATAGCCCAAACCCCTTTCCGCTGAAGGCAAGGGAGGAGAATAATATGGTTTCCCATTCCGGTCTTCTCACCGTCATGGAGCGCGCGGCCCGCAAGGCGGCTCCGCGCCTGCGTCGTGATTTCGGCGAAGTCGAGCATCTGCAGGTCAGCCGCAAGGGACCGGCGGACTTTGTTTCGATGGCCGACAAACGTTGCGAGCAGACGCTTGTCGAGGAATTGAGCAAGGCGCGGCCGGATTGGGGATTCCTGCTGGAGGAGGGGGGCGAGATCGCCGGCGATCCCGCCAAGCCGCGCTGGATCATCGATCCGCTGGACGGGACAACCAATTTCCTTCACGGTATTCCGCATTTCGCCATCTCCATCGCGGTGGAAGAGCCCATGGCCAATGGGCGGCGGGAAGTGACGACCGGCCTCATCTATCAGCCGATTACCGATGAAAGCTATTGGGCGGAGCGTTCGCGCGGCGCCTGGCGGCATGATCAGCGGCTGCGCGTGTCGGCGCGGCGGGATCTGGCCGATGCGCTGATCGCGACGGGCATCCCGTTCATGGGGCATGGTGATATGGTGCAATGGGCGCGTATCTTCGGCGCGGTGGCACCGAGCGTCGCGGGGCTTCGCCGTTTCGGCGCGGCTTCGCTCGATCTCGCTCATGTCGCCGCCGGGCGCTATGACGGCTTCTGGGAAAGCGGCCTTGCCCCTTGGGATGTATCGGCGGGCATATTATTGGTGCGTGAGGCGGGAGGCTTCGTTACCGATTTTCGTGGCGGGGATCAGCCGGTCGAGCGGCGCGAGGTCATTGCCGGAAACGACATCATCCACAGCAAGCTGCATAAGCTGGTCGCGGGCGCTTTGCGCTGATCGTGCCTGTCCAGATCTGTCCGACAAGACCATAGGGGATGTCGGATAAATGGAGATCATTGCACAGAAGGCCCCGGGACCTGTGTCCGGGGCCTTCTTGTTGCGACTGTCGGGTCGCCGGTTAAAAGTGGTGCGATATGAATGCGGCGGGTCAGTCCTCGTCCCGCGCGGACTCCGAATTAAGCTGAATATAATTCTGGATGCCGACCCGTTCGATCAGGTCGAGCTGGGTTTCCAGCATATCAACATGATCCTCTTCGCTTTCGAGGATTTTCTGGAACAAGTCGCGGCTGACATAGTCGCGAACGCTTTCGCAATAATGAATCGCGTCGCGCAGGGGCGGTAGCGCCTCCATTTCCAGTTCGAGGTCCGCCTTCAATATTTCCTCGACCGTTTCGCCGATCTTCAGGCGTCCCAGCAGCTGAAAATTCGGTATTCCGTCCAGAAACAATATGCGCTCCGCCACCATGTCGGCGTGCTTCATTTCGTCGATCGATTCGCCATATTCGAACTTGGCGAGCTTGGCGACGCCCCAATGGTTGAGCATCCGGTAATGCAGGAAATATTGATTGATGGCCGTCAGCTCGTTTTTGAGGACGGTGTTGAGAAATTCGATGACCTTGGGATCGCCCTTCATGGTCTTATGCTCCGGCCTGTAATGGGACGCCCCCAGCATAGCCTGCCGGAGCCGATTGTTAAGGCGATAATGGGGCAAGGCAATGATCGCCCGATTGGGTAGGCGATCGATCCGCCTGCCGGGGCATCAGGCCGTGGCGCGCTCGCTCTCGATCAGGGAGCGGGCAAAGGATGTGCACTGCCCGCATTTCGCGCGATGGCCGATGCGGGCATAGGCGGAGCAGGGGCTGGAGGCGCCTTCGCGTACGGCGGTGCGAAAATCTTTTTCCCTTATTCCGTTGCAAATGCAGACCAGCATTGGTGCTCAATCCTTGATGAAGTGAGGTTTTCTGTTGTGCTAATTATTCTCAATAACATACCTCGCAAGGGAGGAAAAGCGATTCGTTCGCAATAAGCGTGGAATTTTCAGGTGGCGGACCGCGTGCATAGGCGGGGCGTGTGTCAGGCCAGCGCCAATACGCTTGTCAGCAAGGTACGAACCAGTTCCGCCTGCCCACGAGAACCGGTCTTTGCATAGATTTTCTTGGAATAGTTTCGGGCGGTTTCGACGCTGAGTCCTAACTCCTGTGCCGCTTCGCTGATACTCAGGCCCTGCGCCATCGTCCAGGCCAGCCGCGCTTCACTGGGGAGCAGGCCGAACAGGTCGACCAGCTGTTCATGGCGATCGGTGTTCGACTGGCTGTCGCCGCGCAGATAGATGATCGCTACCGGGGCGGTGCCGGAAGAAGTCGAGCGATCCTGAAAGGGGGCGACCAGCATGTCGAGCCATGGATCGCGCTGGATGTTAATGGCCTTGGGGCGTTCCTGTTCGCCTCGGGCGCAGGAGCGTATGAGCGCGCTGATTTCCCTGTCCATGTCCGGCGACGTGGGAGTAAGCCGATTATAGCGTCCGCGTTTCAACCTGTCGGATCGCTCAAGCAGGCGCTCGGCCTGTTCGTCGTGATCGACGATGCGGCATTGAGCGTCGAGAGTCATCCAGCCGAAATTGAGGCGTTGAATCGCGCGTGCTGTTACCGCCGAACGAAAGCGCTCCCGTTCCAGTGCGACGAAGCCGCGCAGGGCGATACGGACATGAGGCACCAGGGTGAGAAGGCGTGCGGACGTCGCTGCACTGAACTCCTCGTCGGCGAAAATGCTGAGCCAGCCGGTGATTCCGCTTGGTTCCGTGATGCGGACGCAACGGCCATATCGCATGTGGGGGGCGGCCGTCGGTTCGTTCCGGATGACGCGCCGGAGGGCAGGGTCGGGATCAATTAATTCTGTCAGGGAATAAACCCTGCCTTCTCGCATCTGCTGCCGGGGCTGGATCCCGGGTTCGGACTTGACGGGAAAAAGCAGCGGAAAATCGTCGGGCAAAGCTTTGCCTGCATGAAGCCGGACGATGGCGTTTTCATCATTAATAGAATGAAAAATCAAGGAAGTAGCGGTCGATTCTGTGCGCCTGAGGAGCTTTTCCAGAAAGCTTTGCCACAAGGGTTGCTCGAACATGCCCTCGTGAAGAGAGGAAAGGAGGTCGCTATCATTCAGCCGCATAGCTCTCTTCTATATACTCCCATATGGGAGTTACAGCATTTTGTCATCTGTGCCAACCGAACATCGTAACAAGTGGAAGAAGCGATGGCAGACCTGAAAACACTCACCCATCTGGAGCGGCTGGAGGCGGAAAGCATCCATATCATGCGTGAAGTCGTCGCTGAGGCGGACAAGCCCGTGATGCTCTACTCAGTGGGTAAGGACAGCGCGGTGATGCTGCATCTGGCGCGTAAGGCTTTCTATCCTTCGCCGCCGCCTTTCCCGCTGCTTCATGTCGATACGACCTGGAAGTTTCAGGCAATGTATGAGCTGCGCGATCGCATGGCGCAGGAAAGCGGCATGGAACTGCTCGTCTATCAGAATCCCGAAGCCAGGGACCGGGGCATCAACCCGTTCGATCACGGGGCGCTCCATACCGATATGTGGAAGACGGAAGGGCTGAAACAGGCGCTCAACCTTTATGGCTTCGATGCAGCCTTCGGTGGCGCGCGGCGCGACGAGGAAAAGAGCCGGGCGAAGGAACGCATATTTTCTTTCCGCACGGCTTCCCATGGCTGGGATCCGAAGAATCAGCGGCCGGAACTGTGGAATCTCTATAATGCGAAGAAGAACAAGGGTGAAAGCATCCGTGTCTTCCCGATCAGCAACTGGACGGAACTCGATATCTGGCAATATATTCACCTGAACGACGTTCCTATTGTTCCGCTTTATTTTGCCGAGGAGCGGCCCACGGTGGAGCGGGATGGCATGTTGCTGATGGTCGATGATGAGCGCTTCCCGTTGAATCCGGGCGAAGAGCCGGTGACGCGATCGATCCGTTTCCGCACGCTGGGCTGCTATCCGTTGACAGGCGCTGTGGAAAGCACGGCAAAGACGCTGCCGGAGGTGATACAGGAAACGCTGCTCACCACGACATCGGAACGGCAGGGGCGCGCGATCGACAAGGATGCGGGTGGCGCCGGCATGGAAAAGAAAAAGCAGGAAGGATATTTCTGATGTCGGAAGGCGAAGTCATCTATAAGACCGATGCCCTCATCGCCGAGGACATCGATCAGTATCTGGATGTCCATCAACACAAGACGATGCTGCGCTTCATCACCTGCGGGTCGGTGGATGACGGCAAATCGACGCTGATCGGTCGCCTGCTCTATGACAGCAAGATGATCTTCGAGGATCAGCTTGCCGCTCTGGAAGCCGACAGCAAGCGCGTCGGCACGCAGGGGCAGGAGATTGACTTCGCCCTGCTGGTCGATGGTCTGGCCGCAGAGCGCGAACAGGGCATCACCATCGATGTCGC